>JAUVXG010000217.1 GCA_030603685.1 Pleomorphomonas sp.
GAAAAGCTTCTCGTCCATCCTTGACGTTTCCTTCCACGGCATCGGCAGAGCCCTCCTCTGCCAACGTCGATAACTGTCAAGGATGTCGCCGGTCTATTCTGTCAGGGATGTCGCCGGTTCGTACACGCCCCACCCCTCTCCCTGGTCCCTCCCCCGGGGACGATGGGAACTGCCGACCTATTTTCCAGGCAAGTCGAGCCTTCCGGTGATGGGTAGACCCAAGCTGCGTCCCCTCCCCCTTGTGGGGGAGGGACCAGGGAGAGGGGTATCTTGCTGTACGAACCGGCAGGCACATACGAAAAGCCCGCCGTCACCCCTCAGGCAACGGCGGGCATGAACTGTCCGATCGTCGAAGCCAGCCTCAGCTCGCGAGCTTGGCCGCCACTTCGTCCGAGACTTCCATGTTGGTGTAGACGTTCTGCACGTCGTCGTCGTCTTCCAGGAGATCGACCATCTTCATCAGGCTCTGGGCCTTCTCCTCGTCGAGGTTCGACGTGGTCTTCGGCTTCCAGACCGACTTGATCGAGGCGGCGGCGCCCAGCGAGGCTTCCAGCGCCTTGGTCACTTCGCCCATCGACTCGAAGGCGCAGTAGATGAAGTGGCCTTCCTCGTCGGATTCGACGTCGTCGGCGCCGGCCTCGATGGCGGCTTCCAGCACGGCGTCATTGGAGCCGGCGCTGAGCGGATAGCTGATCTCGCCGAGGCGATCGAACATGAAGCCGACCGAGCCGGTCTCGCCGAGAGCGCCGCCGGCCTTGGTGAAGATCGAGCGGACGACGGAGGCGGTGCGATTGCGGTTGTCGGTCAGCGCCTCGACGATGACGGCGGTGCCGCCCGGGCCATAGCCCTCGTAGCGCACCTCGTCGAAGTTCTCCGTGTCGGCGCCGGCCGCCTTCTTGATCGCCCGGTCAATGTTGTCCTTGGGCATGTTCTCGGCGCGGGCGTTGAGGATGGCGAGCCGCAGACGAGCGTTCATCGCCGGATCCATGCCGCCGATCTTGGCCGCCACCGTGACTTCGCGGGCGAGCTTGGCGAAGATCTTCGACCGCTTGGCGTCCTGCGCGCCCTTGCGGTGCATGATGTTCTTGAACTGTGAATGACCGGCCATAGTGCCTCCTGAGGGAGCCGCGAAAGGGCGCGGGGCGCATGCACACGCCTCCGCGACCATCGATCACGGCACAAATCCACGAATGGGCCGCCTTATAGGCGTTTGTTGGCCTTAAATCCAGCCGGGGGTCCTACCAAAACGTCGGCAGCGCCTCCGCGAGACGACCGCCGATCCGGACCGGAGCGATCGCCTCGGCGAGCCCGGTGGAATCGCTCACCTCGACGGCGACGCCGCACAGCGTCGGCTCGCCCAGCGCCGGCTGGAAGCGCGCCGTCGGAATCTTGCGCAGGAAACGGTTGACCGGCTCATCCTTCTCCATGCCGAGAACGCTGTCGTAATCGCCGGTCATGCCGGCGTCGGAGAGATAGGCGGTGCCGCCGTCGAAGATCTGGTAGTCGGCGGTCGGCACATGGGTGTGGGTGCCGACGACGAGCGACGCCCGGCCGTCGAGATAGTGGCCCATCGCCTGCTTTTCGCTGGTCGCCTCGGCGTGCATGTCCACCACCACGGCATCGACCATGCCGCCCAGCGGACAGGCATTGAGCTCGCGGTCTGCGGCGGCGAAGGGGTCGTCGAGCGCGTCCATGTAGACGCGGCCCATGACGTTGACCACCAGCACCCGCGCGCCGTTGCGGGCGATGGCCACGGTGGCGCCACGTCCGGGCGTTCCGGGCGGATAGTTGGCCGGACGGAGAAGCTGCGGTTGCCGCTCGATGAAGACGAGCGCCTCGCGTTGGTCCCAGGCGTGATTGCCGGTCGTCACCACGTCGGCACCGGCGTCGAGGAAGTCCTGGCAGATCTCCTCGGTGATGCCGAAGCCGCCGGCGGCGTTCTCGCCGTTGACCACCACCAGATCGAGACCGTAGTCGGCGATCAGGCCGGGCAGGATGTCGGAAATGGCATTGCGGCCCGCGCGGCCCACCACATCTCCCACGAACAGCAATCGCATCGTCCGGCGGTCTCCCCCATGTGCTGTCAGGCTCAAGGAGCGAAACGGAACACGTCCCGCTCGGTGACGATCATGTCGAGCGGCGCATCATGGGGTTCCATGGGCACCACCGCCACTTCCTGCACCGAGAAGGCGATGCCGATCAAGCGGGGAAAACGGCCAGCGGCGCGCAAACGCGCGACGGCGCGGTCATAGTAGCCCCGTCCGTAGCCGACCCGGCCGCCGTTGCGGTCGAAGGCGGTGAGCGGCATCAGCAGAACGTCCGGCTGGATTTCCGGGGCATCGGGACCGGGCCCGCGCGTGCCGAAGCCGAGCGGCACCAGCCTGTCGCCGGGGCGAACGCGCCGGAAGACGAGGCCGCTTTCCACCATCACCGGCAGGCCGACCGGATGGCCGCGCCCGTCCAGCCCGGCGATGGCCTTGGTGAGATCGACCTCGCTCAGGATCGGCAGAAAGGCGGAAACCGCGCACCCCGGTTCGAGATCGAGGGCCAGAACCGACGCGACGATGGCGGCCGAGCCGTTCGCCCTCGCCATGGCGTCGAGCCCGTCGCGGCGGGTCAGCGCCGAGGCACGAACGCGCGCCTTCTCGGTGGCAACGAGCGCACGGGAAGGGACGGGGGAAGCATCGATGGAAATGGCACGCCTCCGGAAATGCGGAAAGGCCGAAAGCCTGAGAGGGTGTGGCGCCCGCGAACGACCGTCGGAAGTGTGATCCCGGGAAACCTACAACGTAGGTGGGCGCCGTGTGCCCAAACCCACGGGTTCGGGCGGGGACAGCTCCCTTCAGGATCATTAAGGCCCCGGGGATATTGATTCCTAACGAGAAGCGCAGCTACGCCACTGCATCTATATAGGCGAGACCGTCGGTCCGGCAAAGAGCCCAACTGCGACAAAAAGCCTCAAGATTAGTTCGGGCAAAAAGAAGGGGCGGCAGGAAAGCCCACCGCCCCAGTCGCTGCGCGGATCGCAGTAGCCGTTTACCGACCGGCCGTCATGACGACGAGCGTTGCAAGCATCGCCGCCGTTCCGGCCAGGGCGAGGACGATCAGGGCGGGATAGCCGAACAGCGCCACCGCTCCGATGCCAGCCGCGAGGACAACGACCATGGCCCCGAGTACCGTCCAGGCGCTCGCACCGCGATGTTCGTTTGCCGGCTCCTGACTGGCCATGAAAGTCCTCCGAGTAATCCTGTCGAGCCCCATATATGGAATTATCCGTAGCGAGGCAACGGTGCTTTCGCCGCATCAGCTCTGCGCCGCTTGCATGGACCTCCGAAGGAAATACCGAGCCATTCCAATGAAGAAGGTGCCCCTATTTCGTCTCTGCCACCAGTAGACGAAAGCTCATGTCCATCCGACGTTTGGTCGGCAGGCAAGGCGACGCGGCGGTCGGGAGGGCAGAGCCTGATCTGAAACTCGCTGGGGCGAGGCAGATGGCGATGGTTTCGAGAACCGGAGCGCAGCGGACTTAAAGGTCCGTGAGCACCGGAAGCGCAGAACTCGAAGTTCAGGCATCCGCCCGAAAAGTTGCAGACTTTTCGGGCCAAGCGGATGCCCGGGATGCCCGCCCCAGTAGAGTTTCGGGCCAGGCTCTCAGACCATCTTCTCGGCGACGGCCTCTATGCGGGCGGCGGCGGTGAGTACCGTCTCGGCAAGGCGGCGTTCCACCTCGCCCTGCCGTTCGAGAAGCGCGTCGCGGCTCTCGCGCAGCGAACGCACCTCGGCTTCGAGCCCCTTCAGCCGCCGCTCGGTCTCCGACAGCTGGTCGAGCACGGTGATGGCGCTCATCACGGTCAGCCGCTGGTCGCCGATTTCGCCGAACACGCCGCGGATCTCGTTGATGATGGCGTCGAGGCGGCTGGCAAGCCCGTAGAGATGCTCCTCCTGGCCGTCGTCGCAGGCCATGCGGTAGGTCTTGCCGGCAATCGTCACGGTCACCTGGCTCAAGGGGTCAGCCTCCGTGGGTATCGAGAACGGAGCGGATCGACTCCATGGCGGCGACGAGGCGGCGGGACACTTCGCGATTGGCATCCTCGAGGCGGCCGGCCTTGGCGAGCGCGTCGTCGAGGTCGCCGGCAAGGCGCGACCGATCCTCCCCGAGGCGGAACAACTCGTCCTCGAGACCGGAAATGGTGCGCTCGCCGGCAAGCCGCCGTTCCACCGCAAGTTCCAGGCGCCCCAGTGCCTGGTCGAGCCTTTCAAAGGCCGCGTCCAAAGACGCCGCTCCGGCCATGACCGCCTCCGGATGCTCTACCGGGTCGACGGAAGATCGGCCGGAGAACTCATCACTTGTCGAAGATCGCTCCAAAGCACGTTCGAAGGAATCGGCTGGCAGGACTTGCGAGAGCCGGAACGAGGCGGACGCCGAGGTCCTTTCGCGCCGGAAGCGGAGAAAGCCTTGTCAGACGTTCATCAAAGCATAGTTACAGAACGATCTCTCAGGTCTGGTTGCCACAAAGACAAAGACCTGACAACGGTCCGTTTGCCGGCGATCTGGGAAAATACCAGCTTTCCCCTTTTTTGGCCTGCGAGCGCTTTGGCAAGGGCCCGTCGTCATTGACAGATGATACCGCCCTGCTATTGATCGGCCGCTTTAGCCGAAAGACGTAATGGCGCGTCGTATCTGCCGGAAGATACGTATTTGTCCGTCATTTGGCTTGCCCAAGGAGTTTTCCGGCCAAATCCTGTCAGGAAATAACAATGACTGACTCTGCCCGGTACAAGAATATGGCCAACGCCATCCGCGCTCTTGCGATGGATGCTGTCGAAAAGGCCAAGTCCGGCCACCCCGGCATGCCCATGGGCACCGCGGACATCGCCACTGTTCTTTTCGGCGACGTCATGAAGTTCGACGCCGCCGCCCCCGCCTGGCCCGACCGCGACCGCTTCATTCTGTCGGCCGGCCACGGCTCGATGCTGCTCTACTCCGTCCTCCACCTGATCGGTGTCGAGGACGTCAGCATGGACGATCTCAAGACCTTCCGTCAGTGGGGCTCCAAGTGCGCCGGCCATCCGGAATACGGTTATGCCCAGGGCATCGAGACCACCACCGGTCCGCTCGGCCAGGGCCTTGCCATGTCGGTCGGTTTCGCGCTCGCCGAGCGCATGCTGAACGCTGAGTTCGGCGACGACCTCGTCGACCACCGCACCTACGTGCTGGCCGGCGACGGCTGCCTGATGGAAGGCATCAGCCACGAGGCGATCTCGCTGGCCGGCCACCTCAAGCTCAACAAGCTCGTTCTGATCTGGGACGACAACGGCATTTCAATCGATGGACCCATCTCGGTTTCCGAGAGCGGCGACATCCCGGCCCGCTTCCGCGCCGCCGGCTGGAACACCGACGCCGTCGACGGCCATGACCCCGTGGCCATCCTCGCCGCCCTCGAGCGTGCGAAGAAATCCGACAAGCCTGTTCTGATCGCCGCCAAGACGACCATCGGCTTCGGCGCTCCCAAGAAGGCCGGTACCCATGCCGTTCACGGCGCCCCGCTCGGCGCCGAGGAAATCGCCGGCGCCCGCGAGAAGCTCGGCTGGCCCTACGCGCCCTTCGAGGTTCCCGCCGAGATCCTTGCCGACTGGCGTGCCGCCGGCAAGCGCGCCGCCAAGGACCGCGAGGCCTGGCTTGCCCGCTACAACGCCCTCGACGCCAAGACGCGCGCCGAGTTCGACCGCCGCGTCGCCGGTGACCTGCCGGCCGCCTTCAACGAGGCCATGGCCGCCTACAAGGCCAAGCTGGTCGCCGACCTGCCGAAGGTCGCCTCGCGCAAGGCCTCCGAAATGGCCCTCGAAGTCGTCAACGGCTCCATCCCCGAGATGGCCGGCGGCTCGGCCGACCTCACCGGCTCCAACCTGACCAAGACCAAGGGCCAGGAAGCGGTGAAGGCGCCCGACTACAAGGGCAGCTACATCCACTACGGCATCCGCGAGTTCGGCATGGGCGCCGCCATGAACGGCATCGCCCTGCACGGCGGCTTCATCCCCTACGGCGGCACCTTCCTGGTGTTCTCCGACTACGCCCGTCCGGCCATGCGCCTGTCGGCCCTGATGCACCAGCGCGTCGTCTACGTCATGACCCATGACTCCATCGGTCTTGGCGAAGACGGCCCGACCCATCAGCCGATCGAGCACCTGGCCTCGCTGCGCGCCATTCCGAACATGACGGTCATCCGTCCGGCCGACGCCTACGAGACGGCCGAGGCTTGGGAATTTGCGCTCAACCACAAGAAGGGCCCGACGACCCTGGCGCTGTCGCGTCAGAACCTGCCGGCGGTCCGCTTCGAGGTCAGCGCCGACAACAAGGTCGCCAAGGGCGCCTATGAAGTCGCGGCGGCCGACGGCCGGGCGGAAGTGTCGATCTTCGCCACCGGTTCGGAAGTCGCCATCGCCATCGACGCCAAGAAGCTGCTCGACGCCGCCGGCCATCCGACCCGCGTCGTTTCGGTGCCGAGCTTCGAGAACTTCCGCGCCCAGTCGGACGCCTACCGCGCCGAAGTCATCGGCGGCGCCAAGGTGAAGATCGGCGTCGAAGCCGCCCTGCGCATGGGCTGGGACGAAATCATCGGTTCCGACGGCATCTTCGTCGGCATGACCGGTTTCGGCGCTTCGGCGCCGATCGAGCTGCTCTACGAGAAGTTCGGCATTTCCGCGAGCCGTATCGCCGAGCTCGCCTCGGTCAAGTTGGGTTGACGGCATTGCCCGATGGGGACGGCGGGCCTTCCGCCTTTCCCACCGGGTGAGGAAAGTTGGGGGAAGGTCCGGAACCCGCCGGACTTCCTCCGTTCCAAACGAGGATCGGGCCGAAAGATGCCCGCCTCAGCATCAGGAGACAGACAATGGCAGTAAAGGTCGCCATCAACGGCTTTGGTCGTATCGGTCGTAACGTTCTGCGCGCGATCGTCGAGTCCGGTCGCAAGGACATCGAGGTCGTCGGCATCAACGACCTGGGCCCGGTCGAGACCA
>JAUVXG010000054.1 GCA_030603685.1 Pleomorphomonas sp.
GCTTGGCCGCGATCTTCGCGACATGGGCGCCCTGATAGCGCGCAGCCTCCAGCTCGATCTCGGACGGCTGACGAGACCCGTCGCCGTCGGTGATCGTGGACGCGCCGTAGGGCGAGCCGCCCTTGACGGCTTCGACACCCATCTGCCCCTGGAAGGCATAGGGAAGGCCGACGTAGACCATGCCGTGGTGAAGGAAGGTGGGGGATCAGACCAAGGATGGTCGACTCCTGGCCGCCATGCTGGGTCGCCGACGCGGTGAAGGCCGAAGCGACCTTGCCGACGAGCTTGCCCTGGGCCCAGAGCGCACCGGTCTGGTCGAGGAAGTTGCGCATCTGCGAGGCGACGGTGCCGTAACGCGTGCCAGCGCCGATGATGATGGCGTCGTAATCGGCGAGCTCATCCGGCTTGGCGACGGGAGCCGCCTGATCGACCTTGTAATAGGAGGCCTTGGCAACGTCCTCGGGGACCAGTTCCGGCACGCGCTTCACTTCGACCGTGGCACCGGTCGAGCGGGCACCCTCGGCGACGGCATTGGCCATCGTCTCGATGTGTCCGTAAGCGGAATAGTAAAGCACAAGCACCTTGGCCATATTGAACGATCCTCAATGAAAGCCGGCCCAGCCGGCGAAAGCGGTGCCTTGAACTTAGCCTTTCGAGCGGTTACGCAAAGTCACGTAATGGGCGACACATCTTCCACCCAGATTGAACGATCACCCCCTTTCGGTGGTTCATTTGCGCGTCCACATTGATCGAAATCGTCGTCAGCGCCCGCGCGGCGCGCCTTTCCTCAACTCCGGGAACCGATCATGGAATTCGGCATCGACAGCTTCGTTTCGACCACATGGACTCCGGCCAGCAAGACCGGTGACGCCGAGCGCATGGCGCGTCTTCTCGAGGAAATCGAAACGGCGGAGGCGGCCGGGCTCGACGTCTTCGCCATCGGCGAGCATCATCGCGAGGAGTATCTCGCCTCGGCCCCCGCAGTCATCCTGGCCGCCGCCGCTGCACGAACGAAGGCCATTCGCCTCGCCAGCGCGGTCACGGTGCTGAGTTCCGACGATCCGGTGCGGGTGTTCCAGCAGTTTGCCACGCTGGATCTGATTTCCAACGGCCGGGCCGAAATCATCGTCGGGCGCGGCTCGTTCATCGAATCCTACCCGCTGTTCGGCTTCGACCTCAGGAACTACGACGAGCTGTTCAGCGAGAAGCTCGATCTGCTGCTGACCATCCGCGACAACGTCAATGTAACCTGGTCGGGCGAGCACCGGGCAGCACTGACCGGCCAAGGCGTCTACCCCCGGCCAGTACAGAAGCAACTGCCAATCCGCATCGGGGTGGGCGGCACGCCGGCCTCCTTCGCCCGCGCCGGCTTCCTGGGGCTGCCGTTGGTGGTTGCCATCATCGGCGGCGAGCCGCACCGCTTCCGGCCGCTGATCGATCTCTACCGCCGGGCGGGCGCCGAGGCCGGTCATCCGCCTGAGGCGCTCAGCGTCGGCGTTCACGCTGTGGGTTTCCTTGCCGACACCACCGAGGAAGCAGCCGACATCTATTGGCCGGGCTATGAGCGGACCTTCTCGAAGATTGGGCGCGAACGGGGCTGGGGCCCCACGACGCGCGCCCAATATGACGCTCTGCGCGGACCGACGGGTGCGCTGATGATCGGTGGTCCCGACGAGATCATCGCCAAGGTCCGCCATGTCAACGAGTCGCTCGGCGGTATCGACCGCATTACCTTGCTGCTGCAAGGCCAGGAGCTCCCGCACGCCGCAGCGCTGCATTCGATCGAACTGCTGGGGAACAAGGTGAAGCCGGCAGTGAACGGCGGCACCGCCTGACCCGCTCCCCCTTCGACGCGGTCCGTCGCGCTGATGACGGACCCGTCCCGGCGGTCGTTCAGTTTTGAACGATGGTTTACAAAATCGGGCAATATGAATCGTTTTTTCGGACGCCTATATGCTTCTCCGGCAATCACCGGAGGCGACCATGCAAGACATCCTGACGTTCATCATCACCCGAGAAGGTCTCCGCCGGCCCAGGCAAACGCACACCGCGGAGGCCGACCGGCACTTCTATGACACGGCGGCACCGTTCGCCGCCAAGATCCACGCCGCCCGTCAGCGGCTGGCGCGTTGGCGGCACCGGCTGCCCCGGCGCGAGACGGCCGGCGGTTGATCGAGGGATCGAGTCCGCCCGGCGCGGCCGTTGGACCGATCGAAGGGCGGAACGAAGGCCGGCGGGACCAAGCCGCCGGCCTTTCCATTCATACGATGTTCTTTTCCCTGACCTGTCGCCCATCGCGGACACGCGTTGGTGACAGCTCCGAAAGATCGAGGCTGCGGTAGCCGCCATAGACGACAAGCTCGCTGAGCCCCCGACCGACGGCCGGTGCCTGCTGCAGCCCGTGGCCGGAAAAGCCGTTGGCGAGGAGGAAGTTCGGCAGTTCCGGCATGGCCCCGAGCAGCACGTTGTCGTCGTGCGCGCACATGTCGTAATAGCCGGCCCAGGCAGCCCCCGGTTTGATACGCTCGAAGGCGGGAACCCGGGTCGCGATCGTCGGCCAGATATGATCCTCGAACAGGTTCCAATCGACGTCGAAATCGTCTTCGACCTCCGGATCGTCCTCGGCCGACGGCGCCCAACCGCAGATGAAGCCATCGCTGTCACCGCGCACATAGGTACCGTTGGGATCGATGAGGAGCGGACAACGGTCGATCCGATCCTCGGCCTTGAAGGTGAAGATCATCCGTTTCTTCACCTCGATGGGGATCTCGATGCCGGCCGTGGCCGCGAGCTTGCGACCGTCGGCGCCGGAGGCATTGATCACGGTACCGGCGGAAATCACCTCCCCGTCTTCGAGACGGACACCGGTTGCCTTGCCTGCCTCGACTTCGACCTCGACGGCGGCGGCACGGGCCGGACGGTACTCGACGCCAAGCGAGCGCGCCTTCCGTCGAAAGGCCTGCATCATTCCATAGCCGTCAAACCACCCTTCGCCACTTCTGCCATAGCAACCGGCCGAGAGATCGTCGACGCTGAGCCAGGGAAAGGTGGTGGCAAGAGTGTCCGGTTCCAGAAAAGCAATGTCGGCGCCCAGTTCGACTTGCAGCTTGTGATTTTCGGCCAGCGTTTCGCGGCCGGCGTCGGTGGCGAGGAAAAGATAGCCATCCTCGTGGAAGCCGATATCGGGCCTGTCGCCATCGACCTCGAGCAGATCGCCGATGTTTCGAATGAACTCAATGCCGTATAGGGAAATCTTGATGTTCACCGCCGTCGAAAACTGCTGGCGGATCGAGGCGGCCGACAAGGCGGATGCGCATTTGCGGTAGGAAGGGTCCTTTTCGAGGACCAGCACCTTGCCGGAGAAATCGGGGTTGGCGGCAAGATGATAGGCAGCCGACGACCCCGTCACGGCGCCGCCGACGATCACGACATCATAGTGAGGCATTTGAGAACCTGAGATTGCCTTCGGGGGTTGAGCCACCCGGTAAGACCATCAGAAGTTCTGCTTATCGCGCTGTCAAGCGGGCGACCGCCCAACCCTCCGGCAAGCGCTGCACAAACATTGCGCCAATGCCTTGATTGGCGGCTTCGCCACGTTCTGCGGATGCTCCCGGGCGAGCTTCGCCCGGGAACGCGCGCAGATCGATGTCAGTCGGCCGCCTTTTCCACGTAACGGGGGAAGATGCCAACCGGCGCCGGCAGCTCGACCCCACCAGCGAGAGCCGTGCCCTCGCCCAGACTATCGAAGGCGCGCCGATCGGCCGGCACGGCCAGAAGGTCGAGCAGCTTCTCCATCGACGCTGGCATCACCGGCTGGATCAGGATGGCGACGTTCCGCAGCAGTTCCGCCGTCACCCACATGATCGTGGCAAAGCGCGCCTCGTCGGTCTTGCGGACCGTCCACGGCGCTTCGGCGTCGAAGTAACGGTTGGCCTCGCCGAGCACGCCCCAGATCGCATTGAGCATCTGGTGGATCTGCTGGCCCTCGATAGCCTCGCGGCAAACCGGCAACAGGCCATAGACACTCGCGAGGATCGCCCGGTCGGCGTCGGTGAGCGGCCCCGGCGTCGGCAAAACACCGCCGAGGTTCTTGGCGATCATCGACAACGAGCGTTGCGCGAGGTTGCCGAGGTTGTTGGCGAGATCGGAGTTCATCCGTCCGACGATCGCCTCGTGGCTGTAGTTGCCATCCTGACCGAAGGAAACCTCGCGCAGGAAGAAATAGCGCACCGGATCGAGGCCGTAGGCGTCGACCATCTCCTTCGGCCCAACGACGTTGCCGAGCGACTTCGACATCTTCTCGCCGCGGTTGAACAGGAAGCCGTGGGCGAAAACGCGCTTGGGCAGCGGCACGCCGGCGCTCATCAGGAAGGCCGGCCAGTAGACGGTGTGGAAGCGGACGATGTCCTTGCCGATGATGTGCAGCGCCGGCCAGTAGTTCCGGAACAGCTCGCTATCGGTGTCGGGATAGCCGAGCGCCGTGATGTAATTGGTCAGCGCATCGACCCACACGTACATGACGTGCTTGTCGTTGCCCGGCACCGGGATACCCCAGTCGAAGGTGGTGCGCGAGATCGAGAGGTCCTTGAGTCCCCCCTTGACGAAGCTCATCACCTCGTTGCGGCGCTCGTCGGGCCCGATGAAGTCCGGCTGCTCCTCGTAGAGCTTCAGGAGCTTGTCCTGATAGGCGCTGAGGCGGAAGAAGTAGCTTTCCTCCTCCACCCATTCCACAGGCGTGCCTTGCGGACCGAAGCGGATTCCGTCGTCGGAGACGACAGTCTCTTCTTCACCGTAATAGGCTTCGTCGCGCACCGAATACCAACCGGCGTACTTGTTGAGATAGATGTCGCCGTTCTTTTCCATCGCCTTCCAGATCGCCTGGCAGGCAATGCGATGACGCTCTTCGCTGGTGCGGATGAAGTCGTCGTTGGACAGATTCAGAAGACGGGCCATCTCCTGGAAGCGGGCCGAGTTGCGGTCGGCGAGTTCGCGGGCGGTAATGCCCTCCTTGCGCGCCGTCTGCAGCATCTTGATGCCGTGTTCGTCGGTACCCGTCAGGAAGCGCACGTCATGTCCGTCGAGCCGCATGAACCGCGCCATCACGTCGGTCGCCATCGCCTCGTAGGCGTGGCCGATGTGAGGAGCTCCGTTGGGGTAGCTGATCGCGGTCGTGATGTAGAACGTCGGTTTCATGAGTTCGCTTCAGGGTTTCGATGGTGCCGGACGGAAGGTCACAGGACGTGTCCGAAAGGAACGCCAGCGGCACAGCTCTGTGAATAGCTACTTAGCTACGCATCCCGCAAGGCTTTGCATCAACGAAATCACCGCCTGCCGGCGATCGAGGTTGATGCCGTCGGTCTCGGCGACTATGCGGTTCACCGTTTCCCAGGCGACAGCGTAGCCGTTGAGCCGATCGACGCCACTCCTCAGCGTCAGGCGCATGTGCTCGGACAGCCAGCCACGGGCGAGATCAGCACAGAGATCGAAACTGTCGGCGCCCTTGCGGCCGGCCACCACGTCGGCGAAACGGTAGAGGCGGGGCCGATCCAGGCGCGGAAAGCCATCGGCGAGCGATCGGAACAGGCGATAGATCTCGAGGCCGTCGTTCTCGATGCACTCGATCGCGCGGCGAACCGACCCTTCGGCCAGCGCCGCCAGCGCCGGCTTGTCGCCCTCGGCCACCGTCAGGCCAAGAGAGGTCAAGGCGGCATCCAGATCGTCGGGAACGAGGGGATCGAGCGACAGGCGGCGACAGCGCGACCGGATGGTCGGAAGAAGCCGGCCCGGAGCGTGGGAGAGGACCAGGAACAGCGACCGTTTCGGCGGCTCTTCCAGCATCTTGAGCAGCGCGTTGGCTGCGGAGACGTTCATGTCGTCGGCAGCGTCGACGATGGCGATGCGATAGCCATCGACGCCTGCCGCGTTGCCGAAGAAACTCACCGTCTTGCGGATTTCATCGACGGTGAGCTGCGTCTTGACCTTCTTCGCCTTCTCGTCCCAGGGGCGACGGAGATGCAGGAGGTTGGGATGGGCGCCCGTCGACACCATCGCGGCAACGCGATCGTCGGCCGGCAGCAGGCCGGAGGCCGGCGGCGGCGCCTCGGCAGGTGTGGGGTGGCTCAGCACGAAGCGGGCGAAGCGGAAGGCCAGCGTCGCCTTGCCGATACCCTTTGGGCCGGTCAGCAGGATGGCGTGGTGAAGCCGGCCGCCCGCGTAGCCCTCGTGCAGCTCGGCAGCGGCAACGGAATGCCCGATCAGTTCGGTCTGTTCACGCGGCAGCGGCAGGCCTTCCAGCCAATCGGCTTCGGTGGCGCGATCGTCCTCAATCGCCACGGGCACCGCCCTCCCCTTCGAGCCCGAACCGGTTCGTCACCAACGTCAGGATCTCGGCGGATACCAGATCCTTGTCCCGGCTTCCGTCGATAACGACGCAGCGTTCCGGAAACCGATCGGCAAGCGCAAGGAACCCCTGCCGCCGCGCTTCATGAACGGCCACGGTGTCGCTCTCGAAGCGGTCGGTGCCCTCCGACCGATGGCCCACACGGGCCAGCCCGACCGAGACGGGCACGTCGATGATGACGGTGAGATCGGGAATGGTCGAGCCGATGGCGGCGTCGATGAGACCATCGACGACATCGGCGGGCAACCCGCCGGCGGCACCCTGATAAACCCTGCTCGAGTCGGCAAAGCGATCGCAGACGACGAAGGCGCCACGCCCGAGAGTCGGTTCGATCAGTTCGGCAACGTGATCGATACGCGCGGCGGCGAAAAGATAGGCCTCGCCCAACACGCCAAGAGGCTTGGCCCGACCGGACAGGAGAAGGCCGCGAATAGTCTCGGCCGCAGGCGAGCCACCGGGCTCGCGCGTCAACACCACGTCAAGGCCACGCGCACCGAGAGCCGCCGCGAGGCGCTTCGACTGCGTCGACTTGCCGGTGCCCTCGCCTCCCTCGAAGGTGATGAATCTACCCCTGGTGCCGCCCACGCAATGCTCCCAAGTTCACGATATCCTCGATCGATATAGACCCGATCGTCCTGTACCACCAGCCGGCGAACATCTCCGTGAACCCATCGACCGCACGGTCGCGAATCTCGCCGCGCTCGACATCGGCAGCCGCTTCGAGCCGTACCGACTGATAGAGACGGTCGCCGACGCGCACCTCAAGACGGGCGATCGGCGCTCCGCGTCTGACCGGCGCCGGCACGGGCCCGTCATAAACAACGGTCAGGCGAAACTCCGAGCGATCGCCGGTCGGCAGCGTCAAGGTCACCGGAGCGCCTCCCGACGCGATGACTGCCACATCGGATGCGTTGCCGCCGAAAATCTTGACGCGGCCGATCTCCGCCTGAGCCGGATAAACCTCGAACCGACCGTATTCCGAGAAGGCCCCTTCGATCAGCGCCTTGATGTCCTTGTCGCGATCGGCGAGCGACGCATAGCCACTCACGGCCAGCGTAACGCGTCGGTCGCCGCGCCCGGCCGTCAGCAAGGCGCCGAAGCCGGCCGCTTCGTCGAACGCCAGCACCATGCCGTCAACGCCCGGAAGTTCCTTCACGAAGCGCGTCTTGTTGGTCTGGTTGATCTTGTTCCAGAGAAACTCCGGCTGGCTGTAAAGCGCGTAGCGGTCGGGATAGGTCGCCCTGACATGACCGGCCAGGGTCAGCATGTCGGCGAGCGTGGTCTGGGCCTCTGGATCCGGATAGCCGGTCGGATTGGCAAACCGGCTGTTCTTGAGACCGACGCGCGCGGCATAGGCGTTCATGCGCGTGGTGAAAGCGGCTTCCGATCCGGAAAGCCCTTCGGCCAGAGCGATGGCGGCGTCATTGGCGTAATCGACGACAAGGCCGCGCAGAAGATCGCCCACCGGCACGAAGGATTTCACGGCCGCGAACATGGTGGTCACGCGGGCCGGCGCGCCGCCGGTCCTCCAGGCATGTTCGCTGATTGGGTAAAGCGTGGCGTCGGTCACTTCGCCGGTCTTCAGCGCCTCGAAAACGACAGCGGCGGTGACGAGTTTGGCAAAGTTCGCAGGCGCGAACGGACGATCCTCATCCTTGGCAATCAGCAGAGAACCGGTCGTCTCGTCGTGCAAAGCCACGCGCGGTGCGATGCTTTCAAGCGCGACGGCTGGGCCGGACATGAGACCAAAAACCAGAAGGAGCGGCAGAACGAACCCACGCATGACGACGAAACGGGCCTTTCGCTTCCGGTATCTACACGCCGGACTCCCCTCGCCGCGCGTCAGAGCCTCAGCGAAGGAGACGCGCTCCGTCGATGCCGGCCGCCTCGGCAGCGGCAATCGCCTGATCCGGAGTGACCGTCAAGGCCGTAAGGCGCATCAGCTTCATCGCGCGGCCGCTCACGGAAATGTCGGTCACGACGGGCGTTCCGTAAGCCGAAAGCACGGCGCTTACCTTGGCAACATTGTCCGGATTACCGAAAACCCCAAGCTGAACCACCGGTCCCGACAGCTCGTGCGCGACGGCCGGCTTCGGTTCGGCCAGCCCCTCGAGCTTGCTCACGAGGTCCGACAAGCCGGTTCCCGCTCCGATGCCGTCGACGGCCTGATAGGCCTGCGACACGCGGTCGGCGGCATAGCCAGACGCGTTGGGCGGCAGTGGCGGCAGCGCCACGTCGCCGAACATGACGGTCGGCTGGTAAGTATTGGTCTCCGGAGCGGCATAGCTCATGCGAGGCTGCGGCAGCGGTACGGTTTGGGTGAAGGCGGCGGGCGTGAGAGCGGCAACCTGCGACTGGCCGACGAAATCAGCCGGATCGGCGGATGCGATCGTCACATAGTCAAAGGTCTCGACCGGGCGAGGCATCGGCACGACGTCAATGGCGGGAGCCGGCGTGCCGATGGCATCGGCCGGAGCAGCGGCGGCCATCACGGCAGGAGCCGCAGCCGGGGCGGCTTTCGGCGCGTCCGAACCATCGAAGACATGCATCATGGTCTTCACGCCAGGCAACGACTCGACGGCCGCCAGCATGACGTTCGGCTTGTCGGCCTGCGGTTCGTTCAGCGACGGGCCGCGATAAGAGGCAAGCAGGAAGGCGCTGTCGTCGCCCTCGGTCGGCGCCGGACCGATATACTCGACGCGAACCTTCGCGACACCGGCGCGTTTCACGCCGAGCATGTCGGCGGCGCGCTGCGACATGTCGAGAACGCGATTGGAATGGAAGGGTCCGCGATCGTTGACGCGGACGATGACCGAACGTCCGGAAGCCAGACTGGTCAGCCGCGCATAGGACGGCAGCGGCATGGTGGGATGGGCGGCGGAAATCGACGCAGCGTCGAAAACTTCACCATTGGCGGTGCGGCGACCATGGAAATCGGTGCCGTACCAACTGGCAAGACCAACCACCTTGTAGTCGGGATCGACTCTCGGGACATAGGTCTTGCCGGCGATCTGATAAGGCTTGCCGACCATGGCGCGACCGCCACCCTTCGGCACCGGCTCGCCCATGGCAACCACGCGCGGGCTGGGCGCGACGCCGTACTTGGGATCGACCTTCGCCTTGGCGGATTTCAGAGGGCCTTGCTCGGTTGTTCCGCAGCCCGCCACGCCGATCGCCAGAACAAGTGATGCGGACATCACCGTCAACAGCGTTTTCGTCGTCGAGCGCGTGCCGTTTCGCCCTGCAGTCATTCCGTACGCCTTGCCGTTCGAGCACTCATCACCATCGCAACCCGGGGGCCTGCGGGCCTCCGAAGTCTTCCAAGACGGAGCGTCGCACCAAAGTGCGTTTGCTCACTCTAGAACACCATCCCTAACCTCTTGTTAAAGATGAGATGGCGGCTCGATGATGAATCCCCTGGTCAATCCCTAGCGCCCGGTCTCCGCAAAGGAGACCGGCAGCGTGCAATATGTACATTCGTTCGGCAGGCCCGTAAAGGCAGCAAAGACTGTGGCCGACGGGTTTCTTACACACCAAATGTAGTACTTAATCGTTACAGCCCTGGGCGACTCGTCAGAGTCCCCTTGGACCGAAGCTGTTCGATTTCGGGAATCCCAACGGCGGCAGCCGTCCGGCAGTCGCGCGATCGCCGATCCAGTCGGCCAGATCGGTCATCGTCCGCTGGAACACGCGGCCCGACGCGTCGGTCCAGATGAGACCGGCATCGGCCGCGAACACACGCGCATCCGACACGCCGCCATCCTTGTATTTCTGAAGACGTACGCCCTTGCCGCGCCCCATCTCCGCCACCTGGACAAGCGGGAAGATCAGGAACTTGCGGTTCTCGCCGATGATGGCGACGTGATCGCCTTCGACGGGAACCATCAGCCTGGCCTTCTGACCGGCCGATACGTTCAGCACCTGCTTGCCCTTGCGGGTGGTCGCCACAAGGTCCGTCTCGGCAGTAATGAAGCCATACCCGTCCGACGACGCCACGAGCAGTTTACGACCGGGTTTGTGCACGAAGACGTCGACGACATCGGCGCCATCGTCCATGTCGACCATCAGCCGGATCGGCTCGCCGGCCGAACGGCCGCCCGGCAGCTTGTCCGCCCCGAGCGTGAACACCTTGCCGTTGTCGGCGAAGACGATCAGCTTGTCGGTGGTTTCCGCCTTGAAGAACAGCTTCAGCCCGTCGCCGGCCTTGAACTGAAGGCCGGACACGTCGGACATGTGTCCCTTCAGCGTACGAATCCAGCCCTTCTCGGAGACGACGACGGTGATCGGCTCGCGCTCGATCAGCGCCTCCATCACGTCGTCGACGGCGTGCGCGGGCCCGTCGCCGAAGCTGGTGCGGCGCTTGCCGATCTTGCTGTCGGGACCGAATTCCTTCTTCACCTCGCCTATCTGCCAGCGCACCGTCTTCCACTGCTTCTTCTCGGAGCCCAGCAGGTCTTCGATCTCGGCCTTCTCCTTGGAGAGCTCCGCGTGTTCCTTGCGGATCTCCATCTCCTCGAGCTTGCGCAGATTGCGCAGGCGCATGTTGAGCACGGCATCGGCCTGCGTCTCGGTCAGGCCGAACGCACGGATCAACTCGACCTTGGGCTCGTCCTCCTCGCGGATGATGCGGATCACCTCGTCGAGATTGAGATAGGCGATGATGAAGCCTTCGAGCAGCTCCAGGCGAGCGTTGATCTGGTCGAGCCGATGCTGCGAGCGGCGGATCAGCACCTCGCGACGATGCGCGAGCCATTCGACCAGCACCTGCCGTACGCCGAGCACGTTGGGCACCTGACCGCGAGACAGCACGTTCATGTTCATCGGGAAGCGGCTTTCCAGCTCCGACAGGCGGAACAGCGCTTCCATCATCAGCTTGTCGTCGACGTTGCGTGACTTCGGGACGATGACGACGCGGACATCTGTGGTCGACTCGTCGCGAACATCCTCGACGAGCGGCACCTTCCGATCGGTGATCAGCTCGGCGATCTTCTCGATCAGCTTGGCCTTCTGAACCTGATAGGGAATCTCGGTGATCACCGCCTGCCACATGCCGCGATCGAGATCCTCTCGGTGCCAGCGGGCGCGAACCCGGAAGCCGCCTCGACCCGTTCGATAAGACTCCAGTATGGACTCGGCGCTTTCGACGATGATGCCGCCGGTCGGGAAATCCGGCCCTCTGATCGGCCCCAGATCGCGATTGACGAGCCCCTCCACCGGGGTCTCGGGCGCGTCGATCAGCTTGATGGCTGCGTCGCAGATTTCCGCGACATTGTGGGTCGGAATGTTGGTCGCCATGCCGACGGCGATACCGGCCGAACCGTTGGCCAGCAGGTTCGGGAAGGCACCGGGCAGGACCACAGGCTCCTTGTCGGCCTGGTCGTAGGTCTCGCGAAAGTCGACCGCGTCTTCGTCGAGGCCATCCAGCAGCAGGCGGGCGACCTCGGTCATGCGCGCTTCGGTGTAGCGCTGCGCGGCGGCGCTGTCGCCGTCGATGTTGCCGAAGTTGCCCTGGCCGTCGACCAGCGGATAGCGCTGGGAGAAGTCCTGGGCGAGGCGCACCATGGCCTCGTAGACCGCGCCGTCGCCATGCGGGTGATACTTGCCGATCACGTCGCCGACCACGCGGGCGCACTTCTTGAAGGCATTCCCCGGATCGAGGCGCAGGAGGCGCATGGCGTAGAGAATGCGACGATGCACCGGCTTCAGGCCGTCGCGCACATCGGGCAGCGCCCGGTGCATGATGGTCGACAGCGCATAGGCGAGATAGCGCTCTTCAAGCGCCTCTCGCAGATTGATCGGCTCGATGCCGTCGGAGGGAATCAGTTCCTTGCCCATGGCACGATGGGTAGAATCGCCCCTGCCCAAGTGCAACAGAATGGCAAGCGGTTATCCGCCGACGCGCACGTTTTGTCCCCGGATTAGTGTCAATCCGCCACGAGCGGCACCGCCTTGGCATCGAGCGCCTTCACCGCGTCGGCCGGCTTCAGGTGAACCTGAAGGCCGCGCTGGCCGCCGTTCATGTAGACCGTATCGTGGGCGAGAGCCGCTTCCTCGAAGGCGGTCGGCACCCGTTTCTTCTGGCCGAAGGGCGAGATACCGCCGACGTGGTAGCCGGTGACGCGCTCGGCATCGGCCGGCTTCATCATCTGGGCCGACTTGCCGCCAAAGGCCGCCGCGAGCTTCTTCATGCTGACTTCGTGATCAGACGGCACGACGACGCAGACGGGCTTGCCGTCCACCTCCGCCATCAGCGTCTTGAGAACGCGGAACGGCTCGGCGCCGATCGCCTCGGCCGCCTGCATGCCGATGCGGTCGGCATCCGGATCGTAGTCGTAGGTGACCGTCTCATAGGCGACGCGGGCCTTGTCGAGGAACTGGGTGGCGCGAGTGGTACGGGACATCGAAGGGCCTTTGGGGCAAACACGACTCAGGCGGAAAGCCCGGCCAGAAACGCGGGAAGCCGGCGATTGACCGCGACCGCAGCCTCCACGTGGGGCAGATGACCGACATCGGGAATGACGAAACGTTCACCTCCGACGGCGGCCAGACGTTCCTCGTCGAGCGGATTGACCGCGTCGCCCTCCCCCCAGATCACGAGGCGAGACAGGCCGGTCTCGGCAACCTCGCGAAAGGCTGCGTCCGCCTCGGCGGAAATCGCCTTCATTTCCGAGGCGATACGCGACAGTGCGGCGCGCCGACCGGGCTTTTCGAGTTCGTCGAGCATGTAGAGCGCCAAACGCCGATTGGCGAGGCTCTTCCTGACGAACAGGCGCTGGAGCAGATGCTCGGCGGCCTCGACGTCCGTCAGGGTCGGCAAGGTCTCCACGAAGACACGCGGCACCGGCCGGCCGAGCCCGGAGGCGGCCAACACCGTCAGCGATCTGACGCGACCGGGATAGCGGGCGGCGAACACACCGGAGACCGCGCCGCCAAGCGAATGACCGATCATATCGACACGATCGGCGCCCGCTGCGTCCAGCGCCCTGCGAATGGCGTCGGCGAAGGCAGCGGCCGACGGCACCACGCCCTCGGCCCAGGGCGACGCCCCGTGGCCCGGCAGATCGAGCGACCAGACGTCGGCGACCGCCGACAGGGCCGGTTGATTGGCCGTGAACGTGCGACGGTCGGCGCCAAAGCCGTGGACGAGAACGAGCGGCGCCCCGTTTCCCCCGGAATGGTGGAGACGGACCTCGAAAGCGGCGGAAGACTGAGTGGACAATCGCAACTCCGAATGGACGCGCGGGCAATCGCAGATTGGCGGTTTGCCATTTGAAGGGCAAGGGCAAACCGGAAAGTCATAGTCACTTTCACTTATACTTGACTCATAAATTCAAGTTATGCTCCGTATAGGCAAACCTTATCGCTGGAATCCCGCCATGAACGCGCCTCACCTTCCGCCCGAAAGCTGGCATCCCCAGGACGTCGAGGATCTTCTCGTTCTCGTGCGCTTTGTCGCCGCCGAGAAACGGCGCAACCCCGGCGCCAGGTTGGTCGATCAGCGGCCGGATGCCCTCGCTTGCCGGCGCCTGACCGAGCGCTGCGCGCTGGTACATCGTCCGCGCGCACCGGGCGGCTATGCAGCCAGTCTTGTCGGCGTGTCGCGGCTCTATCGATTTGTCCATGCACCGGTCGGGATTGCTCCGGACATGCCGATCGACCGAGAAATCGAGGTGCGACGCGCCGTGCTGGAAGCGCTTGACCCACCCGATCGTACCGAGGTGGAAGCGCGGATGTGTGCGGAACTCGTAGAGATTCGCGCCGGCATTTTCCGCTGCGCCCACGCGGATCTGTGCGCCGGGCGCGGCTGCCCGTTCGAGCTGGAAGTGTCGGCCGAGGCCGTCGATCGTGCGCTCTGCGCATTGTTGCCCAAGGGAAACTGACATGCTGGGCAAGCCTGTCTTCTCTCTGCCGGGGCCTGTCGAGGCCGCAACGTCGCTGTCCTCATTCTCGCCCGACCGGTCGCCTCTTCGCCCCGTTCGTCATGAACGCCCGAAGATCTGGGACCTGCCGAAGAGCTGCCATTGCGTGACGCTCGGCACCTGCCTGACCCTGGCCGAGCTGCGCAAGACGGCGAAGCGGCTCGGCCTCTTCCACGGCATCGAGCTGATGACGGACTACGAACTGCATGGCGCCTTCGTGCATGCCATGTCGAACCGCAACCGCGCCTCTGGGGCCGTCCAGAAGCTTCTCGACACCAATCACGCAGGAGCGGTGCGCAAGGCGTCGCGTTGCCGCTCCGAGGAGGAGCTTTCGGCCTTCTGGGATCGCGAAGTCGCCGAGGGGCAGATCGCCGGCGCCTTCTGGGCCGTGATGAGCCACGTGCATCTTGGCGGCGCACTGGAGGTTCGCGTCTTCGGCGAAGTCCACATGATGTCGCATCTCTGTGGCGCTTCGCACCGTGGCGATGCGCGCGCCCGTTCGCTGGCAGAGCAACAATGCGCAGCCCTCGCCCGCCGTCTGGAGCAGGTGAACGCGGGGCATGTGGAGGCCCTTGCTGCCCGCGACCGGGAGATCGATCGGCTGAGCCGGCTCGTTTCGACCATAGAGCCTTTCGTGCGGGAAGCGGCAACGCTACGCGCCCGCGTCGCCGAGCTGGAGAGCGGCGAGGAAACGGCGCGCCTTGCCGACAAAGCCGACGACCTCGCCCGCCGGCTCGATCTCGCCCTGCGCCGCAACGATCGGCTGGCCGCAGAGGTCAGCGTCTTGACCGATCGCCTCGCCGGAGCCGAGGCGCGGACGGACGAGTTGCTCGATCGACTGGCCGAAACCCCGCCCTGCCCAGTCGGCACCTGCGCCGAAGACTGTCCGTTCAATCTCGAAGGACGCTGCATCGCCTACATCGGTGGACGACCACGTACCGTGTCACGTATGCGCGACCTCGTCGAGCGCTGCCGCGGCTCGCTGATCCATCATGATGGCGGCGCCGAGCAATCGGCCGAAACGCTGGATGGCGTACTCGTTCGCGCCGACGTCGTCATGTTCCCGGTCGATTGCGTCAGCCATACCGCCGTCGAGAAGCTCAAGACGATTTGTGGCCGCATGAACAAGACCTACCTGCCCCTCTCCTCGGCGAGCTACTCTTCGTTCGCCAGCGAGCTTGCCCGCGTGTAGGGGGACGAACGGCTATCCCTACCCGGCTCGCCCCTGCTACCTTCGCGGCAACGGCATCAAACGACCCGGAATCAGGAGAGCGCCTTGCAGCGGGTAACCATCACACTGGACGACGACCTCGTTGAGGAGATCGATGCCTTCATCGCCCGGCGTGGCTATCAGAATCGCTCCGAGGCGATCCGCGACCTGGCGCGTGCCGGCCTTGGCGAGCTGGCGACGACCGCCGATCCCGAGCGCGATTGCGTCGCCGCCGTCGTCTACACCTTCGATCACGAGAAGCGGGAACTGGCGCGGCGGCTCGCGGCGGTGCATCACCACCACCACGACATGTCGCTGGCCACGACCCACGTCCACCTCGACGAGGCCAACTGCCTGGAGGTGACGCTGCTCAGAGGGCGGGCGGGCGAGATCAGCCATTTTGCCGAGCACCTCACCGCCGAACGCGGCGTCCGCTACGGCCGCCTCGTCGTCGTTCCGATCGAGGGCAAAGGCGAACGTCCTGCGCCGCACGGGCACTCGCACGACGCATCCGACTGAGCGAAGCGTCGAGCAACGCGACCCTAGCCTTTTACCGTATTGCGCAGGTATGACGATTTTGTATTTTCGTCATACCAACGCAAGACGGAACGACCAATGCGCATCTTTATTGCCGCCGCCACGCTGATCGCCTTCTCGGCCCCGGCGCTTGCCCACTTCCAAGAAATCCTGCCATCGGAAGACGTGCTGCCCGATGGCGGCAAGATTACCGTGGACCTCGTCTTCACCCATCCGATGGAGCGTGGGCCGACCATGGACATGGTCAGGCCGGCGCGGGTTGGCGTTGCCACGGGAAACGGCGTCGAGGATATTTCGGGATCGCTCGCCGAAACCCCGATCGACGGCAAGAAAGCCTGGCGTTTCGAACGCGAGATCGCCGAGCCGGGCGCTCAGGTGCTGTTCGTCGAGCCCAAGCCCTACTGGGAACCGGCAGAGAACAAGTACATCGTCCATTATGCCAAGGTGGTGGTGGACGGGTACGCTTCCGGTGAGGGATGGGATCGCCTCGTCGGCTTGCCGGTCGAGATCGCCCCACTCGTCCGGCCGACCGGCATCTGGACCGGCAACCTGTTCCGTGGCGTCGTGCTGAAAGACGGTCAGCCGGTGCCAGGGGGCGAGATCGAGGTGGAGTGGGTGAACGACGGCTCGGTGACGCCCCCCAACGAGGCGTTCATCACCCAGGTGATCAAGGCGGACGACATGGGTGTCTTTTCCTATGCAATGCCGAAGGCGGGATGGTGGGGCTTTGCCGCGCTGATCGATGGTCCGGAAGCGCAGTCGCCGGACGGCAAGCCGGCATCGACCGAACTCGGCGCTCTGATGTGGGTCAAGGCGACCGACATGAACGGTGCGGAATGACGACCGGGCGGGAGGCCTGACATGGCGCATATCCCCGACGGTGTCCTGTCGCTACCCGTTCTTGCCGCCGGCACTCTGGCCGGCGCGGGAGGCCTCTGGCTTGGCGTACGCCAACTCGGCGATCGCGACATCCCGCGAACGGCCCTTCTCGCTGCCGTGTTCTTCATCGCCTCGTCGCTGGCCTTCCCGCTCGGGCCAACCTCCATCCACCTGCTGCTCGGCGGGCTGATCGGCCTCATGCTCGGCTGGAAGGCGTTCCCGGCCATCCTGGTTGGTTTGCTGCTTCAGGCGCTGCTGTTCGGCTTCGGCGGGTTGACGGTGCTGGGCGTCGATCTCGCCAACATGGCGCTGCCGGGCGTGCTCCTTGCCATGGCGGTGCGCCCGCTCATCAGCGCCGCCCACCCTCTCCGCTCCGCGATCCTCACCGGTCTCGCAGCCGCGCTGGCGGTGCTCATCACCGCCGGTCTGGTCGGCATGGAAATCGCTCTGTCGGAACCGGCGTTTGCACCGGCGGTCGGGGTGATGGCCGCGGCCTACCTGCCGCTGTCCATCATGGAAGCCTTGGTGACGGCCTTCGTGACGCTCTATCTTCTCAAGGTGAAGCCGGAAATGATCGGAGCTTCCGCCATGATCGGAGCCAACCCGTGATCCGCCGCCTTGTTACCGCCCTCGTCGCATTTGCCTGCCTCGCTTTGCCCGCCGAAGCCCATCGCCTCAAGCTGTTCGCCCAGGTGACCGGCGACACCATCGCGGGCTACGGCTTCTACATTGGCGGCGGTCGCCCGGAAGGCGCCGATCTGGTGGTGACGACGCCGGAGGGCAAGGAAGTGAGCCAGCTCAAGACCGGCGAAGATGGCGGCTTCAGCTTCAGGCCGCCAACGCCCGGCCGCTACCGGCTGACACTCTCCGGAGGCGACGGCCACTTCGCCAGCATCGACATTTCGACTGACGGGACGCCGGCCGCGCCCTCCCCCACGACCGTCACGCCCGCCGCATCCGCCGTTCCGGTCGATCTCGACGCACGGATTGCCCAAGCGGTCGACGCGGCGGTGGCGCGGCAGATCCGCCCGCTCCTCAAGGCCTACGACGCCGCCGACGGCCGGGTTCGCTTCAACGACCTGGTCGGCGGCCTTGGCTGGATCATCGGCCTCGCCGGCCTTTGGGCCTGGTTCCGCTCACGTCGGAGCGGCCATGGCAGTTGACGCGGTCGACGCCACGGCTCGCAGCTCCCCTCTCGACCGGCTCGATACGCGGACGCGTGTCGTTGTCGCCGTGGTCCTCGTTCTCGCGCTCGTCAGCCTCAGATCATGGGCGCTGCTCGGCGTGGCGATCCTCCTCGGCCTTGTTCTGACCAAGCTCGCCGGCGTTTCGGCGGGGCAAACGATCCGGCGCCTGCTGCACGTCGAAGGCTTTCTGCTGATCCTGTTCGTCGCGTTGCCTTTGCTGACCCGGCTTCCACCGTTCATCGAGGTCGGCCCCCTCAGCCTGTCCCTGCCCGGTCTCGAACGGGCGATCACGCTCGTCCTTCGCATCAGCGCGGCCTCGCTCGTCGTGTTGGCGCTGATTTCGGGCCTGACACCCATTCGTCTGGGACATGCTCTCGGCCGTCTTGGTATGCCGGTGCGTCTCGTCCAGGTCTTCCTGTTCGCCATTCGCTACATCGAGCTTCTGCGTGCCGAGGCGCGACGCCTCCACGACGCCATGCGTCTGCGCGGCTTCGTGCCGGGCACCAACGTCCATACGATGAGGAGCTACGGCCATTTCATCGGCCAGTTGCTGGTCCGCGCCGTCGAGCGCGCCGAGCGGGTGAACGAAGCCATGCGTTGCCGGGGCTTCGCAGGGCGGTTTCCACTCGTTACGTTGGAGCGGTTTGGGGTCGTCGACCTCGGTGCCGCCGGACTGGTCTGCCTTGTCGTTGGCTTGGCGTTGCTCATGGATCGTCTTTGATGACCGCGCTTCTCGATCTCTCCGACGTCAGCGTCCGGCGCAATGGTCGGCTGGTACTCGACCGGATCGACCTTCGGCTTGAAAGCGGTGAACGGCTGGCGCTGGCCGGCGCCAATGGAGCCGGCAAGACCACGCTCCTGCGCTCCATCGTCGGCCTTGAGCCGCTTGAGCGGGGAGAAATCGTCGCCTTCGGTCGCCACCGGCGCGCGGAGGACGATTTCCGCGACCTGCGCCAGCGGGTCGGCTTCCTGTTTCAGGACTCCGACGATCAGCTGTTCGCGCCGACCGTCATCGAGGATGTCGCCTTCGGCCCGCTCAACCTTGGCTTCACACCGGTCCAGGCCATCGAGCGAGCGATGGCGGTATTGGCCGACCTCGACCTTCTGTCGCTGGAAAAGCGCGTCACCCATCACTTGTCCGGTGGCGAGAAGCGGCTGGTGGCGCTGGCCGGCGTGCTGGCCATGGATCCGGACGTGCTACTTCTCGATGAGCCGACCAACGCGCTCGACGAGGCCCATCTCGATCGCCTCACCACCATTCTCGCCGACCTGCCGGTGGCGATGATCCTGGTCTCGCACGACGCCCATTTCCTCTCGACATTGTCGACACGGGCGGTCCTTCTCGAAGGCGGTCAGCTGAAACCGGCGGTCGCGCATCGGCATCAACATCGGCATGACCACGTGCACTTCCATCAGATCGACGAGGACTAATCCACCGGTTCGTCGACGAGGCCGGTCACCGGCGCCGTCGAACCGCGCACGATCAGCCGGCCGGACAGCATCACCTTGCGCGCCGGCGCCTTCGGCGTCTTCAAGCGATCGAACAGCAACGTCATCGCCATGCGACCGATGTCGCCGACCGGCTGTTCGATGACCGTAAGCCCCGGTCCCACCAGTTCCGACCATGTCTCGTTGTCGAAACCGGCGATGGCCACGTCATCCGGCGTTCTGAGAACCAGCCGCCGCATTGCCTTGACGACACCCAGCAGCATCAGATTGCTCGACGCGATGACACCATCCGGCCGGTCGGGACGGGAAAAGACCTTGAGGATTTCGCGCTCGGCCGCCTCGGCACTCGGCGCGACGAAAAAGGCTTCGGACGACAGACCGAGCGACGCTGTGGCCGAGAGATAGCCGAGGTGGCGGTCGATAGCGGTCGACGACGTGTTGCCGAACAGACCGACGATGCGACTGCGGCCGATGGTATGAAGATGATGAACCAGGGTCGCCGTCGCCTGATGATTGTCAAGAACGACGCTGTCGTGGCGGCCGACCGGCCCGCCCCGGTCGACCAGCACCACCGGGAACGGCAGATCGTCGTCGGCCAGCCGTTCGAGGCCACCGCGAGTCGGCGCCCAGATCAGACCGGTGACACGTTCCTCCTCCATGAGACGCAGATACATCGTCTCTCGATCCGCGCTCTCGTCGGTGTTGCAGAGGATGACCCGCATGCCCGACCGATAGGCCTCATCCTCGACCACACGGCTCAGCGCCGTGAAGAACGGGCTGCGAATGTCGGCCACCATCAAGCCGATGGTCTGGGAATGCTGGGAGCGCAACCGACGGGCCGAGAGGTTCGGACGATAGCCGGTCGCCGCGATAGCTTTTTCCACCCGTTCGCGCAGCTCCGGGCTGACCGGGCCGTTGCTGAAGACGCGCGAGACGGTGGCTACCGATACTCCGGCCCTTTGGGCCACGTCCTTGATACTAATTGCCATTTTTCAAAGGTCCCACGACCTCGTCAGAACTTTCCGATGGCGTCCTCCCCGCCCTGAAAGCCATTGAAAAGGATTACATGAAGCTTGCTCAGGCGCACCAATTTGAAATCAGTAATTTTTCTGATAGGATTCCCAAACGGTTTAGCAAGCTCGGGGAGGACTGCGGCCGAACTCCCCGGAACTCGTCGATTTCACCTTTTCTATCAACGCCTTTTAGAAGAATTTTGGCCGGTCTGTAGTACCACTACGCACTGAGGACTTAATCGGTTCAAGACTTGACCACCGGGCTGAAAACGATCCCATATGCAGCGGGACAAAACAAAGCGGATCACCGAATGGTCCGCAACCGCCTCGCCCTCAGGGTCAGACACCCCGGCCGGCCCCAGCCAGACAAAGGCAAACGCCGGCGGAACGAGAAGAACGCCTTCGGGACGAATGCTTGGAAGACAGGAGAAGAACATGCCAATCAACAGCCCGGCAGATCTCGACGCGCTGGTTTCCCGCGTCAAGCGCGCCCAGCAAATCTATGCGACGTTCTCCCAGGAGCAGGTCGATCTGATCTTCCGTCAGGCAGCGTTCGCCGCCGCCGCCGCCCGTATCCCGCTGGCCATGCAGGCAGCCGAGGAAACCGGCATGGGCGTCGTGGAAGACAAGGTCATCAAGAACCACTTCGCTTCCGAGTACATCTACAACAAGTACAAGGAAGAGAAGACCTGCGGCGTGCTGGAAGTCGACGACCTCGGCGGCACCATCACCATCGCCGAGCCGATTGGCCTCATCTGCGGCATCGTGCCGACCACCAACCCGACGTCGACCGCCATCTTCAAGGCCCTCATCTCCCTGAAGACGCGCAACGGCATCGTCTTCTCTCCCCACCCGCGCGCCAAGAAGTCGACCTGCGCCGCCGCCAAGCTGGTGCTTGACGCCGCCGTTGCCGCCGGCGCCCCGGCCGACATCATCGGCTGGATCGACACCCCGTCGGTCGAGCTCTCCAACGCGCTGATGCGCCACCCCGACGTCAACCTGATCCTGGCGACCGGCGGTCCGGCCATGGTCAAGGCCGCCTACTCCTCCGGCAAGCCCGCCATCGGCGTCGGCGCCGGCAACGCCCCGGTGGTCATCGACGAGTTCGGCGACATCAAGCGCGCCGTCGCCTCGATCCTGATGTCCAAGACCTTCGACAACGGCATGATCTGCGCCTCCGAGCAGGCCGTGATCGCCGTCGACAGCGTCTATGACGCGGTGCGCGAGCGCTTCCAGAACCATGGCGGCTACATCCTCTCCGGCAATGAGCTGGGCGCGGTTCGCAACGTCGTGTTCCCCGGCGGCCACCTCTCTCCGGACGTCGTCGGCCAGTCGGCCGTGAAGATCGCCGCATCCGCCGGCATCGCCGTTCCCGCCGACACCAAGATCCTGATCGGCGAAGTCGAAAGCGTCGAAGAGAGCGAGCCCTTCGCTCACGAGAAGCTGTCGCCGACGCTCGCCCTCTACCGTCGTCCTGACTTCGACGCGGCCGTTGATGCGGCTGCCGCGCTGGTCGCGCTCGGTGGTATCGGCCACACCTCGGTGCTCTACACCGACCAGGATCGTCACCAGGACCGCGTCGCCGCGTTCGGCGACAAGATGAAGACGGCCCGTATCCTCATCAACTCCCCGTCCGCCCTCGGCGGCATCGGCGACCTCTACAACTTCAACCTGGCGCCGTCTCTGACGCTCGGTTGCGGCAGCTGGGGTGGTAACTCGATCTCCGACAACGTCGGCCCGAAGCACCTCATCAACCGCAAGACCGTCGCGAAGCGAGCCGAAAACATGCTCTGGCACAAGCTCCCCAAGTCCATCTACGTCCGCCGCGGCGCCATCGCCGAAGCGTTCAAGGACCTCGAGGGCAAGAAGCGCGCGCTGGTGGTGACCGACCGCTTCCTGTTCCTCAACGGCTATGCCGACGGCGTCATCGAGCTGCTCAAGACCCACGGCATGGACGTCGAGACCTACTATGACGTCGAGGCCGATCCGACGCTCTCCGCCGTCCGCAAGGGCACCGAGCGCGCCATGTCCTTCAAGCCGGACGTCATCGTCGCCTTCGGCGGCGGCTCGGCCATGGACGCGGCCAAGATCATGTGGGTGATGTACGAGCATCCGGAAGTCCACTTCGAGGACCTCGCGCTGCGCTTCATGGACATCCGCAAGCGCATCTACAAGTTCCCGAAGCTGGGCATCAAGGCTGAGCTGGTTGCCATTCCGACCACCTCGGGCACCGGTTCGGAAGTGACGCCGTTCGCCGTCGTCACCGACGACTCCACCGGCATGAAGTATCCGCTCGCCGACTACGAGCTGACGCCGAACATGGCCATCATCGACGCCAACTTCGTCATGAACATGCCGAAGTCGCTGACCGCCTTCGGTGGCATCGACGCCGTGACCCATGCTCTTGAGGCCTATGCCTCGGTGCTGGCCAACGAGTACTCCGACGGCCAGGCGCTGCAGGCGCTGAAGCTGCTCAAGGACTACCTGCCGGCCGCCTACAAGGAAGGCGCCAACGATCCGATCGCCCGCGAGAAGGTGCACAACGGCGCCACCATTGCCGGCATCGCCTTCGCCAACGCGTTCCTGGGCGTCTGCCACTCCATGGCCCACAAGCTCGGCGCGGCCTTCCACCTGCCGCACGGCCTGTCCAACGCGCTGCTCATCTGCAACGTGATCCGCTACAACGCCACCAACAACCCGACCAAGCAGACGGCCTTCTCGCAGTATGACCGTCCGAAGGCCCGGGCCCGTTACGGCGAGATCGCAACGCACCTCGGCCTGCATGCCGAGCGCACGCAGCAGCGCGTCGACAACCTGATCGCCTGGGTCGAAGACCTCAAGAAGCAGCTCGACATTCCCGCCTCCATCCAGGCGGCTGGCGTGCCCGAGGCCGACTTCCTCGCTAAGGTCGACAAGATCGCCGTCGAGGCGTTCGACGATCAGTGCACCGGCGCCAACCCGCGCTTCCCGCTGATCTCGGAGCTCAAGGCCATCCTGGTCGACAGCTACTACGGTCGGGCCTATGTCGAGCCGACCGAGCGGACTGAAGCGGCTGCGGCCCAGCCCGTCGAGGCGGCCAAGCCCGCCAAGGGCCGGAAGGCTGCGGAATAAGGGTCTCAAGGACCTGACGACGGAGGCGGGACACCCCGCCTCCGTTTTGCTTTTGAAGGCTTTAAAACCTTCTGAAGTGACAACTGCAGGTTATCGGCGTACACAGCGGATATCCGGCTTTCCGGAACTAGTTTTGCGAGCACCGGAAGTCTCTCAATGAAGAGATTGCGGGATTGCGAAATATAAACAGCCCATCTGGGAGATGAACATGGCAGTAAAGGTCGCCATCAACGGCTTTGGTCGTATCGGTCGTAACGTTCTGCGCGCGATCGTCGAGTCCGGTCGCAAGGACATCGAGGTCGTCGGCATCAACGACCTGGGCCCGGTCGAGACCA
>JAUVXG010000147.1 GCA_030603685.1 Pleomorphomonas sp.
CTTGAGCTCGGGGTGGTTGCGCACCAGCCAGAGGATGGCGTTCGGCCGGTCCTGACGGCGGGAAACCGGCGTGTAGCGCGGGCCGCGGCGCTTGGCTTCGGGCACCCGCACCTTGGGGTCGAGCAGCTTCAGGCGGATCGAACCGTCCTTCTCCGCCTTCTCGATGTCGTCGCGGCTGAGCTGGCCGGTCAGGATCGGATCGAGACCCTTGATGCCCTGGGCCGCCTCGCCGTCGGCGATGGCCTTGACCTCGAGGGCGTGCAGCTTGCAGAAGGCGGCGATCTGGTCGAACGACAGAGCCGTGTTCTCGACCAGCCAAACGGCGGTAGCCTTGGGCATCAACGGGGTCGACATCGATAAATCCTCTTCGCTGGTCCACCGACTCTCGCCGGCGGCCCTCCGTCTCGTATCACGATGACTGGGGAATGGTTACCTATATACAGATCGCTCCCCTGTTCTGCAATCGCAACAAGCCGGAAAAACCGGACTTCAGCCGAAGGTCAGCACGATCTTGCCGATGTGATCGTCTTCGAGACGGGCATGCGCCTCCGCCGCCTGCTCGGCGGGCAACACCCGATCGATCACCGGCGCGACGGTCCCGGCAGCCAGAAGCGGCCACACCCTGTCGCGAAGCGAAGCGGCGATTGCCGCCTTGAAGGCCGGCTCGCGCGGTCGCAGCGTCGATCCCGTATGGACGAGCCGCTTCTGCATCAGCTTGGCAAAGTTGGCCGTGGCCTTCGCCCCGCCGAGAAAGGCGATCTGCACGATGCGGCCGTCGACGGCGGCCAGCTCATAGTTGCGGTCGACATAATCGCCGCCCACCATGTCGAGGATGACGTCGACGCCCCGCCCCTCCGTCGCCGCCTTCAGCACGGCTACGAAGTCCTCCTCGCGATAGTTGACGGCCACCTCGGCGCCAAGCCGGCGGCAGGCCTCGCATTTCTCGGCGCTGCCGGCGGTGGCGAAGACGCGCGCCCCGAAGGCGCGGGCAAGCTGGATCGCCGTGGTGCCGATGCCGGACGTGCCGCCGTGGACGAGAAAGCTCTCGCCGGCCAGAAGCCGCCCCCGGTCGAACACGTTGGACCAGACGGTGAAGAAGGTCTCCGGCAGGGCGGCCGACCGCACCGCGTCGAAGCCATCCGGCCAGGGCAGACAGCTCCCGGTCGGCGCCACGCAGTATTCGGCATAGCCACCGCCGGTCACCAGCGCCGTCACCTTGTCGCCGATGGAAACGCCCCGCGCCTCCGCCCCGACGGCAGCAACGGTACCTGCCACTTCGAGGCCGGGGATATCGGACGCGCCCGCCGGCGGCGGATAGGCGCCCTGCCGCTGCAAGGCGTCCGGCCGGTTGACGCCGGCCGCCTCGACGGCGATCAGCACGCCATCCTCGGACAATGCCGGCAGGGGGCGGCGCGTCGGCCTCAACACCTCCGGCCCGCCGGGGCGGGAAATCTCGATCGCCAGCATGTCGGACGGCAGGACGGTCATGGCGGGCTCCTTCTCCGGTGCGAACCGGCGGCGAATCGCCGATCCGGAGTGTCGCCCGGCAAGCCTATCCACTCTGAGCCGACTTGACACGTCGGCCGGGCGAGCCTTCACTTCCCTCAGCCACAACGAGGAGGGTTGAGATGACCATCGATGACGATCGGCCGGAAACGCCGCCGCCCGCCCATGTCGTCGGCCAGGACCTATCGCGCCTTTCGGTGGCCGAACTCCGCGCTCGCGTCGGCCTCCTCCACGCCGAGATCGCGCGCATCGAGGAGACGCTGCGCCTCAAGGACGACGTTCGCACCGCCGCCGACTCCCTGTTCAAGTTCTGAGACATATGGCTAACGGGATCCATCGAAAAATATTCATTGTTAAGGACCCGTTTACCAGTTTCGTTTATCAAGAATTCGATCCGTATGGTTGGATCACGAGTGGCTCCTGTCACTCTTTTGACGCCTCCCTGTTCAACTTACGAAGGGCCGCCCTTGGCGGCCTTTTTTTTGTCCTGACATCCTCGCGGCGAGACCGCCGCCCGTCCTGGGCTCCGGCCTTTCGACCGATTCCCCGGCGCCTCAGGATTTGTCGAGACTCCCTCCCCGCTTTGCGTTAACCTTTCGTTCACGTCCGAGCCGGGCCTTGCCGTTCCTGGCATGCCGGTTGCGACCCTCATCGCAAAGTCGGACGACTGTTCCGGAAGGGGATTCTGATCTCCCTTTTGGGGATTGCGGGGAAGAGCGGCGACGCCCGTCAGCTTTTCCTTTGCGACGGCGCTTTCGCGGTCCAACTCATGGGCGTGAAACCGGCCGGGCCAATCGTCCGAGTGTCTGGTGCAGAGGTGGCGTGATGAGTGATTTTACCGGCAAGTCCCATTTCGGAACGGAAGCGATCGCCTTCGGTGCGCGCGCGCTCAATTCGGAACTGTTCCGTGAGCTGTTCCGCGAGGGCATGGCGCTCGTCGAGGAGACGGCCGCCTATCTCGACGGCGACGGCCGGACTGAGAGCCGCACGCTCAGTCGCGCTGCCACTCTGTCCTATTCCACCGAGTCGATGCGCCTCACCACCCGCCTGATGCAGATCGCCTCGTGGCTCCTGATGCAGCGCGCCGTCAACGAGGGCGAAATGTCGCCCGAGCAGGCCCGCAGCGAAAAGAACAAGGTGCGCCTCGACTTCCAGCCGCCGGTCATGTCCGGTCCGCTCTGGAACGAGCTGCCGGAAACGCTCCGCTCGATCATCGAACGCACCGACCGCCTGCATGGCCGCATCGTCCACATGGACAAGGCCATCTACGACGTCGCCGCCGAACCAGCCGCCAACCTCGTCGCCCGCGACCTCGACCGCCTCGCCAGCGCCTTCGGCGCCCGCCGCATCGACAACTGACCGTCATCGGCGACGGGTCGGCGTTGGGAGGCGCCGACCCGTCCGACACCCTTCGGCCCGACGACTACGCCAACAGCAAAAACCCCGGCGAGCAGCACTCGCCGGGGTTTTTCATGTTCGTCCTGTCGTCCAGCCTTACTTGGCGGTGAACAGGCCACCGAACTTGGAGTTGAAGCGCGACAGACGGCCACCGCGGTCCATCAGCTGCTGCTGGCCGCCGGTCCAGGCCGGATGCACCTTCGGGTCGATGTCGAGGTTCAGCGTCGCATCCTTGGCGCCGTAGCACGAACGGGTGACGAACTCGGTGCCATCGGTCATGACGACCTTGATGTCGTGATAGTCGGGATGAATGCCCTGCTTCATCTTGTCGATCCTTTCGGGCGTCGCAAGGACGCGATCATTGACGCCGGCCTTGTCGGGGCGCCCGGTGTTGGGTGTCGGCCGCGCGGCGGCTCATCAGAGGAACGAGCCGCCCCGAGGATGCCTCGAGCGGCTCGTCTCCGGTCCACCGCATGGCCCGGTCGGGCGCCTCTATAGCGCAAAGGCTCGGCGCGAACAAGCGGTCGAGCAAGCCCGGCTGCGCTTTTCGCGCCGGTTCGCGCCGCTTTCTGTCAACCAGCGTCGACGACGGCAGGGACCTGCTCGCGGGCCTGGGCCTTGACGGCCTCCTGCACCTTCTCGAAGGCGCGCACCTCGATCTGCCGGACGCGCTCGCGGCTCACGCCGAACTCGGTGGAAAGGTCTTCCAGCGTCATCGGATCCTCGGCAAGCCGGCGCGCCTCGAAGATGCGCCGCTCGCGCTCATTGAGCACGCCCAGCGCCCGCTTCAGCATGGCCCGGCGCTGGTCGAGCTCTTCGGTCTCGGCGAGAACCGTTTCCTGGCTGTCGCGGTCGTCGACCAGCCAGTCCTGCCATTCGCCGCTTTCGCTGTCGGAGCGCAGCGGCGAGTTCAGGGAGGCATCGCCCGACAGGCGCCGATTCATGGAAACGACGTCGTCCTCGGTCACGCCGAGCTTGGTGGCGATCGCCTCGACCTGGTCGGGCTTGAGGTCGCCATCGCCCAGCGCCTGGAGCTGGCTCTTGGCCTTGCGCAGATTGAAGAACAGTCGCTTCTGGTTGGCCGTCGTGCCCATCTTGACCAGCGACCACGAGCGCAGGATGTACTCCTGGATCGCCGCCTTGATCCACCACATGGCATAGGTCGCGAGACGGAAGCCCTTGTCGGGTTCGAAGCGCTTGACCGCCTGCATCAGGCCGACGTTGCCCTCGGAAATGACTTCACCGATCGGCAGCCCGTAGCCGCGATAGCCCATGGCGATCTTGGCGACGATGCGCAGATGCGAGGTGACGAGCTTCTGGGCGGCGTCGCGGTCGCCATAATCCGCATAGCGCTTGGCCAGCATGTATTCTTCCTGCGGCTCAAGCATCGGAAAGCGACGAATCTCGTCGAGATAACGGCTGAGGCCGCCTTCCCCCGCGGCGATCATGGGCAATGTGGACCGGGCCATCAAGCACCCCCCTTAAAGCTCTTGGGACCGCTCCCGAACGGACACGGCATCCCCTTCAGCGCCTTGCCGAGCAAGCACACTGAGAGACGAATATAGGAACGATCCCGGCGATTTCATGGGTAACCTATGAAAAAGCCTAAAGTTCCCGAAACGCCGACACCAAGTCTGCCATATCCGGCGGCAATCCGCTCTCAAATTTCAGGAGCTCCCCGGTCACAGGATGCTCGAAAGCGATCAAGAATGCGTGCAACGCCTGTCTTTGGAAGGTCCGGACCGCCGTCGCGGTCTCCTCCGGCAGACGATTGACCTTGGTCAGGAAGTGCGAGCCATACACCGCATCGCCGACCAGCGGATGACCGGCCGCCGTCAGATGCACGCGGATCTGATGCGTCCGTCCCGTTTCGAGATGGCATTCGACGAGCGAGGCGATGGCGCCGCGCCCCGATTCGGCCGGAAAGCGCTCGACCACCTCGTAGTGGGTGATCGCTTCCTTGCCGCCATTGCCCTTGACGATGGCCATCTTGGTGCGATCGGACGATGAGCGGCCGAGCGGCGCCTCGATGGTGCCGCGAAACGGCTCGGGGCTCCCCCAGACGAGCGCCAGATAGCCGCGCTCCAGCGGACCGGTGCGGCCGTGGTCGGCGAACTGCGCGGCAAGGCCGGAGTGCGATCGATCGGTCTTGGCCACCACCATCAGGCCGGTGGTGTCCTTGTCGAGCCGGTGCACGATGCCCGGCCGCCGGAAGCCGCCGATGCCCGACAGGCTGTCGCCGCAATGGGCGATCAACGCGTTGACCAGCGTACCGGTCCAGTTGCCCGCCGCCGGATGCACCACGAGACCGGCCGGCTTGTCGATGACGATCAGCTCGTCGTCCTCGTAGACGACGTCGAGCGGAATGTTCTCGCCCTGCGGCTCGGCATCCTCGGCCGGCGGTACCAGAACGGTGAGCGCGAGGCTGCCGGACATCTTCCGGGCGGCATCGGTGACGACGGCGCCATCGACGGCCACCGCGCCCGCTTCGATCAGCGCTTTCAGGCGCGACCTACTGATATCGGGAAAGGCCTCGGCCACCAGTTTGTCGAAGCGCGTCTTCGCCACCACCTCGACGGAGGCCGTCCGCGCCTCACCGGCGTCGTCTTCCGAGACGATATCGTCCTCGTCGGCCATGACCACTCCTGAAACCCGCCCGTTTGCGTCCCGGTGGGCGTATGACGACGGAGGATCCGAGCAAAAGGTCGATTCGCCCCGAATGTCGCCGATGGTGACGGCGCGTCGACAAACCGCGCCGGATTCGCTAAATGCCGCCTATCGCAGAAATCCGCGCTGAAGGAAAGCATCATGGCAGGGCCGACCGACGACGAACGCGAGGCGCCGCTCGATCCGGCCATCGCCCGGGTGCAGGCCCGGCTCAAGACCATGATGCTGATCGCCGCCGGCACGCTCGGCATCGGCCTGATCGCCGTCTTCGTCGCCATCGCCTTTCGTGTCGCCAAGAGCGGCGACGGCGCAGCACCGGCCGGCACGCCGTTCCAGACCCTGGTCGAGGTGGCGACACCCGGCGCCGTCGTCGCCACCGACGTCGACGGCGACCGCCTGTCGCTGACCATCGACGGCCCCGAGGGCAAGGTGATCGAGATCCACCACCTGCCGTCCGGCAAGCTGATCGGCCGGGCCGTCCTCCTGTCGAAGTGACGGCGACCGCCGCTTGACGGCAACCGGCCGACGACCCATTTTCGCCCCGAGGCAACGCCCTCCCTCGCCTTAAGGGTGAGCTCCAAGCCCGGGACGGCCCGGCCCAACCGAAAGGAGGGCCGCCATGGCCTGGGTCTATCTTCTGATCGCCGGACTTCTGGAAGTCGTCTGGGCCTACGGCATGAAGCTGTCGGCCGGCTTCACCCAGCTCGGCGCCAGCATCGTCACCGTCATCGCCATGCTCATGAGCTTCGGCCTGCTCGCCGTCGCCATGAAGTCGCTGCCGCTCGGCACCGCCTACACGGTGTGGACGGGTATCGGCGCGGTCGGCAGCTTCGCCGTCGGCGTCGCCGTGCTGGGCGAAGCGATCACCGCGACGCGGCTCCTCGCCGCGGCGCTGATTCTCGCCGGCCTCGTGCTGATGAAGCTATCGAGCCCGCAGTAGGGAACGCCCTCACTGCCCCCAGGCGGCAAAGGCCTCGGCGAACACCTTGTCGCCGGGCGCGCCCTTCTCGAACGTCAGAATGGCGCGGCGGCGATTGCCGTAGCGGATCGGGATGTCGATCCATGGCCGGTCCTTCAGCAGCTGGATATTGCGGGCGACGTCCTGCTCCAGGCCGGACAGCGCCAGCCAGAACAGGCTGTCGGATACCTTGGCGACGGCGCCGGCGATGGTGTCGCCCCGCGCTTCCTCGGTCTGTTTGGCGATCATGCCGGGCGCCGCATCGATGAACTTGCCGGCGAAGGACGGCGGCACGTCGAAGGACATTTCAACGATATGGCTGGCCGGCAGTGCCTGATCGTCGTTCTTGTGAATCGACAGGCGCATCTTGAGGCCGAGTTCGGGCACCTCGATGTCACCGCGAATCTGCGGCACCGGCTTGTCGCCGGGCAAGGCCGGCTCGTTGACGAAGGACCAGACCACCGAACCGTCGAGCTTGGTGCCGGGCGAACCGGGGATGGGTTCCTCGTAGAGGATGGCCTTCTGGGCGACGCCGATCGCCTCGCCCGCCGCGGCGGACGTCGGCGGATTCTCCGAGGCGGCTGGAGCGGAAATCGCGGCACCGGCGTCGGAAGACGGCGCAGCTTCGGAGGGTGTCGTCGGAGCCTCGGCCATCGCGGTGCCACCGGGCGGCGGCGGCAGGTCCGGGTCGACGGCGGCCGGCGCGGGAACCGCTTCCGTCTGGACGGTCACGGCGTCGGGGGCGACGGGTTCGGCCGGCGTCTCGCCTTCGGCCGGCAGTCGGTCGAGGATCTTCGACGACAGCCCGTCGTCGCTGGGCGCAGCGTCGCTCGTCTGGGTTTGCGGCTGGCCGGCGACCAAGTCCGCCAGCGGACCACGGAAGGTGTAGGCGACCGCCGCGACGAGCACCACCAGCGCCACGACCGCGACACCGATCAACACCGTGCGCACCCGGCGGGCTGCGCCGGCTCCGTCGTCCGGCCATGGCAACGTGGCCGCCTCGCGCTGCCCTGGCAGACGTTCGGCCTCGGGCCTGTCGCCCGCGACGCCAACGGATGCATCCTGGCGCGAGCCGACCGGTCGGGCACTGCCGAGATCCGGCTCGACCCGTTCGCCCCCGGTTGGCTCGTCGACCTCGTCCACCTCGTTCATGGCATGACGGGCGGCGCGCACGGCAGTGGACGACGCCTCGCCGAGCGAGTCGGCCTGCTTCAGGGTGCGCGTCAGCGCGCTGACGCCGACGCCGATGCGCGGTTCGCCGCGTTCGTCGGGCAGCCGGACGCTACTCGGCAGGCGCGGGCGTTCGGTCGGCAGGCTGACGGGCGCGCGATCCTGAGGCCGATCCTGGGGCGCGGCGCGGTTGGATGTGCTGCCGCGAGCCGGCAGCGGCTCGATGTGGTGGAAGGGGTTCATTTCCGGCTGAGCGAGCGGCTCGATGTGCCGGAAGGGGTTCATTTCCGGCGCGGCGAGCGACGTCAGCCCGCTCCGGCGCGGCGACGCCGGCTCTTCGCGCCTGGCCTCCGGGCGCGGCTCCGGCTCCTGCCGGGGAGACGCTTCCCGATCCGGTTCCGCCTTGGCGGCGGGCTCGGGCGCGGCGGGCGGCGGCGGCGCGGCTGGCGCAGGCGTATGGGAGTCGGCACTGGAGGCCGCATCCTCGGGGACGTCGGCGACCTCGGCCTCGACCCGGCGAATGCAGTCCTCGAGCGCCACGCGCTGGTCTGCGATCTCGGTCGGCGACAGCGGCGGATTGTAGGAACTCAACTGCCGGAGGAGGGCGACACGGGCCTTCTCGTAGACGGCGCGCCGCGCCTCGCCGGACCCCGACGGCAGCGAGGAAATGGCACGCTTCAATACGGGATAGTAGTCGGCCATGTACCGCATCTCTCGGCTTGGCGCCCCGCCCCACGGCGGAACGCTGTTTCGATAGGACACCCTGCGGCCAGCCTTGCGACGGCCGCCGGGCTTTTTTGCGGCGGGAAGGCCGGCAAAACGTGGTGAATCACTTAATCCTGAAACGGATCACGCACAAGAATCGTATCGAGACGATCGGGACTGGTCGACAGCATGGCCACCGGCGCACCGATCAGTTCCTCGATATGGCGGACGTACTTGATGGCCTGCGCCGGAAGCTCGGCCCAGGAGCGGGCGCCGGCCGTCGATTCCTTCCAGCCTTCCATCGTCTCGTAGATAGGCTTCACGCGCGCCTGCTCTTCCTGGTTGGCAGGCAGATAGTCGAGCGTGCGGCCGTCGATCTCGTAGCCGATGCATACCTTGATCTCGTCGAGACCGTCGAGCACGTCGAGCTTGGTGAGAGCGATGCCGTTGATGCCCGAGGCGACCACCGTCTGGCGAACCAGCACGGCATCGAACCAGCCGCAGCGCCGCTTGCGGCCCGTGACGGTGCCGAACTCGCGGCCACGCTCGCCGAGGAAATCGCCGACCTCGTCGAACAGCTCGGTCGGGAACGGGCCGGAACCGACGCGCGTCGTGTAGGCCTTGGTGATACCGAGCACATAGTCGAGCGCACCCGGCCCCATGCCGGAGCCGGCAGCCGCCTGGCCGGCCGTGGTGTTGGAGCCGGTGACGAAGGGATAGGTGCCGTGGTCGTTGTCGAGCAGGGCGCCCTGCGCGCCCTCGAACAGGATGCGGGCGCCGGACTTGCGCTTTTCGTCGAGCAGCCGCCAGGTGACGTCCATGTAGGGAAGGATGAAGTCGGCCACCGCCATCAGTTCGTCGCGGATGGTCTCCGGCGCGATCTCAGGCTGGCCAAGGCCCCGGCGCAGCGGATTGTGGTGGGACAGCAGCCGCTCGATGCGGTTGGTCAGCGTCTCGGGATGGGCGAGGTCGACGAGGCGGATGGCCCTGCGGCCGACCTTGTCCTCGTAGGCGGGGCCGATGCCGCGCTTGGTGGTGCCGATGCGGGTGGCGGGCGAGGCGGCGTTCTCGCGCAGCTCGTCGAGCTCCTGGTGGATGGACAGGATCAGCGTGGCGTTCTCGGCGATGCGCAAGTTGTCCGGACTGATCTTGACGCCCTGCTCGCGGATGCGCGTCACTTCGTTGACGAAGGCGCGCGGATCGACGACGACGCCGTTGCCGATGACCGACAGCTTGCCCGGCCGGGCGACGCCCGAGGGCAGCAGCGACAGCTTGTAGGAAACGCCGTCGATCACCAGGGTGTGGCCGGCGTTGTGACCGCCCTGGAAGCGGACGACCACGTCGGCCCGCTCGGACAGCCAGTCGACGATCTTGCCCTTGCCCTCGTCTCCCCACTGGGAGCCGACCACCACTACGTTCGCCATTGAAAAGGTCCCGTCATTCAAGTTTCAGGCCTTCCCGCGCCATGCCGCCGACGGCAGCACGCACACGGAAAGCCCCGATACCATGGGCACCGGGGCTTGACCGACTATAACGACGCCCGCCCGCCAATGAAAGCCGCGATGTCGGAAATCTGCCATTTGTCCAGCTTCGGGCGTACCGGATCTCGCCAAAGAGGCGTGCGGATGGCGACCGGACACTCTAGGAAGGAGACGACAAAGTGTTTTGGCGAGAGGTGTTTCGTGGCTGATGACGGTCTCTGGTCGCGTCTCTACGGCCGTCCCTACCTGCTGCTCGTGCTGTCGCCGCTGTTCTGGGCCGGCAACACGGTGGCAAGCCGTCTCGCCGTCGGTGAGGTGTCGCCGATGGCGCTGACCACCTACCGGTGGTCGGGCGTATTGCTGCTGCTCACCCTGTTCGCACGCCGCTCCGTCCTCGCCGACTGGCCGGCGATGAGGACGCGTCTTCCCTACATGCTGGCGATGGGCGCGCTGGGTTTCACGATCTTCAACGCCTTCTACTACATCGCTGCCCATTTCACCTCGGCGGTCAACATCGGCATCATCCAGGGCGCCCTGCCCGGCCTCGTCTTCGTCTTCGCCTATCTGATCGTCGGCACGCGCGCCGGCATGGGCCAGCTTGCCGGCATGGCGACGACCCTTGTCGGCGTCGGCGTGATCGCGATCAAGGGTGACCTTTCCACCCTCGCCTCGCTCGATTTCAACGCCGGCGACCTCATGATGCTCGGCGCCTGCGTCGTCTACGCCCTCTACACGGTGTTGCTGCCGCGACGGCCGAAGATTTCCGGCCTCTCCTTCTTCGCCGGGCTCTCCGTTGCCGCCCTGCTCACCTCGCTCCCCTTCCTCGCCGCCGAGATCGCCATGGGGCAGTACGTGGCGCCGACGACCTTCGGCTGGGCGCTGGTGGCCTATTGCGCCGTCTTTCCTTCGGTGGTGTCCCAGGTCTTCTTCGTGCGCGGCGTCGAGCTGGTCGGCCCCGGCCGGGCCGGCGTGTTCATCAACCTGATCCCGGTGTTTGGCTCGATCCTCGCCGTTCTCGTGCTCGGCGAAAGCTTCCGCCTCTATCACGCGGCAGCGCTGGCTCTGGTGCTTGGCGGCATCTTCTGGGCGGAATGGAGCAAGCGCGGAGAAGCGGCTTAAGCCCCGTTCCTCATTGGCGCAGGGTCAACGTGGCCGTCACGCTGCTGTCGGTGTAGTCGCCCCCCGCCTCGCTCGACCGGACGATCTTGTGCTCGCCATCAAGGCCGAGCTCCACCGAGCGATTGAGCTTGTAGCCGACACCCGCCTTCAGCGCCGTCGTCGTCACGTTTCGGTTGATGCCGACGTAGTCCTCCAGCGTCAGCTCGCCGCCGGCCACCACGAAGGCATTGGGCGCCAACGCGTAGGTGACGGTGGCCTCGCCGGTGCGCTTGACGACACCGGACGCGCCTGCCGTGGACGTCGGCTCGAAACTGGTGGTGGCGGTCGTCGTCAGGCGAAGAAGCTCGCTGGCATCCCACGAGAGCGAAGCCGAACCGATCAACCCCGATATGTCGTCGAGGCCATCCTCCCGGAGCCACTCATAGCCGTAACCGAGGGCGATCTCGCCGGTGAGATCGTCGCTCGCCACGGCAACACCGACCTTCGCTTCGCCGCCGACGCCACTGCGACTGATGCCGTCGCCCGCTGCCGGCTTGTCGAAGTCCCGACCGAAAGCGCCGACCTCCACGAAGGGCTGCAAGACGGCGCCACTGTCGTGCGACAGCCTCAGCGACAGGGAGAGCGCGGTATTGTCGAGCGTCGGATCGGTCTCGTTGACCGTCCGGTCGATGCCGAGCCCTGTCTTGAGACCGATCAGGCCGCCAAAGCGCTCGTAGCCGAGGGAGCCGGAGAAGGTGTTCTCCTTGCCATCCCCCGACGCTTCGTCGCGCAACGTCCAGCCGGCCATCGCGGTGAGGCGGTCCGCGTCGGTGATGTCGAAGCGACCGGCCAGGCGCGCGTCCCCTTCCGGCAGCTTTTCCTCGATGCCGGAAAGCGAGCGGCGAAAGGCCCCGCCAACGCTCAGATCCACGCTGTTGCGTTCCCAATCGGAGCGGGCGGCGAGCACGCCGGTCGAGCGCATGAAGGTCTCGTCACCCTGCGTCGAATGATGGCGCAGGCCGATGCCGGTGGTGGAGGTTGCGTTCACCACGAAACTGCCGAAGCGAAGCCCAAGTGGCTCGTACTCGGCACGGGCGTCGGCC
>JAUVXG010000129.1 GCA_030603685.1 Pleomorphomonas sp.
ATCTCGACGAGCTGGCGCTGGGCCATGGAGAGATTGCCGACCTTCTCGGTGACGTCGATCGGCAGGCCGAGGTCGCGGACGATCTCGGCGGCGCGGCGTTCGAGAGCCTGATCGTTGATGAAGCCGTAAACCGAGGGCTCGCGGGTCGCGAGAATGTTCTCGGACACCGTCATGTTGTTGCAGAGGCTGAGCTCCTGGAACACGATGGTGAGGCCACGGGCCGCCGCCTCTTGCGGATTTTCCGGCTTGTAGGAGCTGCCGCAGAACTCAACCTCGCCGGTTGTGGCGTGGTAGACGCCGGCCAGGATCTTCATCAGCGTCGACTTGCCGGCTCCGTTCTCGCCGAGCAGCGTATGAACGCGGCCGGCGCGCACCTCAAGGTGCATGTTCTTGAGCGCGGCGACCGGGCCGAACAGCTTGGATACGTTGTTGATTTTGAGAATGACGTCGCTGGTCGCGGCCGACATGCCCGCCTCCTTTCCGACGCGAGTGCCCTCGGCGCGACAGACGCCGGACTGGCCGTTGAGAAAAGGCGCGGGACTACCGTCAGGCCGCCCCGCGCTCCTTCAGCTTATATCACTTGCCGGTGTAGACGCCCGGCTCGATCGGCTGCTCGGCAGGCACTTCCTTGCCGGCGATGACGTCGATCGCCGTGTCGACGGCCTGCTTGCCCATCTCGCCCGGGAACTGCTGGATGACGCCGACCATGACGGGGTTGGTGTCCACCGCGTTGCGGGCTTCTTCCATGCCGTCGAAGCCGATCACCTTGACCTGGTTCTCAAGACCGGCCGACTTCACCGCCACGGCGGCGGCCAGCGCGGCGTCGTCGCCGAAGCCGAAGATGCCTTGGATGTCGGGATTGGCCTGCAGCATGTTCTGGGCGGCGGCCAGCGCTTCGGCGCGGGTGATGCCGGTCTGCTGGGCGACGATCTCGATGTCCTTGTGCTCGCCGATGGCCTTCTTGAAGCCGTCGATGCGGTTCACCACCGACTGCACGGTCGGGTAGTCGATGATCGCCACCTTGCCCTTGTCGCCGAGTTCCTTGGCCATCAGCTCGCCGGCCTTGACGCCGCCGGTGTAGTTGTCGGTGCCGATGTAGGACGTGACATCGACGCCGCTGGCGGGCACGTCGACGGTGATCACCTTGATGCCGGCCTTCTGGGCCTTCTCGATCACGGCCTTGACGCCCTTGCTGTCGACCGGCGACAGGACGATGACGTCGACGCCCTTGACGATGAAGTCTTCGACGTCGGCGAGCTGCTTGTTGAGGTCCTGGTTGGCGATCGCCACCTCGAGCTTGACGTCCTTGGCGGTCGCCTCGGCCTTCATGGCGTCGGCGAGCTCGATGTAGAACGGATGCTGCTGGGTGAGCAGCGAGGCGCCGATGCCATCGGCCATGGCCGACGTGGCGAGGAAGGCGAAGGCGGAGCCGGCGAGAGCCAGGCGAGCAAGCGAACGAATGGTCATCTTGTTCCTCCCACAAGGCCGCCGCTCCGACCCATCCTCGGGGTCGGGAGACATGTCGGCCGGTGTTGAACTATTGGGCGAACAAGTCCCGCACGGCGGAACTCTGCCCGTTGGGGCCGTGACCGGCCCTTTGGCGAACGCGCCCCGACGAAGGTTCTCCTCCGTCTTGGCCAAGCGAACACATCATGAAATGTTGTCGCATGTCAACATAGAAATTTTACGCGCGTAATAATTTCGGGCGTCGTATGAAATGTTCGTGCATTCGGCACTGCATCATCGCTTTTCGCTTCCTTCAGATGCCGCAGGAGCATCAATGCGTCGCCCGCTCGACCGATCGAAGACGTGAACGCCGCCGGGCGCAACAATGACGCCAGCGCTCGTCGTCTCGGCGACTCGTCCCGAGTGGGTGACGATGAGGGGATGTCGGCCAAGGCGGCCGAAGACGTGCGACTCGTGTCCCGTCGGTTCGATCAGATCGATGGCAATCCGAAGCGCACCGGGCGTCGCCACGTCGGCGAGCGCAAGGTGCTCGGGGCGAACACCGATTGTTACGGCCGTTCCCTCGGCCACGGCGTGGTTTTCGAGCGGCATCCGAACGCCTTCGTCGGTTTCGGCGAACAGTTGCTCACCGTCACGCCGTGTGGTCGCGTCGATCAGGTTCATGGCGGGCGAGCCGATGAAGGTGGCGACAAACAGGTTGGCCGGACGATCATAGAGGTCCAGCGGCGCGCCCACCTGCTCGACGCGGCCGCCATTCAGGATGACGATGCGGTCGGACATGGTCATCGCCTCGATCTGATCGTGCGTGACGTAGATCGACGTGGTGCCGAGCCGTCGCTGCAATGCCTTGATCTCCGCGCGCATCTGCACGCGGAGCTTGGCATCGAGGTTGGAAAGCGGCTCGTCGAACAGGAAGACGCGCGGCTTGCGTACGATCGCCCGTCCCATGGCGACGCGCTGACGCTGACCACCCGACAGAGCCTTCGGCATGCGATCGAGATAGGGCGTGAGGCCGAGAAGATCGGCTGCCTCCTTCACGGCCCGTGAGATCTCCGGCTTCGGCACGTCACGGAGCTTAAGGCTGAACCCCATGTTGTCGGCGACCGAGAGGTGCGGGTAGAGCGCGTAGTTCTGAAACACCATGGCGATGTCGCGGTTCTTCGGCGCCACCCCGTTGACCTCGCGGCCATCGATGGAAATGGTGCCGCCGGAGATGTCCTCGAGCCCGGCGATCATCCTGAGCAAGGTCGACTTGCCGCAGCCGGACGCGCCGATCAGCGAGATGAACTCCCCATCGCGAATCGCGAGGTCTATGCCGTGGATCACCTCCTCGGCGCCGTAACGCTTGACGAGGCGATGAATGTCGACGGTCGCCATGAGAAACTCCTGCAATGGAGGGGGTAGGCCGCCGGTCGCCGGCGGCCCAGACGCGGCTCAACCGAGCATCACCACTTTGGAGAGGTGGCGCGGCTGGGTGCTGTCGATGTTCTTGGAGTTGGCGATCCGCTCGCCGAGGATCTGCATCGCCGCCAGCATCTCCAGCGAACGCTGCAGGCCCTTGGTGGCGATCGGCAGGCTGAGGTCGCCCGGCCCGCCGAGGCCGATGACCTTGGCGCCCTTCGTCCGGAGCTCGGCAACGAGCTTGGCCTCTTCGCCCGGCTGATCCTCGCTGTAGAGCATCACGATCAGCATGTCCTCGTCGGCAAGGCTCATCGGGCCGTGGCGGTATTCCATGGTGTGGAACGGCTGCGACACCGAGATGCTCATCTCCTGCAGCTTCAACGCGCCTTCGGAAGCGATGCCGAAGTAGACACCGCCGCCGAGCACCACGAACTTGTGCCGCCCGGTCGCCACTGCCTGCGCCTTTTCTCCCATGGCCGCCACGGCGGCACGTGCGCCGGCCACCACGGTCTGCTCCACCTTGACGCCGGCCATGCGCAGACCCATCAGCAGCATCAGGCTGGCCGACGACGACATGACGATGCCCTCATCGGGGTGGGTGGGCGCGAAGGCGACGATGTCGGCCGCCTTGGCCATCGAGCTGTCCTTCTCGCAGGTGATGGCTACGGTACGGATGCCGAGCTTGTGGCTTTCCCGAACAGCCTGCACCACCTCGGTCGATTCACCGCTGCGCGAAATGCCGACCACGACTGCGCCCTTCAGGTTCGGCAGATAGGAACGGTGCCGCAGCGCCCATTCCGAGCCGGCCACGGCGATGGCGCGCTTGCCGTTCTCATTGAAGGCAACGGCGAGGCTCATGGCGACATAATACGAGGTGCCGCAGCCGACAAAGACATAGGTGTCGGCTTCGACGCTTGGCAGCGGGATGTCGATCGCCTTTTCCCAGAAGGGGAACTGTTCGACGATGACGCGTTCGGTGGTGTTCATGGGGAGTCGTCCTTGTTTGATCTGGGAGGGGTCATTTCGTCGCGCCGGCCATCAACCCGCTGACGAGGTAGCGGTTGAGGAACAGCACGAGCAGAACGGGGGGGATGATGGCGAGGATGCCGGCGGCATTCATCAGGCCGAAGTCGATGTAGTTCCGGGTCACGAACTCCGGGATCAGCACCGTCAGCGGCTTGGTTGCGAGCGTCGGCGAGAACACCAGGGGCACCATGAACTGGCCCCAGGCGTTCAGGAAGGTGAGAATGGCGCTGGCGATCAGTCCCGGCGCCGACAGCGGCAATACGATGTAAACGAGCGTGTAGACGCGCCCGGCACCGTCGAGCCAGGCCGCTTCTTCGAGCGAGATCGGCATCGCCTGATACACCGACCGCATCAGCCATAGCGCCAACGGCAGGAAGGCCGACACATAGATCAGCGTGATGCCGGTATAGGTGTCGATCAGCTTCAGCGAGATCATCAGCCGATAGAGCGGGATCATCACCGTGTAGGCGGGAATGGCGAGCGTCGCCACGACGGCCACGAACAACAGGTCACGGCCGGGAAACTCCAGCCGCACGAAGGCGTAGGCGCCGAAGGCGGCGATCGCCACTGTCACTATCGTCGCCAGTCCCGAGGTGATCAGGCTGTTGGTGAGAGCCGCCGAAAACTGCGGCCACACCGATTGGACGGCGTTGCCCTGCGACATGCTGGTGGCGCCGAACAGCTTGGCATAGTGCTCGAAGCTGATCTGCTGCGGCCATAGAGACGGCGTACCCAGCAGGTGGAGCGGCGGCGTCAGCGAGGTGACGAGCGACCAGTAGATCGGCCCGAGCGACCAGGCGACCAGCAAGATCACGGCGGTGGCGGTACCGATCCGCCCCGGCAGTGTTGAAAGAGGGGTGCGCATCTCAGTCGTACCTCGTTTCGCGATAGACGCGGAGCACATAGATCAGCGACACCAGGAGCGAGGCGAGCATCGCCAGGATCGACAGCGCCATGCCGCTCGAGAACCGCAGGTTCTGGAAGGCGGTCAGGTAGACCTGGATGATCACTGAGCGGGTATCGAGGCTCGAACCGGACAGGATCCAGGCTTCGTCGAACAAGTTGAAGGCGAACACCGTCGACTGGCTGAGCGCGATGGCAAGCCCGCTCGATATCAGCGGCAGGGTCACGAGGCGAAAGCTCTTGATCGGACCTGCACCATCGAGTCGCGCCGCCTCGTAGAGGTCGCGAGGAATGCTCTGAAGAGCCGCCAGCAGGATCACCGCGGTCAGGGGCATCATGCGCCAGACATGCACCAGCGAGATCAGGAACAGAGCGGTTGCCTGATCGTTGAACCACACCTTGCGGGCGTCGATGACGCCGAGCCAAAGCAGGGCATGGTTGAGCAGTCCGTAACTTGGGTTGAAGATCCACATCCAGACGATGGCGTTGACCACCGGCGGCAGGCACCAGGGCAGCACGGTAATGGCGAGCAGCCATTGCCGGCCGTGCTTCACCCGGTTGAGCAACAACGCAGCGCCCAGGCCGCCGATCGTTTCGAGCACAACCGCCATTGCCACATAGGCAAAGGTGTTGAGCCAGGCCGTCTGCACATTGCTGTCAGCGAAGAGGGCGCCATAATTGGCAAGGCCCACGAAGGGTGTGCCTGGCTTCATCGGGTCGATCCGATAGAAGCTGTCAACCACGGAGGTGGCGAGCGGCCAGAACACTAGGCCCCCCATCACGACGACAATGGGAATGACGAGGGCGGCGGCCAGGGCGAGTTCGCCCCGCGTTCGGTTTCGTCTGGGATAGGAGGAGGGCATGGGAACTCTGCGTTCTCCAGGCAGCCGTCAGACACACGAGACCAGCGTCCCGGGCGACAGAAGGGGCCATGGCAGAGGAAAGTCGGAGCTGGCCGCCGCCCGCTCTTTCCGGACGGCGGCCATCGGAGCCTGCGGTCAGTTGGCCTGGGCTTCTTCGGCCGCCTTGGCAATCGCCGCTATGGCCTCGTCGACGCTGAGCTGCTCCTTGGCAGCCTGATTGATGGCGCTTGCCACCGCCGTGGAGAACTGCGGATACCAGCCGGGCGTACCCTGAGCGATCAGCGGCTCGACGAGGGCCGCCTGCTCGAGCAGCACATCACCTTGCTTCAGCTTGCCCTGCTCGTTGAGCGCCCTCAGCACCGACATGCGCGGCGGTAGGTTGCCGAGCGCCTCGTAGGCGGCGATCTGGTTCTGGGGCATGGCCATCCAGGTGATGAAGGCCTCTGCGGCCTTGGCGTTGGCCGCGCCGGTCGGAATGCCTACCGCCTCGGGCAGGCCGAAGGTGCGGGACTTGCCGGTTGTCGACGGCATCAGAGCTGCGGCAACGTCGTTCGCCACCTGCGACTTGGCAGGGTCGCTGTAGACGGAGAGATTGCCCGCCCAGCCGGCGACGTCGAAGGTGAGCTTGCCGGCCTTGAAGACTTCCTGGACCTCGACGTCCTTGAGGCCGGTCGCGGCCGGATCGATCAACCCGTCCTTCAACGCGCCGATCTCGAAGGCCAGCGCCTTGTAGCCGCCGGAGTCCTTGTCGGTGAACAGGGGTTTGAAATCCTTGTCGAACAGGTCGCCGCCGAAAGCCTTGGTCAGGAGATACCAGGCGGTGGAGGTGCCCTCGGTCGCCGACAGCGGCAGGCCGATCGGATAGTCGGCGATGCCGGCGCTCTTCACCGCCTTGGCGGCGGCAAGCAGCTCATCGGGAGTCTTTGGGGCGGCCGCAACGCCGGCTTTGTCGAGATGGGCCTTGTTGTAGATGAGAACACGGAAGTCGTTGCTGTAGGGCACGGCCAGGAGCTTGCCGTCATAGCGGAAGATCGAGGCGGTGGGGATGTCGCTGATGACGGCTTTGTCGATCTTGTCATCGAGCGGCTCATACCAGCCGGCCGAACCAAACTGACCGACCCACGACCAGTCCACTTCGGTAGCGTCGGCAGGAGCCGTGCCGGCCACCATGGACGTGATGATCTTGGTGCGGATGTCGTCCCAGCCGAGCGTCTGGGCATCCAGGGTTACGCCGGCATCCTTGGCGAAGCGGTCGGTCATGTCCTTGGGCAACGTACCCCAAGGCGGCAGGAGAACCGTGAGCGTGTCGGCGGCAAACGCGCTGCCGGCAAGCGAGGCGAGGAGTGGCAAGGTCAGCGCTGAAGCAAGAAAATCACGTCTTTTCATTATCGTTCCCCTTCTTGGTCAGATTGCCTTTCAGGCGAGGGCCGCCCGGAGGGCTGTGCCCAACCGGTCGACCCAGGCGTCGTCGACGGCCCAGCCGGCAAGCCGGGCGGCCCTGAGCGCTGCGCCACCGACGGGCGGCAGACGCGGCGATGATGGCGATGTGCCGAGGCGCAGCGTCATCTCGTCCAGGATGGCGGCTGCGTTGAACACACCGCCGGCATAACTCCAGCGGATAGGCGCCATGCCGCCGCAACGACGCCAGGCGACGGAGAGCTGTTCGGAAAGCTCGGCTGCGGCCCGTCCAAGGAGTCGGCTGGCAACTTCGTCACCCCCTGAGGCCAGAGACGTCACGTGGCGGGCCAGACCGGCGATGCCCGAGCGGCGGCTTGCGAGCCCGTAGCACCAGGCCATCAACTGATCCTGCCGGATGTCCATGGCGGCTAACATCCCCTTGGCGAAGGCCGGCGACGCTTCGCGGCCGTCGACATGGCGCGACAGCAGCGTCAATGCCTCTCGGCCTAGCCAATAGGCGCTGCCCTCGTCGCCGAAGATGTCGCCCCATCCGCCGATCCTGATATGCGGACTGTCGGCCTCGCTGAGGCTTGCCCAGGCCATCGAGCCGGTGCCGGCCAGAATGAGGGCGCCGGCACCACAGGCGAAGGCGCCGTCGAAAGCGATCCGAACGTCGTTTTCGACGATGGTCTTCCGAGGGAAGTGGAGCCGGACGGCGGCTAGCTGCGCCTCGGTAAACGCGTCGACCTCGCCGTGAAACGGCAGGCCGAAGGCCGAGGCCCGGAGGTCGGCGTCGCCGACAGTGGCCGCAAGCGCGGCGACCTCGGCGGTCCAGTCACCGTCAGCGGTCGGGTCGAGGCTGGGGAGACGCCACAGCGACACCAGGCTGGCGTCCGGCGCCACCAGAGCGGCGACGGTCTTGGTCCCGCCGCTGTCGACGCCGAGCACGTTCATGCCGCGTCTCCATCCAGTTCGGCGCTTTCATCGGCATCGAGGCTGACCGTGCGTGTCCGGCAGCCTGCCTGTGCCAGCTTGTCGAGCCATTCGGCCGTCAGGCTGTCATCGGTGATCAGGTCGAGCCGCTCGTCGAGCGGCGTCACCTGATAGGTCGCGCGCTGTCCGAACTTGCTGGCGTCGGCAAGCACGGTGGTGCGCGCTGACCGGGTGATCATCTTCTCGTTGAGGCGTGCTTCGTCCTCGTCCATCGTATAGGTGCAGCCATCGTCGCCCACGGTACTGGCGCCGAGAAACAGCTGGTCGAACCACAGCCGCTCCAGCATGCTTTCGGCCAGCGATCCGAGCACCGAGGCGTTGCGCGAGCGAAGTCGCCCGCCCAGCAGCGTCACCTGAACATCGCGGATGTCCGTCAGCACCTGCGCCACTGCGAGGCAGTTGGTGAACACCGAGATCGGCAGCGGGTTCATCCGGATGCGACGGGCGACCTGCAGCACGGTGGTGCCGGCATCGAGAAACACCGACATGTCCGGCTTGAGGTCCTCGTAGGCAGCAAGGCCGATGGCGCGCTTGGCGGCGATACAGGTCTGTTCGCGCACTTCGAAGGCGGCTTCGATGCCGGCGGCATCGGCAATGCGGGCGCCGCCATGGGTGCGGTGGATCGCCCCTTCGGTTTCGAGCGTCAGCAGGTCGCGCCGCACGGTTGGCAGCGAGGCACCGACGGCGTCGGCGATCTCGTGGATTGAGGCGGAGGTCTTTTCAAACAGGTAGTGCCGAATGGCCGACAGGCGGTCGTCCTTCATGCTTTGATCCTTTGTGATCGTACGTCTAATTAAGTTCCATAAATCGATCAGTGTCAATCAAAAATTATGAAACTATCTGATCGTTTCCGGAAGGGCTCCCTGCGTGCAGGTGCGCCACTGATTTCCCGGGTTGTTCGAGGGCAGGCGGAGTCCGAAGGCAAGGGTTGCTCGGGCAACACGCGGAGCTCCGGTCAAGAGGTTGGCCGCCACGACGAGGCCGAACATGTCGAACCGCATCAGGTGGCCGTGCCGGTACGCAGGTTCCCCGCGACGCCGCGCTGGAGGGGGTTATCGGGCCCCGTTGAGGCAGGAACGTTTCCCTCGATGGCGGAGCGGCAGGCACGCTTACAGCTCTTCACAACTTGCCGACAACTTTCAACTTTCGGATCATAAATAGATTCAATGCAACCTTGAAAGCACCAAAGAAGTGCCTTATAGTATCTTGCATGGTCGACAAGCCGCAATTTGCGATGGTTCTCGCGCTGTCGCCGTCTCTTGAGAGTCGGGAGGCGCTTCATGAAACGCTTGATGCCTATCGGCGGGCCATGGAGATTCTCGACGGAACCAAGGGGGCGAACCTCGTTGCGCTTCATGAGGAGGCCTATGAGGAAATCCGGGCCAAGACCGGCTTGCCGGCCCGCATGGTCACCCTGGCCTTGCGCGACCGGAGCAGGCGCTCGCCCGAGACGCCCGTCGACGACATTCCCCTCGACGGCAAGCTGTTCTCGCTCAAAGGGCCGGACAGCCTGAGCGTCGCCACCATTGGCGGACGGGTCACCGTTCCCTATTCGGTGGACGGCTATCGCAACGGCTGGAGCGATTTCGCCGAGGCTCGTCTCTGTTTCGACGGGTCTCTGATCACCATCCGCGTCGGCGTGCAGACCGGCTCTCAGTTCCAGAAAGAGGTCACGATGTCCAATGAAGGTATTCTGGCCCGCCTCGGGCGTGTCATCGCCGGGGTGGTCAACAACGCGGTCGACGTGGCGGAGAACTCCAACCCGATCGCTGTCGCCCAGCAGGCCTTGCGGGAAATCGACAAGATCACGGACGAGGCGCGCGCCGTTCTGGGCGTTGCGATGGCCTCCGGGCATCGTCTGAAAGCCAAGGCCGAGGATCTGGACGCCGAGATCCGCGACCTTGACGAGAAGATCAAGACCGGCCTCGCCAAGGGGCGGGAGGATCTCGCGCGTGTGGCGACCGGCGTGCAGATCGACCTTGAGGCGCAACGCAACGCCATCGAAAAGGCGATCGCGGAAAACGCGAGCGAGATTGCCGAAGCCGAGGCTACGTTGCGCAGCATTGCCTCTGCCCGTGCCGATGCGAAGAAGCGTCTTGAGGACGCCGAGCGGGCCGAACGGAAGACGGCGCCTGCGGCCACGCCCTCGCAGCGAAACGATCAGCGCCTGGCAGCGGCGCTTGCGGCGGTGGAGAGGGTGACCGGCGTCCCCGCGAAGCCCGTCCATGGCGCGGCGGAGGTCGAGGAGTTGGGCAAGATGCAGCGTGAGGACGCCATCGAGGCGCGTCTCAAGATCTTCCGTGAAGGCCAGCGTTGATGGACACGTTCATCCAGCCCGGCACGGAGCTCTTCTGGGTGGCGCTTCTGGTTGTGGCCGGTCTGGGGCTTGTCGAGCTCGTGTCGCTGCTTCTGGGCGTCTCCGCTTCCGGCTTGCTGGATGACGGGCTTGGCTATCATGGTCTCGGCGATCATGACGCCGGGCTGCTTGGCGCCTGGATGTCCTGGCTCAACGCCGGTGGGGTGCCGGTCCGGGTTCTGGCCGGCCTCCTGATCTCGGCCTTGGCGATTCTCGGCTTCGCCCTTCAGGCGATCGCCGGCAGCGTCGTTGCCCCTTTGCCCACTTTGGCGGCCGGGCCTGTGGCGCTGGTCCTGGCGGTTCCTACCACGCGATGGCTCAGCCGCGGCCTGGCGAAGATCATGCCCCGCGACGAAACATCCGCCGTCAGCCAGACCGGGCTTGTCGGCTTGATCGGCACGGTCAGCATCGGGCCGCTCGATCAGGGACAGCCCGGCGTCGTCCGCGTGAAAGACGCATACGACAACATACACACCCTGCGGGCACAGGCCGCGCCGGGATACGTCATCGAGACCGGAGAGCTCGTCATTATCGTGGACGGTTCGGACGGGCTCTTTCTGGCCATCCCGGCGCCAAAGGAACTTGGCGACGTGGATATCAACAGGGGCTGACCATGGGGTTCATTTCTCTCGGCATAATCGCCAGCGTTATCGTCATGGCGGTTGCCGTCATCGGCATAATCATTTCGTCCCTCTACATTCGGGCGACGCGGGACAAGGCCTATGTTCGTACCGGCTTTGGCGGCAAGAAGGTCGTCCTTGATGGCGGTTCCATCATCCTTCCGGTCTTCCACTCTTATTCTTGGGTTTCGCTCAGCACTCTGCGGCTTGAGGTGAAGCGCGCCGAGAATGAGTCGATGATCACCAAGGACCGCATGCGGGCCGACATAACCGCCGAGTTCTATGTCCGCGTGAAGCCGGATTTCGAAAACATCGCGCTTGCCGCCCAGACCCTGGGCGATCGCACCAACGATGCCGATGCTCTGAAGGCATTGGTCGAGGCGAAGTTCGTCGACGGCCTGCGTTCGGTCGCAGCGACGATGACCTTGCGCGACCTGCAGGAGCAGCGCGCCGAGTTCGTGAAGTCGGTGCAGGCGGCCGTCGCCCATGACCTGCAGTCGAACGGCCTCGAACTGGAATCGGTGTCGCTGACGCGGCTCGATCAGACCGACATCAAGCACTTCAATCCAAACAACAGCTTCGATGCCGAGGGTCTCACCGCTCTCACCAAGATCACCGAGGAGCGCAAGCGCGAACGCAACCAGATCGTTCGCGACAATGAAGTCGAGATCGCGACCAAGGATCGGGAGGCGGCGCTGAGGCGGTTGACGATCGAACGCGAGCAGCGCGATGCCGAGCTGATGCAGGAACGCGATATCGCCAACAAGACGGCCGAGACGCGCGCCGAAGCCGCCAAGGCCGAGCAACTGGCCCGCCTTGCCGAAGAGACGGCCCGCCTGGACTCCGAGCGGGGCATTGCCGAGCGCGATGCCGAGGCACGTCAAGCCCGTGAGTCCGCCCGCATCGTCGCCGAACGGGGCATCGCGGAGCGCGAGGCAGAGGCTCGCAAGGTGACCGAAACGGCGCGCATCGAGGCTGCCATCGCGGTTGCTCAGAAGACCGAGGAAGAACAGGCCGCCCGCGCCAGAGCTGACGAGGCCAAGGCGGCCGCTATCACGGCCGAGGAGCAGGTGGCGACTGCCCGCGAGGTCGAGATTGCCGAACGTGCCAAGCGCATCGCGGTGATCGCCGCCCGCCAGGAAGCAGAGCAGGCGGCGACGGCCATAACGGTCAAGGCCGAGGCCGAACGTGAGGCTGCCGAGAACCTCGCCGCTGCCCTTAAAATTCAGGCCAACGCCGAGGCTGAAGCCGCCAAGGTGCGTGCCGCCGGCGTCATCGAGCTCGGCGAGGCCGAGGCGCGGGCCGAGCGGGCCAGGAACGAGGCGCGCAATGCACTCGCCGCCAGCATCATCGACTTCGAACTGGCGAAGGCGCGCGTCGAGATCGTGCCGCAAGCGCTCGCCGAGGCCATGAAGCCGATCGAAAAGATCTCCGACATCCGGATCTTCAGTACCGGCGGGCTGCCCGGCGCTTTCGGAGGCAAGACGGGCGAGTTGGGAACGGGCTCGATGAACGACCTGTCCAGCCAGCTGTTGAGCTTCACCGCCCAGAAGCCGATCCTGGATGAAATCCTGGCGCAGGCCGGCTTCAAGGGAGCCGATCCGACCCAGGCTCTTCTCGCCGCTTCCCTGCAGAACGCCGTGGAGAAAGCCGTTGTGTCCGACAGTCTCGACGGCAAGACCTCGCGCGATTGATTGAACGGAAGTCGAGGCGAAGTCCGACCACGTTCTTCAAACGTGGTCGGGCGGCGCACGTGTCGGCGTATTGGGCGGCGGCTCCGACCATTGCCCCGCTTTGATCCGGTAAAGGGTGGGGCCGCCTGAGCGGCGCCGTCCAGCTACCGCTTCGCCGCAGCGCCCCCTCCTGTCATGGATTTGTCATCAAGCGCCGTCATGAGACTATGGTCAGTACGGGCGGGGCAGGGCAATGACCGAACAAGTTTCTGGTTCTGGACGGGAATCGCCGCGCGGAAGCGCTGGAGAGGTCTTCCTCGCCTTTCTCAAGCTCGGCCTCACGTCCTTCGGCGGCCCCATCGCCCACTTGGGATATTTCCGGGAGGAACTGGTGGTGCGTCGTCGCTGGCTCGACGATCACGCCTACGCTGACCTCGTGGCGCTGTGTCAGTTTCTGCCCGGCCCTGCCTCCAGTCAGGTTGGTTTCGCCCTTGGTATGATGCGGGCTGGCTGGCTGGGGGCGCTCTCCGCGTTTCTTGCCTTTACCTTCCCATCCGCGTTGATCTTGATGGCTTTCGCACTGGCGGCGCCGGCCATCGATGGGGTGTTGGGCGGTGGCGCCCTGCATGGCCTCAAGATCGTCGCCGTCGCCATCGTGGCCCAAGCCGTCTGGGGCATGGCGAGAAACCTCTGTCCCGACCGTGAACGCGCAACGATCGCCATCGCCGCCATGGCCTTGATGGCCTTCGCGCCGGGCAGTGTCGGCATGTTGGCGGCAATTGGCCTCGGGGCGGCGGCTGGTCTGCTTCTGGGGGGCGGGGAGACCAAGCCCACCGGTGACCATCTCGCCATGCCGGTGTCCCCATGGATGGCCGGCGGCGCCCTGGTGATCTTTGCCGCCCTGCTGGTCTTGCTGCCGCTGTCGGCCGGCCAGTCGCAGACACTCTCCGTCCTCGACAGCTTCTATCGGGCGGGTGCGCTGGTCTTCGGCGGCGGTCACGTCGTGTTGCCGCTTCTCGATGCCGAGGTCGTGCAAGGCGGTTGGGTG
>JAUVXG010000161.1 GCA_030603685.1 Pleomorphomonas sp.
ATGACGACGAGCGGCTCGGCCTCTACCAGGTGGCGAAGTACTACTATTACCCGAGCTTCTGGGAAGGCTCGTCGGCGCTGCAGTACATGATCAACAAGAAGAAGTGGGAAGAGCTGCCCGACGCCTACAAGGCCGTGCTGAAAGCCGCCGCCGCGCTCGCCAACGACGACATGACCGCCGCCTATGACGCCCGCAACTTCGCCGCCCTGAAGCGGCTGGTGGCGCAGGGCGTGCAACTGCGGCCGTTCAGCCGCGAGATCCTCGACGCCGCCTACGACGCCGCCTTCAAGCTCTACGAGGACGAAGCGGCGAAGAACCCGGCCTTCAAGAAGATCTACGAGCCGTGGAAGCAGTTCCGCGCCGAGAGCTACCAGTGGTTCCGCGTCGCCGAATACAACTTCGACAGCTACGTCTACTCGCAGCAGGCCGCCGGCAAATAAGCGACCTCGCCCGAAACGCCATCGAGAGCCGCCCGTCCATCATGGCCGGGCGGTTTTCATTTTGATCAGCTGCCGAGCTGATCGGCCTCGGCATGGCGCGCGAACGCCTGTCGCACGAGGCAGTCGATGACCAGACGCATCGGCGTGCCGCTTGCCGCCATGGCCATCGGAAACATGCTGATGTCGGTGCAGCCGGGAATGGTGTTGATCTCGTTCACGACGAAGCGGCCATCGGCGCAGACGAAGAAGTCGACGCGGGCGCATCCGTCGCAGCCGGCAGCGCGGAAGGCGGCGGCGGCAGCCCGCCGCAGCTCTCGCTCGATGTCTTCCGGCAGGTCGGCCGGCACCATCAGCGCCGCGCCGTCCTTGTCGACATACTTGGCGTCATAGCTGTAGAAGCCGTGCTTCTCCGCCGGTGCGATCTCGCCCGGTCGCGACACGACAAGCGTGCCATCTTCATCCTCCAGCACGGCGCATTCGATCTCGCGGCCGCGGATGAACTCCTCGGCGAGCAGCTTGCGATCGTACTTGAATCCGGTGGCCACCGCCGCTGCGTAATCGTCGGCGCTCGCCACCTTGCTGACACCCACCGAGGACCCCTGCGACGCCGGCTTGACGAACAGCGGCAGACCGAGGTCACGGGTGAGCGCGTCGAAGGCCGGCACGTCACCACGACGGATCGTCGCCGACCGTGCGACCGGCAGACCGGCGTCGCGCAAGAGACGCTTGGCCACCTCCTTGTCGAGCGTCGTCGCCGAACCGAGCGTGTCGCAGCCGACAAGCGGCAGACGCGCCACGCGGGCAAGCCCCTGCAGCGAGCCATCCTCGCCGTTCTGGCCGTGGATGAGCGGATAGAGGAGGTCGATGGGCGGTACATCCGCATCACCGTCGACGACGACCAGCCGGCCGCCGCCACCCGGCAACAGCGCCAGTTGCGGTCCGCTCTTCGGACGGGCGAGCTTGCCGTCCTCGAAGCTGCTCAGGCGCCACACGCCCTCGCGATCGATGTAGATCGGCACCGCCTCGAAATGATCGGGATCGATCGCCCCGATCACGTTCACGGCGGACATCACCGACACCTCGTGTTCGGTGGACCGGCCGCCGAACAGAACGGCAAGACGAGGACGGCTCGACTTCAGCTGTGTCACGGAAAACCCTCACGCTTGGCAGCGTGAAAGCCGCCGACCTTTCGATTGGCAGACGTGCCCGTCGATTATGGCGAAATTGTCCGCCCATCAACTCAAGGCGCGGGAGACGCCCCGAAATCGGGCTGCGGCAGACCCGACGGCGGCGGCGCGACGGGCGCAGCGCCAAAGTCAGGTGCGGCCGGGCTGCCGAACGGACTTGCTCCGGGGGCGGCGGGCGCAGCGCCAAAGTCCGGCGCGGGTCCGCCGAAGGACGGAGCCGCGGGCGCTCCGAACGGGCTTGCCCCCGCCGCGGCGGGATCGCCGAAGGCCGGTGCGGCCGGGGCCGGCGCCATGATGTCGATCTTGACCTTGTCGAGGTCGATCTCCTGACGGTCGGCCTTATAATGCGTCACCACGCCGGGGAACAGGATGACCAGCGCCACCATCACCACCTGGATCAACACGAAGGGGACGGCGCCCATGTAGATCTGCGACGAGGTGACCGGCGCCGTTCTCACGCCGGATATCTTGTCGACGTAAGGATGGTTCGGCGCCACCGAGCGCAGGAAGAACAGCGCGAAACCGAACGGCGGGTGCATGAAGGACGTCTGCATGTTGATGCCGAGCAGCACGCCGAACCACACGAGGTCGATGCCGAGCTTTTCGGCGACCGGCGCCAGTAGCGGGATGATGATGAAGGCCAGCTCGAAATAGTCGAGGAAGAAGGCAAGGAAGAAGACGAGGAGGTTGACTACGATCAGGAAGCCGACCTCGCCGCCCGGCAGGCCGGCCAGCAGGCTTTCCACCCAGAGATGGCCGTTGATGCCGTAGAAGGTCAGCGAGAAGACACGCGCGCCCAGCAGCACGAACATGCAGAAGGCGGACAGCTTGGCGGTCTGTTCCAGCGCCTGCACCACCATGCGGAAGGTCAGGCGACGGTTGGAAATGGCGAGCAGCAGCGCCCCCACCGCGCCCATGGCTCCACCCTCCGTCGGCGTGGCGAGGCCGATGAAGATGGTGCCGAGCACCAGGAAGACCAGCACCAGCGGCGGCACCAGCGACGTCAGCACCTTGCCGACGAGGCGCCAGCCGCGCAGCGTCCGCGCTTCCGGCGGCAGGGCCGGCACCCACTTCGGCCGAACTATCGATACGACGAACACGAACAGCGCGTAGAAGACCGTCAGGATGAGGCTCGGATAGAGCGCGCCCTCGTACATGTCGCCCACGGAACGGCCGAGTTGGTCGGCGAGCACGATCAGCACCAGGCTCGGCGGAATGATCTGGGCCAGCGTGCCCGAAGCGGCGATGACGCCGGAGGCGACGCGCCGGTCATAACCGTAGCGCAGCATGATCGGCAGCGAGATGAGGCCCATGGCAATGACCGATGCGGCCACGACCCCGGTGGTGGCGGCGAGCAACGCGCCGACGAAGATCACCGCATAGGCGAGGCCGCCGCGGATCGGCCCGAACAGCTGGCCGATGGTGTCGAGCAGGTCCTCGGCCATGCCCGAGCGCTCCAGCACCAACCCCATGAAGGTGAAGAAGGGGATGGCGAGCAGCGTGTCGTTGCTCATGATCGACCAGACGCGGTCGGGGATGGCCTGGAACAGGTTGGGCGACAAAAGGCCGAGCTCGATGCCGATCAGGCCGAAGCCGAAACCGCAGGCGGCGAGCGCGAAGGCGACGGGGTAGCCGATCAGAAGGAACAGCAGCATCGAGCCGAACATGATCGGCGCGAGGTTGGCGACGAGGAAGGCGGTCATGGCGGGCGGTCCTCGTCCGGTCAGTTATGGGCGGCGTGGGCCGGAGACGGGTCCGGTCCGTTGCCCGAAAGGAAGGCGAGGCGCTTGATGATCTCGCTCACCCCCTGCAGGCCGAGCAACGAGAACCCGATGGGGATCAGAACCCAGGCCGGCCACAGCGGCAGACCGCCGGCGCTCGATGACACCTCGCCGGACAGAACCTTCGACACCACCTGCGGCCAGCTCAGCCAGATGGCCGCCACCGTGAACGGCAGCAGGAAGAACAGCGTGCCGAAAATGTCGATCACGACCTGCGTCCGCCGACTGAGGCGAGAGGCGAGGATGTCGATCCGCACGTGCTCGCCCTTGAGCAGCGTATAGCCGGCGCAGAGCAGGAAGACGCCGGAAAAGAGGTACCATTGCCCTTCCAGCAGCGAGTTGGCGGAATAATTGAAGACCTTGCGAACAATGGCATTGCCTGCCGACAGCAGGATCGCCGCCAGCACCAGCCAACGAGCGAAATAGTTGACGCCGACGTTCAGCGCGTCGATCGCCGCGCACACCTTGAGCAAACCTCGCATTGTCTTCCCCTGGCCGGATGTCGCCGCTCCCCGCGAGCGACGCGCGTCATCCCCGCCACCTCCCTGGCTTTTCTTGCGGAGGCCGGGCTTCCATAGCTCATTTTCGGCGAGAAGCACAAGCAACCCGCAGGGAATACGCAATACCCATATGGTCTTGGCGGATTTTCGTCATGAGCGCGGAGCGCCGCGCCACAACTGCGCATCCTCACGCCATGGGCCTCGCGCACCGCACTGCTTTCGGCTAGAAATTCTCTAAAATCACAGCCCGGATCGAGCCGAAATGTCGTTGCCGCCCAATCACCCCGTCGTCCCCCATGGCAAGGTCGGCGTCCTTCTCGTCAATCTGGGGACGCCGGACGGCACCGATCGCCGATCGATGCGCCGCTATCTTGAAGAGTTCCTGAGCGATCGGCGGGTCATCGAGACGTCGCGCCTCATCTGGTACCCCGTTCTCTACGGCATCATCCTCAACACCCGGCCGCAGAAGAAGGGCCGAGACTACGACACCATCTGGAACCGCGAGCGCGACGAAAGCCCCTTGCGCACCTACACCCGTTCGCAGGCGGAAAAGCTGGGCGCCCGCCTCGGCGATGCCGTGACCGTCGACTGGGCGATGCGCTACGGCAATCCATCGATCGCCAGCCGCCTCGACGCGTTGCAGGCCGCTGGCTGCGAACGCAGTCTTCTCTTCCCGCTCTATCCTCAGTATGCCGCGGCCACGACGGCCACCGTCAACGACAAGGCTTTCGCGCACCTCATCACCAAGCGCTGGCAGCCGGCGCTGCGCACCGTGCCGCCCTACCACGACGACCCCGTCTACATCGACGCCCTCGCCCGTTCCGTCGAGAGCCATCTCGCCACGCTGGCCTTCGAGCCTGAACTGGTGCTCGCCTCCTTCCACGGCATACCCCAGAGCTACTTCCGCAAGGGCGATCCCTACTACTGCCACTGCCAGAAGACGGCGCGCCTCCTGCGCGAGCGCCTCGGCTGGAGCGAGGACCGTCTCCGCGTCACCTTCCAGTCGCGCTTCGGGCCGGAGGAATGGCTCCAACCCTACACCGACAAGACCGTCGAGGCGCTGGCCCGGTCGGGCGTCAAGTCGCTTGCCGTCATGACGCCGGGCTTCGTCGCCGATTGCCTGGAGACCATCGAGGAGATCGGCGTCGAAAACGCCGACATCTTCCGCGAGAACGGCGGCGTCAACTTCGCCCGCATCCCCTGCCTGAACGATGGCGACGACGGCATGGCGGTCATCGAAAACGTGGTGCGCCGCGAACTCCAGGGTTGGGTTTAGTCGATCGCATTGCGGTCTTTCGAGCGCCTGCGAAGGTCACCGCGCCACGCCTCCGCGCCGTCGCCGACTACCGTCGGTTTTCTCGACCGAGCCGAATGTCGAACCTCGGAACTTCTTCCGAGGGCGCGACTGGAAAACTTTGCGACGGCATGCTCTAATGTCTGTCGGGTACGGCATGGAAGGCACAGGCGCCGCCGTTTCACCCGTGATTAGCTATTCCCGTTGACCTGCAAGACGCGGAGATCTTCCGGCACCAGGGGTGCCGCGACAGGAGAGGTTTGAATGAATTCATGGCCCGTGCATGGCACGATCACCGGTCCCATCGTCATGATCGGTTTTGGCTCCATTGGACGCGGTACGTTGCCGCTCATCGAACGGCATCTTGAATTCGACCGATCGCGCTTCGTCGTCATCGATCCCAGCGACGCCGGCAAGGACATCCTCGCCTATCACGGCATTCGCTACATCCAGGCGAAGATCACCCCCGACAACTATCGCGACATTCTGACGCCGCTGCTCACCCAGGGCGGCGGCCAGGGCTTCTGCGTCAACCTGTCCGTCGACACCGGTTCCCTCGACATCCTGAAGCTCTGCCGGGAGATCGGGGCGCTCTACATCGACACCGTCGCCGAACCCTGGGAAGGCTTCTACTTCGACAAGGAGATCGAGCCGGCCCATCGTACCAACTACTGGCTGCGCGAAGCCGTTCGCGCCGAGAAGCGGGCCAATCCGGGCGGCACCACGGCCGTCTCCTGCTGCGGCGCCAACCCCGGCATGGTCTCCTGGTTCGTCAAGGTGGCTCTGGAAAACCTCGCCCGCGACATGGGTATCGCCTACGCGCCGCCCAAGGGTCGCGAAGACTGGGCGAAGCTGATGCAGACCATCGGGGTCAAGGGCATCCACATCGCCGAGCGCGACACCCAGCGCACGCTCATCCCCCATTCGATGGATGTCTTCCGCAACACCTGGTCGGTGGACGGCTTCGTGTCGGAAGGCCTGCAGCCGGCCGAACTCGGCTGGGGCACCGGCGAAACCTGGGAGCCGGAAACGGCGCGCCACCACGACGGCGGCTGCCAGGCGGCGATCTATCTCCTCCAGCCCGGCGCCAACACGCGCGTCCGCACCTGGTGCCCGACCCCCGGGCCGCAGTTCGGCTTCCTGGTCACCCACAACGAGGCGATCTCCATCGCCGACTACTACACCGTCGGCGAAGGCGCTCACCCAGAGTACCGGCCGACCTGCCACTACGCCTATCATCCCGCCAACATCGCCGTGCTCTCCCTGCACGAGATGTTCGGCCAGGGCGGCCAGGTGCAACAGGCGACCGAAGTGCTGTCCGAGGACAAGATCATCGATGGCGCCGACGAGCTCGGCGTGTTGCTCTACGGCCATGGCAAGAACGCCTACTGGTACGGCTCGCAGCTGACCATCGAGGAAGCGCGCAAGCTCGCCCCCTACCAGAACGCCACCGGCCTCCAGGTCACCTCGGCGGTACTGGCCGGCATGGTGTGGGCGCTGGAGAATCCCGAAGCCGGCATCGTCGAGACCGACGAGATGGACCACAAGCGCTGCCTTGAGGTGCAGATGCCCTATCTCGGGCCGGTGAAGGGCTACTACACCGACTGGACGCCGCTCGTCGGCCGTCCCGGTTTCTTCCCCGAGGATATCGACGAAAGCGATCCCTGGAGCTTCCGCAACATTCTGGTGCGGTAACTTCAGCGGGCGGCTCCATCCACCGTTCCAACGATCGGAACCAGGACTTCGACGCCCTCGCCCCCATCCGGGCGAGGACGCTCGATGACGAAGTTGGCCGCCAGCCGATCACCGGCCGCCGGCAATAAATCCGCGTAGATCGCCTCATAGGCCGCCGCCAGGGTCTCGTTCGGACGTTCGATCACGAACCGTCGGCAAAGGGCGGCTGGGACGCGCAGCAGGGCGAACGGCAGCGGCAGGTCCTCGCCCGTGCCGCATACGAAGCCGACGGCGCAGGTATAGCGTGTCTGCGGATCGCCGCGCCAGAACGCCACCTGCCGCATGTCCCTTCTGTCGGTTCGCAGGCCGGCCTCTTCCAGGTGCCGCAAAACGGCCTGCCATAGACCGGCAGGCGCCGCGGGATCGTCCACCACATCGACCGTCAGCGCCGAGAGGCAAAAGGCGGGCGATGCGACGGTTCCAGCCTCACGGACCGACCCGACCTTGCACCCGCCATCCGCCCTCAGTGCCCGACGGTAGGCGCTGGGCGACAGGCCGGTGCGGCGGCGGAACGCCCGTGCAAAGGTGGTCACGTCGACAAAGCCGCACTCCAGAGCGACGTGGAGCACGTGCGCCCGGCCGGACCGCAGGCGCTCGGCGGCCCGCGTCACCCGGCGGCCGGTGAGCCCGGAAGCCGGGCTCTCGCCGGCCACCGCCGAGAACAAGCGCGAGAAGTGGGCCTCCGAGTAACCGGCGCGCTTCGCCATGGCGGCGACGCTCAGATCGTCGGCAAGCCGCTCGTCGACCCACCGCATGATGTCCTCGATGATCTGCCGGTTCGCACGCATGGCGTCAGCATGCAACGGCCGCCCGGCAAACAAAAGCGCCACCTCAGTCGGTAAAGACGGAAGACCAGTCGAAGGCGCCCGACGTTTCCACCGAACGCGGCCAGTCGGCACACCATGCCGGCGGTTCCGGATTCTCGACCCGGTCCAGGCTCGGCTGGTAGGGCTTGATGTCGAGGATCGGCGTACCGTCGTCGCAGTCGATCCAGCCGAGGCGGACAATACCCGCTGCCATGTCGATACCGGCGAGCTCCACCACGCTCATGCAGAGCGGGTTGGGGCGAATGGGCGACCGCGTCGCGAACACGCCCAACCGCTCCGGGGCGCCGCGATAGGGTGCAGGCAGCACGAGCGGCATCTCCCTCCCCTGTTCCGCTCGGTGGGCGAACCAATGAACGACGATCCAGCGAAAGGCGTCGAGACCGACGAGACCTTCCCGATACCTGGGTTCGACCTCCATCAAGGAACCATCGGTGGTGTGTACGACGCGGCCGATGGGAACAAAACAGCAGGCAGTCATGGCGTTTCTCCGTTTGGGTGGTGACGGGACAACCGGTCACCGAAGGGCCCGAGGAGAGCTAGGCCATGCCGAGCCAAAGAGCGCGGCGGTTTCCGCCGGTCCTGCGCCAAAGATCGGCGTTCTCTGATGAAAGCGGACAAGTCGCCTTGTCAGGTACCTGCTGTATTTTTACGTATTGTATAGTATGATCTTTCTGACCGGACTTTTTGCCGGCATGGAGACCATTGTGAGCAATCCCATTTCGCTCCTGTACTTCCGCACCGCCGCCGTCCTGCTGATCGTCGGCATGTTGTTCGGCATCTACATGTCGGCGAGCGGCAATCACGCCGCTGCCGGCGCGCACGCCCATCTCAATCTGATCGGTTTCGTGGTGATGGCCGTCTACGGCATCTTCTTCGGCCTCAATCCGGCCAGGAGCACCGGCCGCCTGCCGAAGATCCTCTGGGCGCTCAACACCATCGCCGCCGTGGTGATGTTTCCTTCGCTGGCGCTTCTGCTCAACGGCAACCCGAGTTTCGAGCCGCTGGTCGCCGCAGCATCCTTCCTGGCCCTCGGCGGCGCGATCCTGTTCGCAGTGGTGCTGTTCATGCCGAAGGCGCCGGCCTGATCAACCTCTCCAGAGCAGCGTGTCCAGGTCACCTGGAATGTCGAGCTCTGAGGGAAAATCGGGGAAGACGAAGCGCTGGCCGGCCTTCTCGAAGGTGACGAGGCCGGCGGTTCGATCGCGCGCCACGACATGTTCGCGCCGGACCTTGCCGACCGGGCTGTCGAGCGTGAAGCGCACGGCGTTGATCCAGCTCGGCGTCGTGGCGGTGAGCTCGTCCTGCAGCGCGAAGAAGCGGTCGAGCGTCACCCGGAACGGCGCCGAATGGCGGATCGGTTCGGGCACGTAGACGGACAGCGTACGCACGCGGTGGTCATCGAGCGTCTCGATGAGGCGCGCCAGCACGTCGCGATGGTCGTTGACCCCGCGCAGCAGCGGAAAGTGATTGTAGAGCCGGATGCGATGCCGATCGAGCCGATCGAGCACCTCCGCCACCTCGCCGCAGATCTCGTAAGGGTGGGCGAAGTGCAGGACGAGCCGGACCTCCGCTTCGGCAAGAAGGTCGAGCTTCTTGTCGTCGCCGAAGATCTTCGGGGCGAAGGCTGGCGTGCGCGTATGCAGGCGGATCGACCGAGTGGTCGGAACGGTGCGAATGCCCTGAAGCACCAGGGCAAGGTCGCGCAAGGACAGCGTCAGGGGGTCACCGCCCGACAACACCACCTCCGACACCTCGGGACGCGTCCCGAGATAGGCGGTCAGCCGGTCGACCTCGGCGGCGAGACCCTTGAGGTCTCCGCCCTCGGCATGGGCGTCGGTCAGCACGTCCTGCCGGAAGCAGTACTGGCAGTGTCCGGCGCAGACCGATGTCGGCATGAACAGCACGCGGTCGGCGTACTTGTGGATGATCGCCCGCGAGCCCGGCACCGGCATGTTGGCGCGATCATCGACCCAGTCCGGCACCTCACCCCCAGCCGCCGCACCGAAGCGCTCGCGCGTCGGCCGCACCATGCGGTGAAGTGGCCCCTCCGTGTGACCGAGCGCCGCCGCTTCCTCGTCGAGCTTGCGCTGGTAGAAGGCCGGCACCTTGATCGGCAGCAGCCGCTCGCGGATGGCGAGCGCCGCATAGGCGGTATCGAGTTCGCCCTGTTCGGCCGGCGTGGTGCGTGAGGAGACGGAGGAGCGAAGAGCGGTCATCAGCGTGTGAGGTCGATCAGGCCGGCGGCGCCACTTTCGCAGCCAAAGGCCAGCTCCAGGCCGTTGCCGCTCCAGGCGAGCGCCGACAGCGGCGAGCCGTTCGGGCGGGCGAGCAGCACCTCCTCGCGATCCGAGAAGCGGCTCAGCAGGATCATGCCGTCGTCATAACCGAGCGCGGCGATCTCCTCGGCCGGGTGGCAGGCGACGCGGGTCACCAGTTCCTGGCGGCCGCCGAGTTCCAGCGGCCTCTGCCCCATCGGCCCATCCTTGTGGAAAAACGGCCACAGTACCGAAACACCGGCGCCGGAGGTGGCGAGATAACGCCCCTTGACCGACCAGGACATCGACTTGACCTTGGCCGGATAGCCGGACATGCGCATGTGCTGGCCGTCGCGCAGACGCCAGCCGTGCAGCGCCATCTCCTGCATGGAAGTGACGACATTGGCGCTGTCGGGCGACAGCGTCACCGCGATGTGCGAGCCCTTCCATTCGAGTTCCTGCACCGGCGCGGCGGTGCCGGGGAACCACAGGCCGACGCCATTATAGCCGGCTATGGCAAGGCGCAGTCCCTTCTGGAAGAAGGTGAGGCCGAGAGCAGCACGCGGCCGTTCCAGCTCATGGGTCTTGCCGCCGCCGTCAACCACGACCACGGTTCTCCCCGAAGCGAAGGCAACGGCGCCGCCCGGCCCGGCAGCGATGACGTCGATCCACTTGCGGCCGCGCTCGGCGACGAGCGTGCTGGTTCCGTCAGCGGTGGTCCGCATC
>JAUVXG010000219.1 GCA_030603685.1 Pleomorphomonas sp.
CATCGCCCGGGTGAGGTCACCGCCGACGATCTTGACCGCCGCCAGGACGGCGAGCGAGTTCTGGGCGATGTGCCGACCCGGCGCGCCGAGCTTGTAGGTGACGACCTCGCCGAGGATGTCGGCGGTGATAGCGGTGCAGGTCTCGTTCAGCGAACACTTGATGAGCCGCGCCTCGGCTTCGGCATGTTCGCCGAAGAACACCACCTTGGCGCCATGGGCGCGGGCGCGCTCGGCCAGCAGCGAGGAGAACTCCCCGTCGCGGTTGAGGATGGCGGTGCCGCCCGGTTCGAGACCGGAGAAGATCTCGGCCTTGGCCTCGGCGATCGCCTCGACGGAGCTGAAATGCTCAAGGTGCACCGGCGCCACGGTGGTGACGATGGCGACATGCGGACGCACCATGCCGACCAGCGGCGTGATCTCGCCGGGGTGGTTCATGCCGATCTCGAACACGCCGTAGCGGCTGCCGGAGGGCATGCGGGCGAGCGTCAGCGGAACGCCCCAGTGATTGTTGAAGGATTTGGCCGAGGCATGCACCGAGCCCGACGGCGTCAGCGCCTCGCGCAACGCTTCCTTGGTCGACGTCTTGCCGACCGAGCCGGTAATGGCGATCACCTTGGCGGCGGTGCGCTCGCGCGCCCGGATGCCCAGGCGGCCGAGACTGGCCAGCACGTCGTCCACCAACACCAGCGGACCGACGCCGGCCGGCAGCGCGGCGCGCTTTTTGCTCGACACCACGGCTACCGCTGCGCCCTTGCCAAGCGCACCCTCGACAAAGTCGTGGCCGTCGAAACGGTCCCCGGCGATGGCGAAGAAGGCCCCGCCCCGCTCGACGGTGCGGCTGTCGATGGAAATGCTGTCGACGGGTGGGATCTCGCCTTCGGTCTTTCCGCCGAGCGCCTTGACGAAGTCGTCGGCCGGCCACAGCGAACGGTCGGCCGGCGTCACGCCAGGCGCGGCCAGCACCGCCTCATGGTCGGAATAATGCACCGTCTCGCGGCCGATGATCTGGCCGGTCTCGTGGCCCTTGCCGGCGATCAGGAACACGTCGTCCGGGCCGAGCATGGCGATGCCCTCGCGCACCGCCGTCGTGCGATCGCCGATCTCGACGCCACCGGGACAACCGGCCATCACTTCGGCCCGGATGGTCGCGGCATCCTCGGTGCGCGGATTGTCGTCGGTGACGATGGCGACGTCGGCGAGGCGGGCGCAAACCTCGCCCATCTGCGGACGCTTGCCCTTGTCGCGGTCGCCGCCGGCGCCGAAGGCAACGATCAGACGGCCGGAGGTGAACGGACGGAGCGTCTGCAAGGCCACTTCGAGGGCGGCCGGCGTATGTGCGAAGTCGACGAAGACCGGCGCGTCGGACGGCGCATAGCCGACCAGCTCCAGCCGCCCCTTGGCGCCCTTGATGCCGTCGAGCGCGTCGAGCGCGTCGGAGAGCGACACCGAGCCGTCGGCGGCGGCCAGCGCCGCGGCGACCAGCGCGTTCGACACCTGGAAGGCGCCGACCAGAGGAATGCGCACCGGGCGCGGCCCGTCGCCGATGTCGACGGTGGCGATCTGCGCCCAGCCGTCGCGGGCGACGTCGAGGATGCGAATGCGGCTTCCGGCGGCGCCGACCGTCTGGAGATCGAGGCCGGAGATGCGCGCCGCCGAAGCGAAGGCCTCGCCATAGGCGTCGTCGAGATTGACGACGGCGGCCGAGCCGGGATGCAGGATGGTGTCGAACAGCCGCATCTTGGCGGCCATGTAGGCTTCCATGGAGCCGTGGTAATCAAGGTGGTCGCGCGACAGGTTGGTGAAGGCGCCGGCCGCCACCTCGACGCCGTCGAGCCGGCGCTGGATAAGCCCGTGCGAGGAGGCCTCCATCGCCACGTGGTCGATGCCGTCGGCGGCAAGGTCGTGCAGCGTCCGGTGCAGTGTCGCGGCATCCGGCGTCGTCATGTTGCCGTAGGCGTTGCCGGCCTTGGTCGTCACGCCGACCGTGCCGATCGACGCCGCCTCGTAGCCGGCGGCGAGCCAGATCTGCCGAACGAAGGCGGCCACCGAGGTCTTGCCGTTGGTGCCGGTCACGGCCACGACTGTCTTCGGTTGCGGGCCATAGAAGCGGGCGAGCATGCGGGCGAAGCGCCGGGCGGGATCGTTGTCGCGCAGGACGGGCACGGTGAGGCCGGCCGGCAGGTCGTCCTCGGTGTCGGCGAGCACCACCGCCGCGCCCTTCTCGATGGCCTGGGGAATGAAATCGGTACCCTTGGCACGGGTGCCGGGCAGCGCCACGAACAGCGAACCGGGAACGACCTCACGACTGTCGGCGGTAACGCCGGTAATCGATACGCGGCGAAGGGCCGGATCGAGCGTGAGGATGTCGGGCGCAAGTTCGGCGAGTTTCATATGACCGTCCATTATTTGATCGCGGGACGCCGCACACTGTCCTCGATTTGCGATCTAAATGAGGACAACTCACTCTATCCACACCGTCCTTCGCTTCGCCGCCGGCGAGGGACGGTTTTCTCAGTAAGCGGCCATCAGCGGCACGTCGACGTCGTCGAAACGCGGCTCGACGTTGAGCATCGGCGCGATGCGGCCGATGATGTTGCCGGCCGTCGGGCCAGAGTTCATGCCGGCGGTCGCCGGCAGGCCGGGACGCTCGGGATTGGGCTCGTCGATCACCACCAGCACGAGATACTGCGGATCGTCGATCGGGAAGGTGGCGACGAAGGCGTTGAAGCGCTTGTTGTTGGAATAGCGGCCGTTCTCGACCTTCTCGGCGGTGCCGGTCTTGCCGCCGATGCGATAGCCGGGAATGTCGGCCGACTTGCCCGAACCGCCCGGCGCCAGCACGTTGAGGCGCATCAGGTAGCGCATCTGGTCCGACGTCGACTGCTTCAGCACGCGCTTGCCGATCAGGCGGGCCTGTTCTTCGCTGCGCGGGAAGAAGGTCGGCGGAATGAGGATGCCGCCGTTCATCACCGAGCTGGCCGCCATGGCGGTGGCAAGCGGCGACACGGAGATGCCGTGGCCGAAGGAGATGGTGACGGTGACGAGATCCGACCAGCGCCGGGGAAGGATCGGCCGGGCGATCTCAGGAAGCTCGGTCGGCACCTTGTCCATCAGTCCCAGGCGCTTGAGAAACTCCTGCTGGCCGGCGGAACCGACCTTGAGCGCTTCGCGGCCGGTGCCGACGTTGGAGGAGTAGATGAAGATTTCCGGCACGGTCAGCACGCGGTGCTTGCCGTGGAAGTCGTGGATGGTGAAGCCGCCGATGGTCAGGCCCTTGGTGGCGTCGAAGGTGTCGTTCATCGTCACCTTGCCCGAATCGAGCGCCATCGCGGTGGCGAATATCTTGAACGTCGAGCCCATCTCGTAGACCGCCGCCGAAGCGCGGTTCATGTTGTTGGGGTCGAGCGCCTCGGCCGGATTCATCGGGTCGTAGTCGGGCGCCGAGGTCATGCCGAGGACTTCGCCGGTCTTGACGTTGAGCACCACCGCCGCCGAGGACTTCGCCGTGTAGCGCTGCATCGCCGCCGTGATCTCGTCGTGCAGCACCTGCTGCACGCGCAGATCGATCGACAGCTTGATCGGCTCGAGGTTGGTGGCCATGCCGGCCTTCTGCAGGTCGCCGAGCCACTGGTCGTCGATGTATTTCTCGATGCCGGCGATGCCCTGGTTGTCGATGTTGACGTGGCCGGTCACGAAGGCGACCGTCCGGCCCGACGGATAGAAGCGCTTGTTCTCGGTCAGGAAGCCGATGCCGGGAATGCCGAGGGCATGCACCGCCGCCTGCTGGGCCGGCGTGATCTCGCGCTTGAGCCACAGGAAACCCTGCTTGGAAGCGAGGCGCTGGCGCACCGCGTCGGTGCCGAGGTCGGGGAAAACGGTGGCAAGCTGCTCGGTCGCCTCGTCGGGATCGACGACGCGCCGCGGCTCGGCATAGAGCGAAGCGAACTTGATGTCGGTGGCGAGGATCTCGCCGTTGCGGTCGAGGATGTCGGGACGGGCGGCCGACACCGCCGCCTGGGCGTTGCCCAGCGTCACCGACTCCTGCGGCAGGCTGACGCCCATCTGGACGAGGCGGCCGACGATGGTGCCGTAGACGAGAATGAAGCACGCCGAGGCGAGAATGATCCGGCCGCGCATGGTATCGCCCGCGCCGCGCCGCGCCGATGCGCGAAACTCCTGGCCGGTGGCGGCGGCCACCGGCTCGGCGGACTTTCTGAACGGACCAAACCGGAAGTTCATTGTACCCGTCTCGTATCGTCTTGAATCTGGGGCAGGACCGCCGAACCGTCGGCCGAACGTTCGACCGGCGCTTCGACCGGCGGCGCCACCGGCTTTTCGGGGATGTCGGCGAGCGTGCCGATATGGTTGGAGGACAGCGGCGTGAGATTCAGGATGTCCTGATGCCGCTCCACAAGATCGCGCATGCGGGCCGGGCGGGTGAGCAGCGCCCACTCCGCCTTGAGCAGCGAGATGTCCTCTCGCGCCTGGGTGATTTCCGCCTGCGTCTGCTTGATGTTCTCGGCGGCGATCTCCGCCTCGTATTTCATGTCGTAGACGGCGGCCGCCGACAGCACCATCAGGAACACCAGGAGGGCGTTGATATAGCGGGTCATGGCCGTTCCCTCACAAGACTGGGCACGCCGAGCGCGGCGCGGTCGATCGGACGGGCCGGCGCCTCGGTGCGAATGCCGAACCTGAGCTTGGCCGATCGGGCGCGCGGGTTCGTCGACAGTTCCGCCTCGCCGGCTTCGACCGGCTGCCGCCCCTCGAGACGGAAGGTAGCCGGCGGCACGGTGGCCTCCGGCTGGTGGCGCGATCCGCCGGCCCGCTCGCGCGAGCGGTCGGCGAAGAAGCGTTTGACGATGCGATCCTCGAGGGAATGGAAGGTGACGACGACGAGCCGGCCGCCCGGCTTCAGCACGCGTTCGGCGGCGGCCAGGGCATCGGACAGCTGATCGAGTTCGCCATTGACGTGGATGCGCAGCGCCTGAAAGGCGCGCGTCGCCGGGTGCATCTCGCCGAAGCGCTTGCCGCCCAGCACGCTTTCGATAGCCGAGACCAGCTCGGCCGTGCGGCTGAACGGCTGGCTGTCGCGTCGCGCCACGATCGCCCTGGCGATGCGCATCGACTGCTTTTCCTCGCCGTAGATCCAGAACAGGCGGGCGAGTTCCTTGACGTCGAGCGTGTTGACCACGTCGGCCGCCGTCGGGCCGGAAAGGCTCATGCGCATATCGAGCGGGCCATCGGCGCGGAAGGAGAAGCCGCGTTCGGCGCGATCGAGCTGCATGGACGACACGCCGATGTCGAGCACGACGGCGTCGACCGATGCTTCACCGGCCTCATTGGCGAGCCGGTCGAGCTCGGAGAAGGTGCCGGGAACCAGTGTCAGGCGACCGGCGCTTTCCGCGACGACGGCGGCGCCGGCTTCGATGGCCGTAGGGTCGCGGTCGATGGCGATGACGCGACCGGCGCCACCGGCCAGAATGGCGCGGCTGTAGCCACCGGCGCCGAAGGTGCCATCGACTACGACGGCGCCCTCAAGCGGCGACAGCGCGGACAGCACCTCAGAGAGAAGAACGGGAACGTGCGGCGCGGCAGCAAGCTCGGTCATGCGCCGCCCTCCGGCTGCGGGGCGGGCCTCGACGAACGCCGAAGCGCCCTCGCCCGTTCGCGCGCCGTCAGTTCGTAGGCCGCGAAGCGCGAAGGCTCCCAGATCTGAAACTTGTAGCCCTGGCCGACGAAGGTCACCTCGGTGGTGATGCCGGTAATGTCCAGGAGCGCCGGCGTCAGGCCGATGCGCCCCTCGCTGTCGATGGTCAGCCGGTCCGACGAACCGTAGAAGGCAGTCGACAACAGGTCGTGATCCTCGGAAAAGGGTGCGTAGCGAGCAAGATTGCGCTCGATCTCGGCGAGCAGCAGGTTGCCGCCGCAGTCCACCGCTTCCATGTCGATGGACGGATAGCAGTAGAGCCCCTCGAAGCCGTCGCGCGCCAGAACCTGACGGAAAGGCGCCGGGATGGATACCCGCCCCTTCCGGTCGATCCTGTTGGTGACGCGCGATACGAAGCCGTTCATCGATCCCCGCAGCCCGCCGCGAGCGGTGCCTGACATCCTGTTCTTGGGGTCGGAACCCTGCCTCTTGCGAAGCAATCCGACCTGGCGGCTCGCGTGACGCGGACACGACCGACGGCCAGGACGGTCGTTGCATTTTGCAAGCCTCCGTCTCGGCAGACCCCTGCTTCGAATGCCCGTCCGACTCTCGAATCGAGGGAGACATCGGGTTCGGATCACCTGCTTGCCGGGATGATTTGGGATAGCATGGGATCATATGGGCGTCAACGAAAGCCAAGCGTCACGCACTGCCTGAGGGCAGCTCTCCACATTTATGAGGCGTTAGGCTTAACAAGTGGTTCATTGGCCCAAGGGGGGACCGGATCGGGCCGATCCCGGGCGGATATCCGGACCGTTCGGCTGGCTGTTTCACCAACCTCGGGGCGCAACCGGCAGCCGCTGAAGGCCTCGGCCGGCACAAGCTGCCGAACAGGGACAGAAGAGCCTTTGCCAAACGACAAAAGGCCCCGCCATCCTCGCGGACGGGCGGAGCCTGAAATGAGGGGTTCGGACGCCGGAACGAACCCGTGCGCCCATGTCATCCCATGCCGGCACGAGCCGGCGGTCGATCAACGCGCGGCGGCATTGCCGATGTTGTTGCCGGCGGACTGCGTGGCGTTGACGGCGTTGGCCGTGTCCTGGCCCGCGCCGCGGATGGTGTTGGCGCAGCCGCCGAAAGCGACGACCGAGAGAGCGACGACACCGATGCTGAGGATGGATTTTACGGACATGGA
>JAUVXG010000256.1 GCA_030603685.1 Pleomorphomonas sp.
CTACATCCGGATGTTCTCCGACACGCGCTTCTATTCGGCGCTGGGCTTCACCGCCTACTACACGGTGATCATCACCATCGCGATCTTCGCCCTCGCCTTTCCGCTCGCCATCTTCGTCGAGCGGCAACGGAAGATGGTCGGCGTCTACCGGACGGCGATCTTCATGCCGGTGGTGGTGGGCCTCGCCTCGGCGTCGCTGCTCTGGGTGTGGTTCGCCAACGTCGACAGCGGCTTTCTCAACCCGCTTCTCGCCTGGCTCGGGATCGTCGACCTCAAGACCAACTTCTTCGCCAGTTTCGACAGCGCCTTCATCATCATCTGCCTGATGGTGGTCTGGAAGGTGGCCGGCTTCACCATGATCATCCTGCTCACCGGTCTGCAGGCAATCCCGACGGAGCTTGGAGAGGCGGCGCGCATCGACGGCGCCAACCGCTGGAAGCGCTTCTTCTACGTGACGCTGCCCCTGATGCGAAAGACCATGGCGCTGTCGCTGATCCTGTCGGTGACCGGTTCGATCCTCGCCTTCGACCAGTTCTACATCATGACGGCCGGCGGACCTCAGAACAAGATGATCTCGGTAGTCTACTACATCTTCAACCAGTCCTTCGTCTCCTTCAACCTCGGCTACGGCGCCGCCATGTCGCTGGCGCTCCTGGTCATCCTGGTGCTGATCAGCATCTTCCAGCTCTGGCTGCTGCGCGTCGGGGAGGAGCGGGCATGACCACCAAGAAAGAAGCTCGCGCGCGGCGCGCCCTGTTCGGCGCCGGCAGCTACCACGGCACCGGCATCCTGCTCGCCGTGTTCTTCCTGGCGCCCTTCCTCATCACCATACTCTCGTCGTTCCGGCACGGCACGGAAGCCCGGCTTCCTCCCATCCCACCGTGGCCGACCAACGGGTTCAGCCTCGACGCCTACCGCAGCCTCGACAGCTTCGGTGCCGGCGTCTGGCAGCACACGCTGAACTCGGCGGCGGTGGCGATCGGCACAGCCTTCTTGACGGTGGTGGTGAGCCTTCTCGCCGGCTACGGCTTCTCGCGCTACCGCTTCATGTTCAAGAACGCCCTGTTCGTGCTGATCATCGCCACGCTGATGATCCCGTTCCAGTCGATCCTGACGCCGCTGTTCATCATCCTCGCCAAACTCGGGCTGAACAACTCGCTGATCGGCCTGACCTTGGTCTACGTGACGCTGCAACTTCCCTTCTCGGTATTCATGATGCGCAACGCCTTCGACGCCGTGCCGAAGGAGATCGAGGAAGCCGCCCGCATCGACGGCGCCCGCGACCTCAGGCTGCTCGTCCGCGTGCTGCTGCCACTGGTGCTGCCGGGCATCGTCACCGTGGCGATCTTCGCCTTCCTCAACTCCTGGAACGAGTTCCTCGCCGCCCTCGTGCTGCTGTCGGACAACAGCAAGTTCACCTTGCCGATCCTGATTTCGGCGGTGCGCGCCGGTCGGCTCGGCGCCATCGACTGGGGCGCGGTCCAGGCCGGCGTCACCGTGATGAGCGTGCCCTGCCTGTTCGTCTTCCTGCTCCTGCAACGCTACTACATGCGCGGCCTGATGGCCGGCGCCGTGAAGTGACATTTCCCCTCATTGGAAATCAGATCATGACCAAGACCAAGAGAGACCGTCAGTTCCGCCCCGTCCCCGTGCCCTCCGTCGTGCTCGGCGGTCTGTTCGGCGCCCGCCAGGATGCCGTCTGCGAAGCGACGGCCGAAACCCTGCTGGATCGCTGCATCCAGGCGGGCATGCTGAAGGCGATCGACGTCGACCAGCCAAGCCCCGGCGTCGTCATCCCCTATCATTCGATGAGCCCGACCGTGCCGGCCACCGAGCACAAGGCCATGGTCTCAACCCAGATGTTCTGGGACAGCGATCTCGGCAAGTCGATCGAAACGGTCGCCTACTCGCTCTATCGCAAGCCCAATCCGAAGCTCGAAGCGCGCGTCGACGCCATCGTCGACCTCTACGGCAAGCTGCAGCGGGAAGACGGCTACCTCAACTCCTGGTACCTGCGCGTCGTGCCCGATCGCGAGTGGACCAACCTCCGCGACACGCATGAGCTCTATTGCGCCGGACACCTGATCGAAGGTGCGGTCGCCTACTATCAGGCCACCGGCAAGCGCAAGCTGATGGACATCATGTGCCGCTACGTCGACCATATCATCGACAAGTTCGGTCATGGCCCCAACCAGATCGCCGGCTATTGCGGGCATGAGGAGATCGAGCTGGCGCTGGTCAAGCTCGCCCGCGTTACCGGCGAACAAAAGTACATGGACCTTTCCAAGTACTTCATCGACGAACGGGGAACCGAACCGCACTATTTCGACATCGAGGCCCAGCGCGATGGTCGCGATCCCAAGAACTTCGTCTTCGGATCCTACCATTACAACCAGTCGCACCAGCCGGTGCGCGAGCAGACGAAGGTCGTCGGGCACGCCGTGCGCGCCATGTATCTCTATTCGGGCATGGCCGACATCGCCACCGAATACAGTGACGACACGCTGACCAACGCCCTCGAGATTCTTTGGGACGATCTCGTCGCCAAGCAGATGTACGTCACCGGCGGCATCGGGCCGGCGGCGGCCAACGAAGGCTTCACCGATTACTACGACCTGCCGAACGAAAGCGCCTATGCCGAAACCTGCGCGTCGGTTGGTCTCGTATTCTGGGCGAACCGTATGCTCGGCCGCGGCCCCAACCGCCGCTTTGCCGACATCATGGAAGTCGCGCTCTACAACGGTTCGCTCTCCGGCCTGTCGCTCGACGGCAAGACCTTCTTCTACGAGAACCCGCTCGAAAGCGCCGGCAAGCATCACCGCTGGGTGTGGCACCGCTGCCCGTGCTGCCCGCCCAACATCGCCCGTCTCGTCGCCTCGGTCGGCTCCTACATGTACGCCGTCGCCAAGGACGAGATCGCGGTGCATCTCTATGGCGAGAGCTCGGTGAAGGCCGAAGTCGCCGGCACCAAGATCGAGCTCAGCCAGGCCACGCGCTATCCGTGGCACGGCGCGGTGCGGCTGTCCCTGAAGGTGGAAAAGCCGACGCGCTTCGCCATCTCCCTGCGGATCCCCGGTTGGGCCAAGGGCGCCAAGCTGTCGATCGACGGAGGAGCGGTCGACCTCGACGCGGTCATGGTGGACGGCTACGCGCGCATCGAGCATGAGTGGACCGGCAGCGAAGTCATCGTCCTCGAACTGCCGCTGATCCCGCGCGCCCTCTGGGCCGATCCGCGCGTTCGCCAGGACACCGGCCGCTTCGCGCTGATGCGCGGTCCGCTGGTCTATTGTGCCGAAGGCGTCGACAACGGCGATGGCCTCAACGCGCTCACCGTCACCGGCGATCCGGCACGCGCCAGCGAAACCGTGGTGGAAGCACTCGGCGGCGCCGTTGCGCTCGACATCGAAGCGACGCGCGACGTCAGTACCGGGTTCGAGGGTTCGCTCTACCGCGAGACGCCCCCCGCGACGGAGCCCGCCAAGGCGCGCTTCGTGCCCTACCACCTCTGGGACAACCGCGAGCCCGGCGAGATGCTCGTCTGGATGCGCGGTGGTTCGAAGAAGACCGGAGCGTGAGGACCATGGCCGACACTGGCGTTCAATTGACCGAGGTGCGCAAGAGCTACGGCTCGATGGAGGTCATCCACGGCGTCAACCTCTCGATTCCCGACGGCGCCTTCGTGGTGTTCGTCGGGCCGTCGGGCTGCGGCAAGTCGACCCTGTTGCGCATGATCGCCGGCCTCGAGGAGGTGACCGACGGCGAGATCGCCATCAAGGGACGTGAGGTCACCGATGTCGATCCGTCGCAGCGCGGCATTGCCATGGTGTTCCAGAGCTACGCGCTCTATCCGCACATGACGGTTCGCGACAACCTGGCCTTCGGCCTGAAGATGCAGCGCACCGACAAGGCGGTGATCGACGAGCGGGTGGCGGCAGCGGCCGCCATCCTGAAGATCGAGCAGCTTCTCGATCGCCGCCCCGGTCAACTTTCCGGCGGCCAGCGGCAGCGCGTCGCCATCGGCCGGGCCATCGTACGCCAGCCGGAGGTGTTCCTGTTCGACGAGCCGCTAAGCAACCTCGATGCCGAGTTGCGCGTCTCCATGCGTGTCGAGATCGCCCGCCTGCACCGCGAGCTCGGCAACACCATGATCTACGTGACGCACGACCAGACCGAGGCGATGACGCTCGCCGACGTGATCGTCGTGCTGCGCGACGGCCGGGTGGAACAGGCGGGCTCGCCCCGCACGGTCTACGAAGACCCCGACAACGCCTTCGTTGCCGGCTTCATCGGGTCGCCGCGCATGAACCTCCTCGATGCCGTCTGGCGGGGCGACGGCAAGGTGGAACTCGCCGGACGCGCCGAAGACGCGCCCATCGCCGGCGCCGGGCTGACGCCAGGCGACAGGGTGACCTTCGGCCTCAGGCCGGAGCATCTGATCGTCGGCGCGGCCGGAGGCATCGAGGCACGTGTCGATGTGCTCGAGTACCTCGGCGGCACGCGCTACCTCTACTGCCAGCTCAACGACGGCCAGCCGCTGATCGTCGAATACCGGGATGGACCGGACGTCCATTCCGGCGACACCATCACGCTCGGCTGCCCGCCGGATCGGCGTTACATATTCAACGAAGGCGGCTCACGCATCCGCTGACCTCTCCTCCTGAGACCAAGAGGCAACTCGGCCCGCGCTCCCCCTCGCGGGC
>JAUVXG010000117.1 GCA_030603685.1 Pleomorphomonas sp.
CGGCGCTGTCCTTGACGGACTGGGCCGCCGAGGTGGAACGCGAGACCAAGGCGCTCGAAGACCTGCTGGCCGGCTTCCTCGAGAAGGTGACCGCCGCCTGAGACGTGTCCGACGGAGATCCAGCATGGCCCGGAGCGGCGCCGCCTCATACGGTCGGCACCCCGCTCCGGGCCGTTGCTCTTGAAAGCGTTGGCTTCAGATCGGCAACTTGGTGGACCGCTTGACCGTCCGGAGCGTCAACTGCGACTGAACGCGGACGACGCCGGGTAGCGGCGTCAGAATCTCGCTGTGGATACGTTCGAGGTCGGCTGCGTCGCGGTAGACGACACGAAGGAGATAGTCGTGCTGGCCGGCGAGCAGATAGCACTCGGTGATCTCGGGGATGGCGCGCACCGCGGCTTCGAACTTGTCGAGCGATTGACGCCCCTGACTGTCGAGCGTTACGGACACATAGGCGGTGCCGGGCACGCCGGCTATTCGAGGATCGAGAATGGCGACGAAGCGGGCGATAAGGCCGCTTTCCTCGAGGAGGCGCGTGCGCCTCAGGCAGGCCGAGGCTGAAAGGTGGACCCGATCCGCGAGCTCGGCATTCGTCGGTCGGGCATTGTCTTGCAAGGCGGTCAGGATCGCACGATCCGTCACGTCGAGGCGCATGGGTTGAATTTCCTGCGTTTCAAGGGGCGAGGAACGGAATTTTATGCTGTTTTTCGACCATAGTCTGCTGAATCTGTGCAAGAAATTGCGCCAAGATTGGCCAATTATGCGCCATCTGGCCAAGCTGGGACTGAACCCGGCGGCAGAACCAGCAGGGGACTAACGAAATGCTTGTCGGTACGCCGAAAGAAATCAAGGACCACGAGGACCGCGTCGGCCTCGTTCCCTCGTCGGTGCGCGAACTCGTTGCCGCCGGCCACAAGGTCATCATCGAGAAAGATGCCGGCGCGGGGATCGGCATCGCGGATGCCGCCTATGTCAAGGCGGGCGCCTCCATCGTCGACGGTCCTGATGAGATCTTCGCCAAGGCCGACATGGTCGTCAAGGTAAAGGAGCCGCTTGCTGTCGAGCGCAAGAAGCTGCGCGAGGGGCAGACTCTCTTCACCTATCTCCATCTCGCGCCCGATCCCGAACAGGCCGAGGATCTCATGAAGTCCGGCGCCACCTGCATCGCCTACGAGACGGTGACGGCGCCCAACGGCTCGCTGCCGCTGCTGGCTCCCATGTCGGAAGTGGCCGGTCGCATGGCGCCCCAGGTCGGCGCCGCCGCTCTGGAGAACGCTGCCGGCGGCATGGGTATCCTGCTCGGCGGCGTTGCCGGCGTGGCGCCGGCCAAGGTGGTCATTCTGGGTGCCGGCGTTGCGGGCACCCACGCCACCCACGTGGCCCTTGGCATGGGGGCCGACGTGACGTTGGTCAACAACTCCATCGATGCCCTGCGCCGCGCCATCGCCACCTTCGGCGTGCGCATCAAGACGGCCCATTCCAACAAGGACACCGTGGCCGATCTCGTCACCGGCGCCGATCTCGTCATTTCCACGGTGCTGGTGCCCGGCGCCGCCGCGCCCAAGCTGATCAGCCGCGAGTTGATCGCCGCCATGAAGAAGGGATCGGCCTTCGTCGATGTCGCCATCGATCAGGGCGGCGCCTCCGAGACGTCGCGTGCCACCACGCATTCCGACCCGACCTACATCGAGAGCGGCGTCGTTCACTACTGCGTCGCCAACATGCCCGGCGGCGTCGCCCGCACGTCGACCTTCGCTCTCAACAACGCGACGCTGCCCTTTGCGCTGGCGCTCGCCAACAAGGGCTGGAAAGAGGCCTGCAAGGACGACATCCATCTCGCCCATGGCCTCAACGTCCATGCTGGCAAGATCACCTACAAGGCGGTGAGCGACGCCCTCGGCCTCGCCTACCTCGATCCGGCGAAGGCGCTGGCCTGACGTTGGTCATCCCGGAATGAAACGAGGCCGGGGCGATCCGTCGCCCCGGCCTTGTCGCATCTCGGGCCGATGAAGCGATCAGCGCTTGAGGACCGCGACCACTTCGACGTGGCTCGACCACAGGAACTGGTCGATCGGGGTCACGGTGTCGATGTGATAGCCGCCGTCGACCAGCGTCCTGAGATCGCGGGCCAGCGTGGCCGGGTTGCAGGAGACCGCCACCACGGTCGGTACCTTCGAGCGAGACAACCACAGGCTCTGCTCTGCGGCGCCGGCGCGTGGCGGATCGAACACCACGGCGTCAATCTTCTCCAGCTCCTTCTCGACCAGCGGTCGGCGCGCCAGGTCGCGCTTCTCCGCCGCGATGCGGTGCCGTCCGGTCATGCTGCGCGCCGCCCTGTCGAGCGCCGTGACGGCCCCCGCTTCGCCCTCAAGCGCCAGCACCTCGGCCAGCCGGGCGAGACGCAGCGAGAAGGTGCCGACGCCGGAGAACAGATCGGCGACCCGCTTTGCCTTGGTGGGAATGGCGGCCATCACCAGCTCGCCCATGATCGCCTCGGCCTCCTCGGATGCCTGCAGGAAGCCGCCGGGTGGCAGCGCGACCATGACGCCATCTATGTTGATCGTCGCTGCCCGGCGTTCGACGATCGCCTCGCCACCAGCCGAGAGGCGGGCAAGGTCGAAGCGTCCGGCAAGCTCGATGAGCGGCAGACGCAGCCGGTCGATGTCCCGCGCCGCAATGCCGGCGACGGACACGTCGAGCCCGCCGGAGGTCAGGGTCACCGTGAGATCGAGTCCCCCCTTCCGGGGAGCAACCAGGCCGGTGAGCGCCGTCAGCGTCGGAAACGCGGCGAGGAGCTGGGGCTTGATGACCGGACACTCGTCGAGGCTGACGAGACGGTGGCTGGCTCGCTCGTTGAAGCCGACCAGCGGATGACGGCCGGCCATGATGCCGGCGAAGGTGGCGCGACGGCGGGAGCCAGGCGGGACGAGGCGCGTTTCGCCGACTTCCGGCGTCAGGCCGCGATCGGCAAGCGCATCGATGACCAGCTGCCGTTTGAAGTCGGCGTAGGGCGCCGGTGCGACATGCTGGAGCAGGCACCCACCGCAAACGCCGAAGTGCCGGCAGACCGGCTCGATGCGATCGGGTGAGGAGGTGAGGACGCGGTTCAGCCGCGCAGCGCCGCCCTGGAGGTCGACGTCGACGGTCTCTCCAGCCAGCGTGTAGGGCACGAACAACGGCTTGCCGTCCGGCTGGAGGGCGACGCCGTCGCCGCGATGGCCGAGGCGATCGATCACGAGTTCAGTCAAGGCTCGCTCCGAGTAGGTATTCATGGTTGCCGTCGCCGCCGAGAATGGGCGAGGGGATGAGATCGTGGGCACGCCAGCCCTCTCGGCCGTCCAGCCATGCGCGCAGGCGCTCGGCGGCGACGCGGCCCGTGGCCTCGTCGACGAGGCCACCCTTGCCGATCGCCTGGCGACCTGCCTCGAACTGCGGCTTGACGAGGAAGATGCCGACAGCAGGGCGACGGGCCAGCATCAGCGCGGCCGGCAGCGCCAGGGTCAGAGAAATGAAGGAAACGTCGGAGACGATCACCTCCGGCCGGAAGGGTAGGTCGGCGGACGTGAGATCGCGGGCGTTCAACCCCTCGATGTTGTCGACGCGCGGATCGGCGGCAATGCGCGAATGCAGCTGTCCATGGCCAACATCCAGCGCCACGACGCGGGAGGCGCCTCGCTGAAGCAGCACTTCGGTGAAGCCGCCGGTGGAGGCGCCGATATCGAGGCAGTCTCGGTTGCTGACGTCGAAGCCGAAGTGATCGAGACCGGCAACGAGCTTCAGGGCGGCGCGCGATACGTAGGCGGCGGCCGGATCGGAAATCGCAAGCTCCGCATCTTCCTCGACCGATAGACCGGGCTTGTCGGCTACCCGCCCCCCTACGGTCACATGGCCGCGCAGAATGGCGTCGCGGGCGCGAGCGCGACTGTCCGCGAGACCGCGGGCGACGATGAGCTGATCGAGGCGGATCCTTGCCATGGGCATGCTTTGCGGCAGGCGCCGGAGTTTGGCAAGACCCGGTCAGGGGGAATCGGCTTCGGCCGGCTCCTTGGGCGCCGGCACGACGGGCGTCTGGAGGATGGGATCGTCGGGCGCGGGCGCCTCGGGTGGAATGGCGCCGCCGACAGGCGCGGTAGAGAAGAGCTCGTAGGCTTCCTTCGGATCGTCCGGGCGCGAGGGGCGGATGCGCCAGCGCAACGCGATGAAGGCGGCGAGCAGCATCTCGACGAGCGCCATGAACACGAAGAGCGACCCGTTCCCCCAGCTCTCCATGGCAAAGGAGGCGATCAGCGGTCCGAACACGGCACCGACGCCGTTGGCGAGCAGAACGCCGGTCGCCATCTCGACATAGGCGGACTTCTCCGCCCGGTCGTAGGCGTGGGCCGATGCCACCGAGTAACTTGTCAGCACCACGGTGCCGAGCAGGAACGCCATGATGAACAGGCCGGTGCCGCCGAGCGGCAACAAGAACGTCAAAAGGCTGGCGATCGCCGACAATACCATCACGCAGGCAAGGACCAGCCGGCGGTCATGGGCGTCGGACAACCGGCCCACGGGCCACTGCATCAAGGCGCCGCCGATCACGGTAAGCGATAGAAAGATGGCCGCGTCGCTCGCCGACAGACCCCGCCCGATGGCGAAGACGGTGACGAGCGACCAGAAGGCGCCGTTGGCGACGCCGATCATGAATGTACCCGCAAGGCCGACGGGCGCCATTTTCAATAGTTCAAGCGGCCGGAACTGGACGATGGCGATCGGCGCCGGCTGCGCTGACGTGGTCAGCGCCACGGGAACCACGGCCAGCGACACCAGGAGCGAAGCGGCCGCGAACAGCTCGAAATGCTGGATGGGCGCCAGCAGGATCATCATCTGTCCGGCGGTTGTCGTGAGGTAGTTGACGACGATGTAGACGCTCATGATGAGGCCGCGATTGTCGTTGGTGGCGCGATCGTTGAGCCAGCTTTCGATGATGAGGTAGAGGCCGGCGAGGCAGAACCCGGTGATGGAGCGCGCGCCGATCCACACCATGGGATCGACGACCATCGGATGAACCAGCGTCGTGGCGGCGGCGAGCGACACCAGCGTCGTATAGGCGCGAATATGACCGGCTCTGAGGATCAGATAGGGGCAGGCGAGACAGCCGACCACGAAACCGAGATTGTAGGAAGACCCCATGAGGCCGATGAGGACCGGCGTGAAGTGCTCGTGAAGCCCACGGAGCGGGATCATCGTGCCCAACAGCGCGTTTCCGCACAAAAGGAAGGCGACACCGGTCAGGAGCGAGACGAGTGGGGCAAAGGTCTTGGACAAGGACGAACTCGTGTGCAGGCGGATGGACGGTGACTGCCGGCCGAGACCGACCACGATGGCTGCGCCGACATCGGTGCGCCCGACCTTCGGACGCAGGGTCGCGAACCTCTACGGCTTTTCCATGAACTTTGTATCTTGAATCGGTTTGAGGCAGTTCGTGTGGAAATGCAAGCACGGCTCGGCCATATTCGGCCGGTTGCCGGGAGAGTGCGACATGACGACGACAACATGGGCGACGGTCGAGGGCGTTTTCGATGAGGGCGACGGCCACCGCCGTTTGGCGAGGGCCGAGTTGTCCCCCAAAGGGCTGGCCATCGTCGGTCCGGAAGGGGAGGCGGTCGCGTTGTGGAGATCGGTGGACCTCGTCCGGACGATGGGAGACGATGGCTTCGGGATCGGCGCGCGACAGCAAGCCGGCATGTTCGTCTTCGATCCCGAACGGGGCGCGGACCTGATCCGGGCATTGGCCTCCGTCCCCGATGTCGATGCGCCGATGATGTCCCGCTCCCTTGTCTGGACGATGATAATGGTCGTTGCGTTGGCGATCTCGGCGATGTTTGTCCTTGGCTGGAGCTTTTACTGGCTGGTCGAGTGGTTCACGGCGCGGGGCGTCGGCACCGGGACACCGGGATGAGCGAGTCCATGCGGGTTCATCGGGAGTCAGGGCGATTCATGCAGCCCCCAGGAGACTCATCTGCCCTCATGGACGCACATGTCCGACCGCTTCGACCGGGGAGGGGGATGTGAGCGTCGACCCCATTCTAGATTTCATGCCGGCATATGGTGTTGCCGAGCCGATAGCAGCGGGCGTTCGCCGCCTCACCGCCCGCAATGGAGGGCCCCTGACCTTCCGCGGCTCCAACTGTTATTTGCTCGGCGATCGGGACATCACCGTCATCGATCCCGGTCCCGACGATGACGCCCATGTCTCGGATCTTCTGGCTGTCGCAGGCGCGCCGATCCGGCGGATCGTCGTGACGCACGATCACGCCGATCATGTCGGTGCCGTCCGTCGACTTTCGGAACTGACCGGCGCCCAGGTGATCGGCGCTACGCCTGACGCCAGGCGCTCCTTCTATCGACCGGACCGTATACTGGTCGATGGCGACACAGTGGAGACCGAGGCCGGGGCGCTTCAGACCATTGCCACACCGGGCCACACGGCCGGGCACCTTTGCTACGACCTCGCCGGACTGGGACTCCTGTTTTCCGGCGACCATGTCATGGGCTGGTCGACCAGCATCGTCGTGCCTCCGGATGGAAGCATGGCCGATTACATGGCGTCCCTCGATCGTCTCGCCGCCATCGGGCCGCGCACCTATCTGCCCGGGCATGGCGGCCCTGTGGGCGACGGTCCGGTCCGCGTGGCCGAACTCAAGCGGCATCGGCAAGCGCGCGAGGCGGCGATCCTGCGGGCGCTCGATGGCAGGACGCGGACCATCGAGGAGATCGTCGCCGCCGTCTACATAGGTCTCGATCCGGCGCTGGCCGGGGCGGCGGCGCTGTCTGTCGGGGCCCACACAGACTGGCTGGAAAGGCGCGGTCTGTTGAGGAGAGATGACGACCGGCTGAGCCGAGTATGAGCTAGTTGGCCGCCTGTCGCCGTGACATTTCGCCGAAGCGGGCAATGAAGTCTCCGACGTGGCGGGCGTTCTCTCCGAGATCGGGCATGGCCACCCGGCTCAGGGATCGAACGTCGATGCGGCTGCCGCTGTCGCCGGGACGAATGCGAACGACGACATACTCCTGCGTACCCAGCACCAGCGACCGCGCCTCGGCCTCGATGCGGCCATTCGCCGCCTCGGTGTCGGGCTCCTCGGCCAGCCGGATGGCCCAGCCGAGATCGTCGACGGTCTGCCGGGCGAGCGCATAGGCTTCGACGGTGGAAAGGTCGGTGGCCTGCGTCGTCAGGTCGGGATAGGCATCCTCCTGCAAGGCCGCCGCTTCGCTGGGAGCGGCGCGCAGATCGAACGGCAGCACCACTTGCGAGAACCCTGCCGGCGTGGCGGGCGGGTCGTCCGTGTCGGTCGAAACGCTGTCTATCGCGGGGTAGGCTACATAGGCCGCGACCGCGCCGATCAACGGTGAAAAAGCGGCTATGATCAGCAGCAGGGTGCCGAACGCGCTGTCGGCGCCCCCCCTTCCTTCCCGCCAGACGTCACGGATGGTCATTGCCAGGACGCCGAGCGCCACAAGGCCGAGAAACAGGCCGGTGCCGACGGCGGTGTACATGGTGCCGCTCGATATCAGATCGAGATGGCGAGAAACGATCCCGACCACCATCACCATGAAGGCGAGGCTGGCGACGAAACGCGCGGTGCGGGCACCGCGCGCCGGTGGCAATGGCAGCGGGGGCAGGCGGCTCATGAAGAGAATTCCGGCCCGCGCACGTCATAGGGACGAACCTCGCGCCAACGCTCCATCAGCTTTTCGAGGCCCGCGTCGGCGCCATCGGGCAGCACGATACGCGGGGTGACGAAGATATCGCCCCGGACGCCTTTCTTGTCAGGCAATCCCTTGCCGCGCAGGCGGAATGCCTTCGAGCCGGTGACGCCGGCCGGAATGGTCATGTCGACGGCGCCCTCCAGCGTCGGCACCCGCACCTTGCCGCCAAGCACCGCTTCGTCGAGGGTGACCGGCAGGTCGAGGCGCAGGTTGTAGCCATCCGGGCGGAACAGGGCATGCGTCTCGTAGACGAGAATGGCAATGGCGTCGCCCGGTGGCGTGCCGTCACCGCCCTGGCCCTTGAGGCGAAGCTGCTGACCGGGCTCGAAGCCGGCGGGTATCTTCGCGTCGAGCGACTTGCCGCTCGGCAAGGTGACGCGGACCTTGCCCGAGCCGACGATGTCTTCCAGGCGGACGCGGGCCGTCACCATGACGTCGGCGCCCTTGGTCGATCCCGCAGCAGCCTCGCCCGCCCCGGCCGGTCCGGCGTTCCAGAAGCCCTCGAATCCCGAGAACCCGCCGCCCCGCCTGCCTCCACGCGCCCCGCGAGCGCTACCGCTGGCAAAGCTGGCGAAGGCGTCGCCGAAGATGTCGTGCAGGATGTCGTCGGTTGGTCGGCCGCCTGCCTGGCGGAAACCGCCGCCCATGCCGCCGGCGCCGCTGAAGCCCTCGAACCCGGTGAAACGCGGCTTGCCCTCGGCATCGATTTCGCCGGCATCGAACTGGCGGCGCTTGTCCTTGTCGCCGACGATCTCATAGGCTGAGTTCACCTCGGCAAAGCGCTCCTTGGAGCGCGGATCGTTCTTGTTGGCGTCCGGGTGGTGCTGCTTGGCGAGCTTGCGGTAAGCCTTCTTGATCGTCGCTTCGTCCGCGCTCCTGGGCACGCCCAGGACCTCATACGGATCACGCATGCTGGTTGGCCCTCTTCAAATGGATGATGGCGCCGCGCGGCGCCAAGGTTCTGCCAAGCATGTAATGCCCGATCACGTTCCGTTCCAGAGTGTGCCATTATACGGGTCGGACCGCTTTGACAAAATCTTTTCAGGGGGCAGGCGTCCAAGAGGTTGTCGCCGGCCGGGATGTGGTTATATGCCGGTCGGACGCTTGCCCGAATCTGGCCGCCGGCCAGCCAGCACGACGAGGCGTCGACGAGACATGTCCAGTTCAGAGCCCGATTTCACGGAAGCCTCGGAGCCCTATCAGTTGTTCGTCAGCTGGATGAAGGACGCCGAGAAGAGCGAGCCGAACGATCCCAACGCCATGGCGCTGGCCACCGTCGATGAAGATGGCATGCCGGACGCCCGCATGGTGCTGCTCAAGGGCTTCGATGAGCGGGGCTTCGTCTTCTACACCAACTTCGGTTCTGCCAAGGGCGAGCAGATTCTTGCGAGCCGCAAGGCGGCGCTCCTGTTTCACTGGAAGAGTCTCAAGCGGCAGATTCGCATTCGCGGCAACGTCTCCGAGGTCTCGAAGGACGAGGCGGACGCCTATTTCCAGAGCCGCGATCGCGGCAGCCGCATCGGCGCCTGGGCTTCCAAGCAATCGCGCCCGCTCGAAAGCCGCTTCGCGCTTGAGAAGGCGGTTGCCGAATGGGGCTTGAAGTTCGGCGTCGGAGCCGTGCCGCGCCCCGACTACTGGTCGGGCCTGCGTATCACGCCGACGGCCATCGAATTCTGGCGTGACGGGCTGTTCCGTCTACATGACCGCGTCCGCTTTCTGCCCGACGGCAACGGCGGCTGGACGCGCACCCGCCTCTATCCCTGACCGACGAAAGGCTGCCGAAAATGACCAACGCCACCGACGTCAGCGCCCTCAGCTTCGAGCAGGCCCTGAAGGAACTCGAAGGCATCGTCGCCCGCCTTGAGCAGGGCTCGGTGCCGCTCGAGGAAAGCATTTCCATCTACGAACGCGGCGATGCGCTCCGCAAGCACTGCGACGGCCTGCTCAAGGCCGCCGAGGCCAAGGTGGAGAAGATTCGGGTCGCCGGAGACGGATCGGCGGCCGGCGTGGAGCCGCTCGATAGGGAGTAACCGGCCCGGGAGGAACGATTTTCCAATCGGCTTGTCATTCTCGCCTCGGCTTAGAAAGAAAAACTCACTTTCTCGCTTGGTACCGACCATTTCACCGGTAGCTTGCCGGCACAAGCAAGGGGTGCCGGATGAATATCGTCGAAACGCAGGACATGTGGGTGCTGAGCGCAGCCCGGAGGATTCGAATCCGGGACGTGGCGACGGTCTCGGCCGAACTCTATCCGGACATGATGGCCGAAGTGGAGGATCTGGGACTCACTGTCGCGGGTCCCTGGACCTTTGTCGCCAACGACCTTCCGCGTGATGGCAAGACTCTGTTCGACTGGCGGATCTGCCTTCCGATCGAACGGCCGGCGGTCTATTCGGGTGCGTTCGAGCTGATGCATCTCGAACCGATCGTCGCCGCTTCGGCCCTGCATCGGGGATCGTTGCGAACGCTGTTTTCAAAAGGCTACGGGCCGCTGGTGTCGGAAATCGAACGATCGCGGCACGTCTTTTCCGGCGAGAGCCGGGAGATCTATCATGACTGGCGAGGACCTGGTTCGTCCTACCATCTCATCGAGATTCAGTTCGGGCTCGCGCGATGAGCGTCCCTGCATCTGCCGCAATTTAGCTTGATAAACACGACGCTTGCGAATTGAAGAGACTGTGATTGACTGGTATCTGAGGGTGAGGGGTTTGCCCTCGTAGTTTCACGGATTTTTGGATTGTCGCGTCCCGCCACCCCGTTTCTCGACAAGGTCGTCTCGCCGGACGACCTCAAGATGCTGTCGATTGCCGAGCTTGAGCAGCTCGCCGCCGAGGTGCGCGCCGAGATGATCGACGCGGTGTCCGCGACGGGCGGCCACCTTGGCGCGGGGCTGGGCGTCGTCGAACTGACGGTCGCCTTGCATGCTGTGTTCGACACGCCGCGCGATCGGCTGATCTGGGATGTCGGGCATCAGGCCTATCCGCACAAGATCTTGACCGGCCGGCGCGGCGATATCCGCACGCTGCGCCAGGGCGGAGGTCTCTCCGGCTTCACCAAGCGCGCGGAGAGCATCTACGACCCGTTTGGCGCCGGCCACTCCTCGACGTCGATTTCGGCCGGCCTCGGCATGGCCGTGGCGCGCGACCTCAAGGGCGACGACAACCAGGTGATCGCCGTCATCGGCGATGGCGCCATGTCGGCCGGCATGGCCTATGAGGCGATGAACAACGCCGGCGCCATGGATAGCCGCCTCGTCGTCATCCTCAACGACAACGACATGTCGATCGCCCCGCCCACCGGCGCCATGAGCGCCTATCTGGCGCGCCTCGTTTCCGGCCCGACCTATCTGACGCTGCGCGAAGCGATGAAGCAGCTCGCCTTCAATCTGCCGAAGGGCCTTCGGCAAAAGGCGCAGCGGGCCGAGGAGTATGCGCGCGGCTTCCTGACCGGCGGCACGCTGTTCGAGGAACTCGGCTTCTATTACGTCGGGCCGATCGACGGGCACAACCTGTCCCATCTGCTGCCGGTGTTGCGCAACGTCCGCAACGCCAAGGATGGGCCGGTGCTGCTTCACGTCGTGACCAAGAAGGGCAAGGGCTATCCGCCGGCAGAGGCGGCGGCCGACAAGTATCACGGCGTCAGCCGGTTCGACGTGGTGACCGGCGCCCAGGTCAAACCCAAGGCCAACGCGCCGAGCTACACGCAAGTGTTCGGCGAAACGCTGGTCGATGAGGGACACCGCGACGAACGCATTGTCGGCATCACGGCCGCCATGCCGGCCGGTACCGGCCTCGACCTCTTCGCGGAGGCCTTTCCCGACCGGGTGTTCGACGTCGGCATTGCCGAACAGCACGCCGTCACTTTCTCGGCGGGCATGGCGACCGAGGGCTTGAAACCCTTCTGCGCCATCTACTCCACCTTCCTGCAGCGCGCCTACGATCAGGTCGTGCACGACGTAGCCCTGCAGAACCTCCCCGTCCGCCTGCCGATCGACCGGGCCGGCTTCGTCGGTGCCGACGGCGCCACCCATGCCGGCGCCTTCGACACCGCTTTTCTCACCTGCCTGCCCAACATGGTCGTGATGGCCCCGGGCGACGAGGCGGAACTCAGGCATATGGTGGCGACGGCGGTGGCTTATGACGATGGCCCCATCGCCTTCCGCTATCCGCGCGGCGAGGGCGTCGGGGTCGAACTGCCCACACAGGGGCAGCCGATGGAGATCGGTCGTGGCCGCATCGTCTCCGGCGGCGGCAAGGTGGCAATCCTCACTTTCGGTACCCGCCTTGGCGAGGCGCTGAAGGCAGCCGAGGAACTGGCGACCTTCGGCCTTCCCGCCACTGTCGCCGATGCGCGATTTGCCAAACCTCTCGACCGCGAGCTGATCCGTCAGCTCGCCGCCCACCACGAACTGCTGATCACCGTGGAAGAAGGCTCCACCGGCGGCTTCGGCAGCCAGGTGGCGCAGGCGCTCATTGAGGACGGTCGGTTCGACCGGGGCTTCCGGTTCCGTGCACTGACATTGCCTGACACTTTCGTCGATCACGACAGGCCGGAGCGCATGTATGCGGCCGCCGGCCTCGATGCGCAGGGCATCGTCCAGGCCGTGCTTGCAGCGCTGGGGCGGAATCGGATCCAGCTCGCCGGCGTGATCGGCAAATAAGGTTCGTTACGAGGGTTGAGCGCGTCACGCGGAAACGGGGCGAGCTTTCTGTCAAGTGATGCTACAACACAGAATTGCGCGACGCCTCGCGTTCGTCGGATTGCGCGTTGTTCAGGGGGCAGATATGGTCTTGCGGGAGTTGGACGACCACGGCGATCCCATCGGGCCGGTTGTAGCAGGCTGGGAGCCGCGTCGGCGTCCGTCGCCCACGGTGCTCGAAGGTCGGACGGTTCGGCTCGAGCCGTTGTCCGTCGCCCACGTGCCGGACCTTTTCGCGGCCTATTCCGCAGACCGCGCCGGTCGGATGTGGACCTATCTGGCGGTCGGACCTTTCGCAAGCGAGGTCGAGTTCGCCGCTTGGGTCGGTCCTCTCGTTCTCTCGGAGGATCCGCTGTTCTTCGCGGCGGTCGACAAGGCGACCGGCAAGGCGGTGGGCATCGTTTCCTATCTCCGCATCGATCCCGCCAATGGCTCGATCGAGGTTGGCTGGGTGACCTGGTCACCGCTGATGCAGCGATCGGCCATCTCAACCGAGGCGCACTACCTGCTCATGAAGCACGCCTTCGAGGGGCTGGGTTACCGCCGCTACGAATGGAAGTGCAACGCGCTCAACATGCCGTCGATGAAGGCGGCCGAACGCTTGGGCTTTACCTACGAAGGCACTTTTCGCCAAGCCGTCATAGTCAAGGGACGTAACCGTGATACCGCGTGGTTCTCCGTGATCGACAAGGAGTGGCCGACGCTGAGGGAGGCCTTTGAAGCTTGGCTGATGCCGGACAATTTCGATGCCGAAGGACGGCAGAAAAGGCGCCTGGAAGACTTCAGATAGCGTGAAAACCACATCGTTGCCGACACGTTTCGCTCCTGAGGGGGCGTCCATTTGGGAGACAAGTCGTTATGCCCATCCATCGTCTCAGCCGTCGCGAACTGCTTATGGCTACCGCTGCCGGCGCGCTCGTTGCCTTTGTTCCCACGCTTGCCGCAGCCGCCGAGCCGGCCGTCCGCTTGCGCCTGATGGCCACCACCGATCTTCACGTCAACGTCTACCCTTACGATTATTATCGCGACAAGGCCGACGACACCGTCGGTCTCGCCAAGACGGCGGCCCTAATCGCCGCGGCCCGCGACGAAGTGCGCAATGCCGTTCTGTTTGACAACGGCGACCTCATTCAGGGTAGCCCGCTCGGCGACTACATCGCCTATGAGAAGGGCCTGGATAGCGGCAACAAACATCCGATCGTCGCTGCGATGAATGGCCTCGGCTATCTCTGCGGTACGCTCGGCAACCACGAGTTCAATTACGGGCTCGACTTCCTCGGCAAGGCGTTGTCGGGCGCCGAATTCCCGGCCGTCTGCGCCAACGTTCTGAAGCCCGACGGCACCCCGCTCATCGAGCCGACCCGCGTCTTCGACGCCAAGGTGACCGATGCGACAGGGGCGGAGCACGTGCTGCGCATCGGCGTCATCGGCTTCGTGCCGCCGCAGATCGTCCAGTGGGACAAGGACAACCTCGAAGGCAAGGCGACCACCATCGATATCGTCGATGCCGCGGGTAAGTATCTGCCGGCGCTGCGCGCGCAGTCGGATGTGGTCGTCGCGCTCTGCCATTCAGGTATTGCCGGCGGTGAGCGGGTGGGCGGCGAGGAGAACGCGGCGCTGTTCCTCTCGAAGGTGCCGGGAATCGACGCCATCTTCACCGGCCACCAGCATCTCGTGTTTCCCGGCAAGGACTTCGCCGGCATCGATGGCGCCGACATTGAGAAGGGGACGCTCAACGGCGTGCCGACCGTCATGCCCGGTTTCTGGGGCAGCCATCTCGGCGTCATCGACCTCGATCTCGTCAAGGATGGCGAAGGGTGGAAGATCAGTGGCTTCAAGGTCGAGGCGCGGCCGATCTATGAGCGGACGGCCGACAAGAAGATCGTGTCGCGCGTAGACGCGGTTCCGGCCGTGCTGGCGTCCGTAAAGGACGATCACGAGGCGACGCTCGACTATGTTCGTCGTCCCGTCGGCGAGACCTCGGCGCCGATTTCCAGCTACTGGGCGCTGGTGGCCGATGACCCGTCGGTGCAGATCGTCAGCAAGGCGCAGCTCTGGTATGGCGCCACCCAGGCAAAGGCGGCTGGCTTGCCGGACCTGCCGATCCTGTCGGCGGCCGCTCCCTTCAAGTGCGGCGGCCGTTCCGGCCCCGACTACTACACCTTCGTGCCGAAAGGCCCGATCGCCATCAAGAACGTCGCCGACATCTATCTCTATCCGAACACCATCCGCATCGTGAAGGTCACCGGAGAGCAGGTGAGGGAATGGCTTGAGCGTTCGGCCGGCATCTTCAACACCATCGACCCGACCAAGCCCGACGAGCAGCCGCTGATCGACACGTCGTTCCCGTCCTACAATTACGACGTCATCGACGGTGTCACCTACCGCATCGATGTGACGCAGGCGAAGCGCTACGACAACGACGGCAAGGTTGTGGCGCCCGACGCGCATCGCATCGTCGATCTTGCCTATCAGGGCAAGCCGGTCGAGCCGAACCAGGAGTTCCTGGTGGTGACCAACAACTACCGCGCCGGCGGCGGCGGTCATTTCCCCGGTGCCGACGGCAGCACCGTGGTCTTCACGGGCCCCGACAGCAACCGCGACGTCATCGTCCGCTACATCGTCGCGAACAAGACCATCAACCCGTCGGCGGACGGCAACTGGTCGATCGCCAAGCTGCCCGAAGGGGTCAATCTGACCTTCCCCAACTCGCCCAACGCGACGCTGGACACCGTGCCTGCCGGCGTGAAGGTGGAGAAGGTCGGCGATGCCGAGGAAGGGTTTGCGAAGTATCGCCTGACCGTGGCGTGATATGCACCCGGCCCCAGGCTTGGGAACGACACGATACGACGCCCGGCCTTCGCGCCGGGCGTTGCCCTGTTGGCGGGGGCGCCTTGATATTCCACGTCCGCCATGTATGAGTATTTGTCCAGATTGCCGGCTTCTCGCGCGGTAACCGGAGCGCCCGATCTCAAATGAGCGCCACATCTTCCGAACCGAAACCCCTTCGCTCTCGTTTCGACACCCGCGCCTTGCCACCCCGTCTGGCCC
>JAUVXG010000167.1 GCA_030603685.1 Pleomorphomonas sp.
CTGCATCAGCATGTCGGTATCGGCGTACTCGAAGTTGTGGCGGGAGTACTCCTCCTCGGCTTGGTGAAAGACGTCGCCGTAGGTGACTTTGCCCTCGCCTTCCTGGCCGTTGAAGTTGAGCTCGTAGCCGTTGTCGACGCCTTGCAGATACATGGCGAGACGTTCGAGGCCGTAGGTCAGCTCGCCCGACACCGGCGAGCATTCGATGCCCGCAACCTGCTGGAAATAGGTGAACTGGCTGACTTCCATGCCGTCGCACCAGCACTCCCAGCCGAGGCCCCAGGCGCCCAGGGTCGGGCTCTCCCAGTCGTCCTCGACGAACCGCACGTCGTGCAGCTTGAGATCGATGCCGATCGCCTCAAGGCTCTCGAGATAGAGCTCCTGCAGGTTCTCCGGCGACGGCTTCAGGATCACCTGGAACTGGTAGTAGTGCTGGAAGCGATTGGGGTTCTCGCCATAGCGGCCGTCCTTGGGGCGGCGGGACGGCTGAACGTAAGCCGCCTTCCAGGGCTTCGGGCCCAGCGAGCGCAGCGTGGTCGCCGGATGGAAGGTGCCGGCGCCGACCTCCATGTCGTAGGGTTGCAGGATGACGCAACCCTTGTCGGCCCAGAAGCGCTGCAGGGTCAGGATCAGCCCCTGGAAGGAACGGCGGGGATCGTTGACTTGGGCGGGCTGGGTCATCGGGAGGTACCTGGAAGCGGCTGGAACCCGGCGGATGCCGGGCGGGATCGGGCGCGAAATTAGGTGCGCCCCCTCGCCCCGTCAACCGCAAAAAGCCGTCTGTGCCCGCGCCCGGAAAAGCGGCCGTCAACGTTCAAGAAACAACCGTCTCCGGCACTCGAACGCAGTCAAAGGATGCAATGATGTCCCCCGCGCCTCTCCGCTTCGTCATGGTCCTCGCCGCGCTGGCCATCGCCTCGCCGACGCTCGCAGCGGAAAAACGCCACCAGCTCATCGAGCCCATCCAGCCGGACCGCCAGAATCGTCACAAGACGGATACTCCGCCGTCCGACGACAAGATTTGTTATTGCCGCACGATCCACGAGAGAAACGCAGCGGGACGCCTGACGTGGAAGGTTGTCTGCTCGGAGAGGAAACCGGAACACGAAGGCAGGAAGATCCGGGCGCGCGATTGCGGTGCCGTCCGGAACCTGTCGCCATAGCGATCAAGAAACGAAAAAGGCCGAAGCGACGTGCCTCGGCCTTCCCCGACGGGAACTAAAGACGCCCGAACGGATCGAGCACGTCTAGCGGCGGTCGCGATAGACACCCGTTGCCGGGTCGCGCTCCATGCGAATCTCGACGCGGACGGGCTTGGCGTTGGCCTGTTGGAGAACTTCGCCCACACGCGTCATCTCACGCTTCAGCACCTGGACGACGACATAGACGCCGGCGCCGATGAGAGCAAATCCAACCAGATGGGACATGGGCCTGTCTCCTTTGCTGTTGAAACCATGAGAACACCGTCTCTGTTTCCTGGCAAGCGCAAATTCCTGTGAAGGGTTCACAAACCGTAGCGTGAGAACAGGGAGCGCCGTTCGATCGCTGCGAGAACACTGTCAAAATCGACGAGTCCGCCGGCGTCGACGACTCCTACACCGAACAAACGGCGTCGCAGGAAGCCACTTCGGCCCGGCTCGAACAGGCGGATGTCGACCTTGTCTCCATAGCGGGAGGCAAGATCGTCATGGGCTGTGCCGATGCGGTCGGCGAGGCCGAGCGACACGGATTGTTCGCCGGCCCAGAAGAGACCGGAGAACAGATCTTCGCTCTCCGACAGCCGCGCGCCGCGCCGCTCCTTCACCAACTCGATGAAGAAGCCATGGATGTCGCGTTGCAACGCCTTGAGATGCTCGACGTCCTCGCCATTTTCGGGCTGGAAGGGGTCGAGCGTCACCTTGCGCGTGCCGGCCGTGTAGACGCGGCGATCGATGCCAAGGCGCGCAATGGCCTTGTCGAGGCCGAACGTCGCCGACACCACGCCGATCGACCCGAGGATCGACGAACGATCGGCGACGATCTCATCGGCCGCGCAGGCCAGCATGTAGCCGCCCGAAGCCGCGATGTCCTCGACATAGGCGATCACCGGCAACTTCTTTTCATCGGCAAGCTGCCGGATCCTGCGAAAAATGAGGTGGGACTGCACGGGCGAACCGCCGGGCGAGTTGATGGCAAGGGCCACAGCCTTCGCTCCGCTCACCGAAAAAGCCTTCTTGAGCGTGCCGTCGATGGCGGATAGCGACAGCGATCCTCGCCCCAACGCGGCCGGCATGCCTATGGCTCCGGACAAGCGGACGAGCGGCACGACGGGCACATCGCCGCGAAAACGTCGCGGCAACCAGGATCTGAAATCGACCAAGGGCAGCTTCCTTCAAGATAGGTTCGTTGACCTCGCATGTAGGAAGCAGACGGGGCGGAATCAAATGGCCCCGCTGGAGCGCGCTTCTCGTTGCAGGAAAACTGAAGGTGCCTTTCAGAAGATACGATTTGTCCCTATTGGGCATGTCACTTATATTGAGGCTGCAAGAAGAGAGACAGAAAAGAGAACGGAGAACAACGATGGACGCCATGATGTTCGCCATGCTGGGTGCCAACAAGAAGCGCCACAGCCAGAGCACCGCCGAACGCGAAATCGCCGAGGCGATCGCCCACTACGAAGAGACCGCCGGCAGCAAGGCTCGCGCCTCGAAGCGCGGCTTTCTGAAGGGCTTCGGCCTCTGACAAGCCAAAGCGGCTGATCACGCACGATGTGAGCGCCCGATCCTGAGAGGATGCCGGGCGCTTTGTCGTATCTGGGGTATCAAGGCGGGATGGTCACCATTTTATCACGATTTTCCTGAATGACTGCCGCACCCCGGCCGCCAGTCGCGCGACGGTTCGTTTCGAGCCCGATTATGACCATCGAAAAAGTGGCGTCTTCCTCGGCGCAGCACGGCGGCAGCGAGCTGCGGCGCATCGACTATCTGGACGGCTGGCGGGGACTGGCGATTTTTCTGGTCTTGCAGGGGCATTTCTTCGCGGTGCAGGGCTGGCACAGCGGCAGGATGGGCGTCGACGTCTTCTTCTGCCTGTCCGGCCTGCTGATGAGCCGCATTCTGTTTCAGCGGCGCGTACCGCTCGCCACATTCTACAAACGCCGCATATCGCGCATCATCCCGGCTTTTCTGCTTTTTCTGCTGATCGTCTTCGGCATCGCCACGCTGATCGGCAAGCCGGCGCCGGAGGCGGAGGTGGTGCCGACTGTGCTGTTCCTGCGTTCCTATCTGCCCGCCGACTTCCATATGTTCGCGAGCCCCTACCCGATCGGCCATCTGTGGTCGCTGAACGTGGAGGAGCACTCCTATGTTTTCCTGTCGCTGCTGACCCTTCTTCCGTTTCTGCGCGGCCGCGAAGGTGGGGCATTGATCGCCTTTGGCTTTCTCACCATTGCCATCCACCTGAGCTATTACGCCTTCCCCGACATCGCCCCACCCAAAGAGTACTGGGTGCGAAGCGAGGTGGCGGCCACCAATCTCCTGCTGTCGGCCGGCTACGCCCTTCTCAGGGACCGGACCGTGCCTTACGTCCGTCCATGGATGCCGGTTGCCGCCTTCGTCGCGGGATCGGCGCTTTACGTCGGCTCGGTGTTTCCGTGGATGCTGACCATGACGGTGGCGCCCTTCTTCCTCGCATTCACCGTCAATCATCTGGCCGAAGCGCCGCAGTGGGTCAGATCGGCGCTGTCGCTGGCGCCGCTCAGACTGCTCGGCATAGCTTCGTTTTCCATCTATCTTTGGCAACAGCCCTTCTACCAATACAAAAGATACCTGTTTGCCGGCCTGCCGGGCCATGCGCTGATCGGTATGGTGCTGTCCGTGGCGATCGGCTTCCTGTCGTTTTACGCCTATGAGAATCGCGTCAGGACCTGGCTCAACCGAGTATGGTGAGGCCAGTCAGAAGGAGAGAGGAATGAAGATCCACGAGGGCAGCAAACTGCTGTTCATCGGCGACTCGATCACCGACTGGAGCCGGGCCCGCCCGATCGGCGAAGCGTTGTTCGACTCGCTCGGCACCGGCTACGTCGGCCTCGTCAACGCCTTCCTCAACGTGACTCACGCCGCCCACCGCATCCGCATCGTCAACATGGGCGTCAGCGCCAACACCGTGCGCGACCTCGAAGCGCGCTGGTCGACCGACGTCGAGGCACTCAATCCCGACTGGCTGTCGATCATGATCGGGGTCAACGACGTCTGGCGGCAGTTCGATGCCCGCCTCCAGACCGAAAACCATGTGCTGATCGGCGAGTACGAAGCGACGCTCGAACGCCTGATCCTGCGCACCAAGCACCGTCTCAAGGGCCTCGTGCTGATGGCGCCCTATTTCGTCGAGTTCAACCGCGCCGACCCCATGCGCAAGATGATCGACGACTACGGCGCGGTGGTGAAAAGGCTCGCCGACAAGCATGACGCCATCTTCGCCGACACCCAGGCCGCCTTCGACGAGGTGATGACCGAGATCCACCCGATGGGCATAGCCACCGATCGCGTCCACCCGACGCTGACCGGCCACATGATCATCGCCCGAGCCTTCCTGAATGCGGTGGGCTATCCGGTCTGAGCACAGCAAGAAAAGCGTAACGGTCTGGTTTCCGGGAGGAGATACCGCATGCGCTGCACTCTGATGTTTGTAGTAAGTCTTCTCGTGGGGTCCGAAGCCCGCAGTGCTTCGGATGTCTATTCTATAGGCTTCCCACCGCCGCTGAGCACTCCGATCATCGCGTCGACCTGCGAAGGACTGGACTTGCCCTGTCGGATGGACTGGGAGTCTTTCTTCACTCCGAGCCTTCGGCCATTCAAATGGAGCCTGAGCGTATTCCGCTTCCCGACTGCACCAAAGGATCAAGGCAATCAGTTTGCCTTCGTCGAAGTTCCCTATGTCGAACACGGGGACGACGACTATGGCCGATTGCAGCAGATGATCGGGAAAACTGGCCCGTCAGCGGAACAGCTTTGGATCCACGGAGACCTGGGATTCCAGGGGGCAGATCTGGACACCCAGTATCGCATATCCCGTGTCGCCCTTCCCTCGAAGAAGGTGACGGAAGCCATTGGGTTGTGTGTCTTCCCGGTGCTGGACAACAAGACAACGATCCCGGATCGGTGCGGCCTGCTAGCTTTTCAAAGTGGAAACCGTAAGTTTCTGCTGTCATCCATCGGCTTCGCGTTCGGACACGATCAACCTCGCTCTGCGCCCCATTATGCGCTCGCGCTTGCCGATGAGAACCGACTGGCAGAGACCGATCCCAAGGCCGATATCCACAAGTCCCGCCACGCCCTCGAACAGGCGTTCAGCACCCGCATGGAGAACGCCCTCAAACAGGCTCGCTTCTTTGAGAACGCAGTTGCGGCAAGGCGCTCTGACAACTTTTCCGAAGCGGAAGGCAATGTGAGCGAAAGCAGCTATCTCATCATGAGAGAGCAAAGGCCTCACCGGGAGCCGATCGCTTCTTACCGGCAAATAGCGAAGGTCGACTTCCAAGTTGAGACGGGCGGACAATGGCGCGCCTATTTTGCAGATGGAGACGAAGAGAGTGGGATCGAGCTTCTCGGAGGCAAGCAGGACTGGAGCGTCACCTTGAGTTGGGAAACCCGAACAGCCATCGGCCACCCGGTACCAGACCAACAGGATGTTCAGCTTTACACATTCTACGAGCCGAAGGCGGTTGGCACTGACGTCTCGAAAAAGATCCAGGCCGCTTTCCTTAAGGTGATGAAAGACGTTTGCTCGCCCTTGGCGGCCACCAAAGCAGACGAGGAAATTTCTGTCCTAACGGGCAGACTCAGGATCAAGTGCAAGGGCGACTAGGGCCGCAGAAGCCACCCTTTCCCCGTCGCATTTCCCCCGGCGGTCGCTTGTACACCTCACGGAACACCGCATTGAACCGGCGGAGGCTGCCGAAACCCGCCTGCAGCGCGACCTCGGTCATCGGCAGGTCGGTGTCGCTGATGAGGCGCTTGGCGCGCTGCACCCGCGCCGTTTTCGCCACTTCGATCGGGCTGGCGCCGAGATGGCGACGGAACAGGCGCGTGAGATGCCGGCTGCCAACACCGACGCGCTCTGCAAGTGTCTCGACACCGCCGTTGCCATCCAGCGCGCCCTCATCCCTTATCAGCCGCGCCGCCTTCTCGACGATGGTGAGAGTACCCTTCCAAGCCGGACAGAAGGGCGCGGTTTCCGGTCGGCAGCGCAGGCAGGGGCGATAGCCCGCTAATTCGGCCGCCGTCGCGCTCGGCAGGAACTCGACGTTGTGCCTGAGCGGCGGCTTCACTGGACAGACGCAACGGCAGTAGATGCCGGTTGTCCGCACGCAGACGAAGAAGGCGCCATCATAGGCGGGGTCACGGGCCGCCCAGGCGGTTTCGCAGAGGGTGATGTCGAGGCTCATGACAGGAATTGTACACCCAATCCGGCAAGTTCAACGAACCGAGTCCGATTCCGGCGAGCCGGCCATTTCCCATCGGGTAATGGTTCTTTCTCCGCGACCCTGGAGGCATTCTTGACCAAAGCTCCGCACATGGGCCTCCTCGAATGGGGCCTTCTCCTTGTCCTCTCGCTGCTCTGGGGCGGCTCGTTCTTCTTCTCGAAGGTGGCGCTCGCCGAACTGCCGCCCTTCACCGTCGTGCTCGGTCGGGTCGCGATCGCCGCCGCGGCCCTTTACGTCTACCTCAGGGCGACCGGGCGAACGATTCCCGGAACCGGGGAAGCCTGGCGTGTCTTCTTCGGAATGGGATTGATCAACAATCTCATCCCGTTCAGCCTGATCTTCTGGGGGCAGACGGCGATCGCCTCCGGCCTCGCCTCCATTCTCAACGCCACCACGCCGATCTTTGCCATCATCGTTGCGCATCTCCTGACGGCCGACGAAAAGATGACGCCGCAAAAGATCGTGGGCGTCCTGCTCGGTGTTCTCGGCGTCGCCGTACTCATGAGCGGCAGCGCCTTTTCGGGCGATGGTCCGCCGCGCTGGGCGCTGCTCGCCTGTCTCGGCGCCGCCCTTTCCTATGGCTTCGCCGGCACCTTCGGTCGCCGCTTCCGCCGCATGGGCATATCGCCGGCCGTCGGCGCTTTCGGGCAGACGACCGCCAGCACGGTGATGATGCTGCCGCTCGTCGCCCTCGTCGATGCGCCGTGGAGCATTGCGGCACCCCACGCCATCACCATCGGCGCGCGTCTCGCCCTCGCGCTGATTTCGACGGCACTCGCCTACATTATCTACTTCCATCTCCTCTCGGTCGGCGGCGCCACAAACTCGTCGCTTGTGACGCTGCTGATCCCCGTCTCTGCCATTTTGCTCGGCAGCCTGATACTCGGCGAGCGGCTGTCCGCGAACCATTTCCTGGGCATGGCGCTGATCGGCCTCGGTCTCCTCTCGATCGACGGCCGAATCTTCGCCATGCTCAGACGAGCCCCTGCCATGTGAGGCGCTCATGCTCGACGTCATCTACACCTACCTTGAAAGCCCCATCGGACCGCTGCTTCTGGCCGGCGATGGCGTGAGGCTGGCAAAAGTCGGTTTTCCCAACGGCAAGGGTCACGTCGCAACCAATGACGACTGGCGGCGCGACGACGGCCAGTTCGTGGAAGCGCGCGCTCAGCTCAATGCTTACTTTGCCGGCGAGTTGCACACCTTCGACCTCGACCTGATGCCGGTCGGCACTCCGTTCCAGCTCTCCGTCTGGCAGGCGCTCAAGGCCATTCCCTTCGGTGTCACCATTTCCTATGGCGAGCTCGCCTCACGCCTTGGTCGCCCCTCGGCAAGCCGCGCCGTCGGCGCCGCCAACGGCGCCAATCCCATCCCGATTATCTTGCCTTGTCACAGGGTGATCGGCGCGTCGGGCGCCCTCACCGGGTTCGGTGGCGGCATCGACACCAAACGTTGGCTGCTGGCCCACGAGACTGGTCGCCACACAGGCGAGATCCAGGGCAGTCTTTTTTAGGCTAGCCGATGATGCCTGGCCCGCGCCTTGCTTTCCCTGTATGGGGTGGGCAGGTTTAGGCTGGCGTTCACAAGAATGCCGCAGACTTCCTCGACGATCGATAGGGTGGCGGTTCGCCGAGGCTTCTGGAGTTGGCATGACGGCATTCGAGTTCAGCGCGACTCCCGCTCGACGCAAGCTGTCCGCTTCCCTTACCTCGGCCATGTTGATGGCCATCGCGGCGGCCACGCTGGCCCGTTTCAATGCCGACACCTTCTACTACGGCGACCTGCTGACCTTCTTCCTGCCGGCCTTGGCCGGGGCTTGCCTCATTACGACGCTCTTCGGGTTCGTCGCCGGTCACCGAATCCTGGCGGCTGTCGCCCTTGGCCTTGCCCTGCTCAACGGCTTCCCGCTCGTCCAGCCGATCGAAGGAGCCGCCGCTTCGGCGGACGGGCCCGAACTGCGCGTTGCCACCAGCAACGTTCTTGGAAACCGCAGCGATTATGGCGACCTTCTCGCCTGGAGCACGAACTCGGGCATCGAAATTCTCGGCCAGCAGGAGGTGAGCGGCTACGCCCTGCGGCGCTTCGGCGCCCTGCGCGCCCACTTTCCCTCAACGCCACCGGCCGACCTCCTGGGTCGTCATCCGGAGGTGACGGCTTGGACCGGCTGGCGCATCCTGAAGGCCGAGCACGTCAAGAACGTCCCCATCCTGCCGGTGTTCGGCTGGGGCGGCGCTCCGCTGCGGCTGGAACTGGCGCCGCCGGGCGTCACCGACACCAAGCAACCAGCTCTCGTCGTCTACGTGCTGCATCCCACGACGCCACGCAGCTACGATCAATGGGTCAACCGCAACGCCTATCTTGAGGTCGTGGCCAAGGCCATCGCCGCCGAGCCCAAGGGAATCCCGATCGTCGCGATGGGTGATTTCAATACGCCCACGTGGTCGCCGTTCTTTCAGGCATTCCTGAAAACGTCGGGTTTGGTAGATGCATCGGGTACCGGTTGGCCGGCCACCACCCGGTTTTCGAGACGTTTCGCCAAGCTCGTCCATTTCGGCTCGCCGGTCGACCACATACTGGTGTCGCGCGACATCGAGGTGAAGCACTTCGAGGTCGGTCCGGACATCGGTTCCGATCATTTCCCGGTCCTGGCCGACCTGCGGCTGCCCTGAGCTACCACCAGACGACCGGCAGGCTTGCGCCTCGAAGCACGTCATCGACATCCGGATGGAAACCGCCGTCCGGCGCATGCAGCACCAGCCCCGGCAAAATGCGAAGCGGCGCCCGCCCCTGCGGCCGACCCCGCAAGATCAGTCGGTGCGCCGGCTCTCCGGCATGGGCGTGGATCGGCAGCAGCGAGAGGGAGCCGAAGCGGCTGCCGATTGCGGACAACAACCGTTGCAACTCGTCGGCGCGGAAGATCACCGTCAGCGTGCCCGACGGCTTCAAGACGGCGGCGGCAGTTCGTATCCACCCGTCTATGGCCTCGACCTCCAGCACATGCGCTTGAGCCCGCGAGGGCGCCGGGGATGACCGGCCGCGGTCGGCGAGATGGAATGGCGGGTTCATGATGAGATGGTCGGCCATGTCGTCAAGGAGCCCCGCCGCCCGCCGCTCGACAGCTCGTGCAAGCACGTCGGCGACGATGACGCGAATACGATCGGCCATGCCGGCATTCAGCGCTGCATTGCCCTCGGCAAGACGCGCCAGCTCCTCGTCGATTTCCACCAGGGTGACGCTGGTCTCCGGCAACCTCCACGCCACTGCCAAACCGGCCACGCCAACACCAGCGCCCAAGTCCACGACATGGCCGGACGTTCCCTCGGACAGTGCGGCGGCGAGCAGCACGGCATCGAGACCGGCACGGTGCGCACCGGACAAAGGCTGATCAATGGTTAGCTGGTTGCCGAGAAAACCGTCGCGACTGACACCGCCAGGAAAACTCATGCCTACCGTCCCGTCTTCGGAACCGGGCGCAACTCGTGACCGAGACCTGCGTCTGTGACGAGGCGCCTCGCACGCTCAGAATCGTCTGCATCAATCAGAACGCGGCGGGGGAACGCGCCAACCATTCCTTCGAGGGCGCTCATCGCCTGATCGGCAACGAAATAGTCGATATCGGCCTCCTTCAGCAAAGCCTCGACGAAGGAGATGATCACCAGATCGTTGGTTCTTATCAATTCTTCCATGAAACCTCCGGAAATGCCGGTGGCCTTCCCCGACGGGATTGGACATTATCCGCTTGGCGGCCTAATGGTCACCCAATTAATCTTTCTTGCGCGGGCACCGACTCGTGACGGGAAGCGTTGTGGATACAACCGGCGACAGGCCGGGCGAACGGTTTCGGGAGTGAAGGTTTGAGC
>JAUVXG010000003.1 GCA_030603685.1 Pleomorphomonas sp.
CGCGGCCTGATCCGGCCCACCGGCCTTTACGAAACCGGCGGCGCCTATCGCCCGGCCGAACTCTACGAACTCATTGCCGAACAGGAGTAATTCATCATGGCGCAGATCAAGAGCTACCCGATGGTCCGTCACCTGAGGGCCGATGCTTCGGCGCACATCCAGTATTTCAGGCGCGGCGAGCGTCGTCTCTCCGGGCGCGGCCTTGCCTTCTGGTTCGCTCCCGATGGCGCCTCCATCACGGAAATCCCCATGGATGACCGCTCGATGAACTTCATGGTGAAGGGCCAGTCCTCCGACTATCAGGACCTTGCGGTGCAGGGCACCATCAGCTGGCGCGTCAAGGAGCCGGAAAAGCTGGGCGAGCGTGTCGACTTCACCATCGATCTGAAGACCGGGGCGCTGCTGGCCAAGCCGGTGGACTCGATCATCGGCTTCATCACCGGGCTGGCGCGCGAATATGCCGACGGCTATCTGAAGGCGTCCGGGGTGCGGGAGCTTCTGGAGAAGGGGCTTGCTCCCTTGCAGGCGGCCGTCAACGCCGGCTTTGCGGCGGACCAGACCCTGCCGGAGATGGGGCTGGTCATCGTGTCGGTCCGCGTGGCGGCGCTGACGCCGTCGTCCGAGCTGGCCCGTGCGCTTCAGGTTCCCACCTTCGAAAGCCTGCAGCAGAAGGCCGACGAGGCGACCTTCGCCCGGCGCGCCCTGGCCGTGGAAAAGGAACGCGCCATCGCCGAGAACGAGCTGGCCAACAAGGTGGAGCTGGCGGCCCGCCGGCAGGAGCTGATCGCCCGCGAAGACGCCAACGCCCGTGCCGAGGCCGAGGCGAGGGCGGCGGCCGAGCGCATCGCCGCCACCAGTGCCGCCGAAGCCGTGCGTCTCGCCGCCGAGGCCGAAGCCGGCCGCATCCGCCTTGTCGAACAGGCGGCGGCGGAAATGGAGCGCATGCGCATGGGCGCCTACGCCGGGCTGTCCCCGGAGATCCTGCTGGCGCTCGCCGCGCAGGAGTTCGCCGGCAAGCTCGACCATATCGACACGCTGAACGTGACGCCCGACATGCTGGCGAGCCTTACCCAGCAGTTGCGCGGCCTGATGGCCCCGCGCGAGGCCCGGTCATGACCAGCCTGGCGCCCCGCGTCGTGCTGGTCACCCGGCAAAGCGAGTATGAGGCGTTGCTGGCCGCCCATGCGACGCGGGGGCAGGCGGAGTTCTTCCTCTCCACCCGTGGCCAGCGCATCGAGGAGGTGGAGGCGCGGCACGTCCAGCAGGTGCGCGCCATCGCCGAGGCCAAGCGCAAGGTGCCGGCCGACTGGTCGTTTGCCGAGGTTCAGCGCGAGGATCTCGACCGGTTCCTGTTCACTGCCAACGACATCGTCGTGGCGCTGGGCCAGGATGGGCTGGTGGCCAACCTCGCCAAGTATCTCGCCGGGCAGCCGGTGATTGGCGTCGCCCTCGATCCGGCCCGCAGCGAGGGCATATTGACCCGCCACACGCTCGACGGCCTTGGCCGCCTGTTGCTCTCGGTCGATCGCAACGACGCGGCGACCGAGGCCCGCACCATGGTGGAGGCCAGGAGTTCGGAGGGCACCAGCCTCACTGCGCTGAACGAGCTGTTTCTCGGCCACCGCTCGCACCAGTCGGCCCGCTACGTTCTCCAGCACGCCGGCGAGGAGGAGTTTCAGTCCTCCTCGGGTGTCATCGTCTCGACCGGCACCGGTCTGTCGGGCTGGGCGCGCTCGATCCTCACCGCCACCGGCGGCGAGACGACCATTGCCTCCACCGACCCGCGCGCCATCTTCCTGTCGCGCGAACCGTGGCCGAGCCGCACATCCGGCTGCAAGCTGCGCCAGGGCGAGATTGCCAGCGGTGCCGAGCTGAAGGTCATCTCGCGCGTCGACATGGGGGGCGTGATCTTCGCCGATGGCATAGAACAGGACTTTCTGGCCTTCGACTGGGGCGTCCGGGTGGAAGTCCGGATCGCCGACCGGACGCTGAACGTGGTCCTCGACGAGCGAAACGCCCGGCGCTGACGGGATCTGCGGCCGGATGACGGCATGAGGGGGCGGGTGCCCCCCATGCTCGCTCGCCTCACCGCATCATGTGCGCGGCCAGATCGAGGCAGCGGCAGGAGTAGCCCCACTCGTTGTCGTACCAGGCGATCAGCTTGGTCAGGCCCTCGGAGGTCTGCATGCCGGCCTTGGCGTCGAAGATGGACGAGTGGGCGTTGCCCCGGAGGTCGGTGGAGACGACGGCGTCGTCGCAATATTCGAGGACGCCGCGATAGGCGCCGGCCGAGGCGTCGCGGATCGCTTCGCAGATCTCGGCGTAGGAGACCTTGGTGCTGAGGCGGCAGGTGAGGTCGACCATCGACACGTCGGCCACCGGCACGCGCACGGCCATGCCGTTGATGCGGCCGTTCAGCTTGGGAATGACCTTGCCGACCATGCGCGCCGCGCCGGTGGTGGCGGGGATGATGTTGCCCAAGATGCCGCGCCCGAAGCGCCAGTCCTTGCGGGCCACGCCGTCGACCGGGTTCTGGCTGGCGGTGACCGCGTGGACGGTCAGCATCAGCGCCTCTTCGAGGCGGTAGAGGTCGTTCATCAGCTTGGCGAGCGGCGCCACGCAGTTGGTGGTGCAGGAGGCGTTGGAGACGATGGTCTCGCCGGCATAGGCGTCGGCGTTGACGCCCATCACGAACACCGGCGTCTTGTCGGTGGGCGGACCGGATATCACCACCTTCCTGGCGCCGGCCTTGATGTGCCCCTCGGTGCTGTCGAGGGTGAGGAAGCGGCCGGTCGACTCGATCACCAGGTCGACACCGGCATCGGCCCAGGCGATGGCGGCGGGGTCCTTCTCCTCGAAGGCGACGATGCGGCGGCCGTCGACGAGGAGGGCGCCCTCAGCCGTCTCCACCTGTCCGGGGAAGGCGCCGTGCACGCTGTCGTATTTCAGGAGATAGGCGAGGTGGTCGATGGGCAGGAGGTCGTTCACCGCCACCACTTCCAGATCGCCCCGCTCCCGCGCGGCACGGAAAACCATGCGGCCGATACGGCCGAAGCCATTGATGCCAATGCGAATCTTGTCAGCCATCGTTGTTCTCCATTTTTCCTCTCACATTTTCATACTAGGTCGCATAAAATGGAGCGTCGATTAATTTTTTGCGAAGTGGTACAAAATGACAGCCAAACCCGCCCGTGGCCGTCCCCGCGCCTATGACCCCGAGGAAGCCCTGGCGGCCGCCCTCGGCGAGTTCCGCCGGCGCGGCTACACCGCCACCTCGCTCGATCACCTGTCGGACGCCACGAAGATGGCGCGGCCGAGCCTCTATGCCGCCTTCGGCAACAAGCTGGAGATCTATCGCAAGGCCGTCCGCCAATACTCCGAGCAGACGGCCGAGCGGCGGCAGCGCGCCCTGTTCGAGGAGCCGTCGCTGGACAAGGGCCTCGAGGATTATTTCGGTGCGATCATCGACGCCTATTTCTCGCGGGAGGGCGAGCCGCTCGGCTGCCCGGTGCTCAGCGTCATCTCCGGCGAGGCGGCGGCCGATCCGGTCATCGGGGCGGAGCTTGCCGCCGCCATCGGCCGATCCGACGGGCTGCTCCAGCGGCGCATGGCCCAGGCCGTCGAGGCCGGCGAGATCGCTGCCGACGCCGATGTCAGGGGGCTCGCCGCCATGCTGGCGGCGCTCCAGCACAGCCTGGCGCTGAGGGCGCGCGCCGGCACGCCCCGGCCGGAGCTTCAGGCCATCGCGCGCGCGCATGTGGCGCTGGCGCTGCGAGCGGCGGGTGCTGCACGCCCGAATTAAATGAGTCCTCGCGTCATATTAAGGTTTCGTGTACCATCTATTGCGACCGTCAACCGTCCCGGGCCGATGCTTGGCGCGCCGTGATCGGCCCGGGGACCTCGGCTCGCGAGGGAGCCCTGCTCGAATGGCTCCTCGTGCCCGGACGCCCTCCCTTCGGGGACTTCCCTTTCGTTTCAGCATCCGAGCCAGGAGGCTCACATGGCCTACGCCGTCGCGCTCATTCACGAAGAAGACAACCGCAGTTTTGGCGTGTCCTTCCCCGATTTCCCCGATTGCCATTCGGCGGCCACCAACCTCAACGACGCGATCGCCCGGGCCGCCGTGGCGCTGGCTGCCCACGTGAAGAACCTCGACGAGCACAAGATGCCGATCCTGCGCACGCTCGACGACATACGCCGCACGCAGGAGCTTCACGAGGCGATCATCGCCGCCGTGCCGGTGGAGATGCCCGGCAAGCCGGTGCCGGTGCAGATCACGCTCAACGAGCACCTGCTCGCCGCGCTCGACCGCGCCGCAAGGACGGCCGGCGTCACCCGTTCGGAGAAGATCGCCGAGGCGATCCGCGCCAGTCTCAAGGTTTAAGACGCCCCCCATCAAGACCCGCCGTCGTCATTGAGGAGGCCACGACCATGCCACGCGATCTGTCGCTGCATCCCGGCATCGTCCTCAGGGATGAGTTCCTGAGGCCGATGGGGATCTCGGTCCAGGCTCTGGCCGAGGCGATCGGCGTCTCCAGCAGCCTGATGCAAGAGATCTGCAACGGCCGGCAGGGCATGTCGGCCAGCATCGCCCTGAGGCTCGGCCGCTACCTTGCCTTCGATCCGCAGTGGTTCATGACCATGCAGTCGAAATACGACCTGTCGGCCGCCGCCGAGGACATGGCCGAGGCGCTCGCCCGCATCCGGCCGTGCGAGGCGGCCTGATCTCACATGTCTTCTTTGAGCGGGACTTGTTCAGCTCAAGGCGGGCATTTCAAGCGGGTTTCGGCCTGACCGGTCCCCCAGAAAGGTTTGTTCGGTGACGTTGCGTTCGCTCGCGTTTGTTCTTCTTGCCACGGCGGCCCTTTCGGGCTGCGCGCTGTTCGGCGACGACCTCAAGCGGTCGGAGCGGCCGATCCCGCCCAAGCTTCTGTCGGAGATGAACGCCAAGGGGCTGGGCGCCGCCTCGCCCATCCTGATCCGCGTGTTCAAGCAGGAGAGCGAGCTCGAACTGTGGAAGATGGACCGCACCGGCCGCTATGCGCTGCTCAAGACCTATCCGATCTGTCGCTGGTCGGGAAAGCTGGGTCCGAAGACGACGGAGGGCGACCGACAGACGCCGGAGGGCTTCTACTCCATCGCCCAGCGCCAGATGAACCCGGACAGCCGCTACTACCTGTCCTTCAACCTCGGCTTCCCCAACCGGCTGGAGGCGGCGCTCGGCTATGAGGGCTCGGCGCTGATGATCCATGGCGCCTGCTCGTCGCGCGGCTGCTACGCGGTGACCGACAATGCCGCCTTCGAAATCTACGCCCTGGCGCGCGAGGCCTTCCGGGGCGGCCAGCCGTCCTTCCAGGTGGAGGCGCTGCCCTTCCGCATGACGCCGGCCAACCTGGCGCTGCATCGCAACGACCCCAACATGCCCTTCTGGCGCAACCTCAAGGAAGGCAGCGACGCCTTCGAGCTGACGCGCAAGGCGCCGCGCGTCGGCTATTGCGGCGGCCGCTACGTGTTCAACGCGGACAATGTCGACGGCTCCGTCGATCCGCTCGCGCCCTGTCCGCCGCTTCAGGTGGACGCCGAGCTGTCGGCCGCCGTCGCCGCCAAGGCGGCCAGGGACGATGCCGCCGCCGCCGCCATCGCCGCCGCCAACCCGGCTATGCCGGCCATGAGCTACGTCGACGGCGGCATGCACCCGGCCTTCCGCGCCATCCTGCAGGACAAGGGCGCCAAGAAGCTGTCCAAGATGACCTCGGAGAAGACGCCGGTCAGCCAGCCCGACGCGGCGCTGGCCGATCCCTACACGCCCGATCTGCCGGCGCGACTGACGGTCGGCGCCGGCGGACCGTCGTCCTGACGTGGGCGAAAAAAGGCTCTTGCTCCTATAGTCGCTAGAGGTTGTAGCACTTCGATCATGAGAATCGGAGTGAAGTCATGACCGAGGCAACCCAGCAGAACCGGTACCGCGTCGGCGGCATGGATTGCGCTTCCTGCGCGCAGAAGATCGATACGGCGGTGCGCCGCCTGCCGGGCGTCGAGGATGTTTCGGTGTCCGTCACCTCCGGCACCATGACCGTTCACCACAATGGCGACGAGGCGCTGGCGTCGGCCATCACCAAGCGCGTCTCCGGCCTCGGTTATCAGATCGCGCCGCTCGCGCCCGCCGCACCCAAGCCCGAGGCGGAAGAGAAGGCCTGCGGCTGCTGCCACCATGATCATGACCACGGCGATGATGATCATCACGGCCATGACCATGCGGGGCACGATCATGATGCTCACGGTCACGATCATGATCACGCCCACGATGCCGCCGACGAGGTTCCCGGTCTGCACGGGCACGACCATGGCCCGATGACCGGCCCGTGGTGGCAGTCGGCCAAGGGGCGGCTCACCATCATGGCCGGCGCGGCGCTGGCCGTCGCCTGGGGGCTCGGGCACCTATTCCCGGTCTATGACGCGTGGATCTTCGCGGTGGCGATGCTGGTCGGGCTGGTGCCGATCGCCCGCCGCGCCATCATGGCCGCGATGGTCGGCACGCCCTTTTCCATCGAGATGCTGATGACCATCGCCGCCGTCGGCGCGGTGATCATCGGGGCGAGCGAGGAGGCGGCGACCGTCGTCTTCCTGTTCCTGATCGGCGAACTGCTGGAGGGCGTGGCGGCCGGCCGCGCCAGGGCGAGCATCCAGTCGCTCTCCAAGCTGGTGCCGAAGACGGCGCTGCTTGAAAAGGGTGGCAAGACGGCCGAGGTGCCGGCCGAGAGCCTCGCGGTCGGCGCCACCATTCTCGTCAGGCCCGGCGATCGCATTCCCGCCGACGGCATTATCCTCTCGGGCGAAAGCTCGGTCGACGAGGCGCCGGTGACCGGCGAGAGCACGCCGGTGGTGAAGGGCGTCGATGCCTCCGTCTATGCCGGCACGGTGAACGGCGAGGCGGCGCTGCGCGTCAAGGTGACGGCGGCGGCGGCCGACAACACCATCGCCCGGGTGGTCAAGCTGGTCGAGGAGGCGCAGGAATCCAAGGCGCCGACCGAGCGCTTCATCGATCGCTTCTCGCGCTACTACACGCCCAGTGTCGTCGCCGTCGGCGCGCTGGTCGCCATCGTGCCGCCGCTGCTGTTCGGCGGCGCCTGGGGCGAATGGATCTACAAGGGCCTCGCCATCCTGTTGATCGGCTGCCCCTGCGCGCTGGTCATCTCGACGCCGGCCGCCATCGCCGCCTCGCTGTCGTCGGGCGCCCGGCGCGGCCTGCTCTTGAAGGGCGGCGCCGTGCTGGAAGGCTTCGGCAAGGTGACCGCCGTGGCGCTCGACAAGACGGGAACGCTGACCGAGGGCAAGCCGGTGGTGACCGACGTCGTCGCCTACGGCCGGCCCGAGGCCGAGGTCGTTAGGCTCGCCGCCGCGCTGGAGACCGGCTCCAGCCATCCGCTCGCCAAGGCGATCCTCGACCGTGCCGCCAAGGATGGCGCCGACGTGCCGCCGGCCGATGACGCCAGGGCGCTGGGCGGCAAGGGCGTGACCGGCGTCGTCGACGGCGCGGAGATCCTGCTGGCCTCGCCCAGGGCGGCTGGCGAGCGGGTTGTCCTCAACGACGAGCAGTCGCAGCGCATCGCCGCCTTCAACGACGAGGGCAAGACGGTGTCGGTGCTGGTGACTGGCAACGCGGTGGCCGGCATCCTCGCCATGCGCGACGAGCCGCGCGCCGACGCGACGGCCGGCCTGAAGGCGCTGAACGACCACGGCATCCGCACGGTGATGCTGACCGGCGACAACCGCCGCACCGCCGAGGCCATCGGCCGGCAGCTGGGCATCGAGGTGCGGGCCGAGCTGCTGCCCGAGGACAAGCAGCGCATCGTCGGCGAGCTCAAGGCAGAGGGCCTCAAGGTGGCCAAGGTGGGCGACGGCATCAACGACGCCCCGGCGCTCGCCGCCGCCGACGTCGGCATCGCCATGGGCGGCGGCACCGACGTGGCGCTGGAAACTGCCGACGCCGCCAGCCTGCACGGCCGCGTCGGCGATATCGCCGCCATGATCGCCCTGTCGAAGCGCACCATGGCCAACATCGGCCAGAACATCACCATCGCCCTCGGCCTCAAGGCGGTGTTCCTGGTCACCACCATCGCCGGCATCACCGGCCTCTGGCCCGCCATCCTCGCCGACACCGGCGCGACGGTTCTGGTGACGATGAACGCGTTGAGGCTGCTGGCTCCGGCGAAGGGGTGATCGGGAAAGCCGGCTGTCAGGCCTCCCCCGTCGCCAGCTCGAAGCCCTCGTCGATCCAGCCGGTGAGGCCGCCGGCCATGATCTTGACGGGGCGGCCGAGGTCGGCGAGGCGGAGGGCGCCGCGGGCGGCGCCGTTGCAGTGCGGGCCGGCGCAATAGGTGACGAATAGCGTCTCCTCCGGCCACTCCGTGAGCTTGGAGCGGATGATCTTGCCGTGCGGCAGGTTGATGGCGCCGGGCACGTGCCCCTTGGCGTAGAGGGCGGGGCCGCGCACGTCGAGCAGCACGAAGTCGGCACCCTTCGACAGCGCCTCATGCACGTCGTAGCAGTCGGTTTCGAAGGTGAATTCGGCGGCGAAGTGCTCGCGGGCGATGTCGCTCGGCGCGGCGGGAATGGCGGCAACGGCTGAAGGCATGGGGCTCTCCATGGGGTTTCTATGGCCCGAGGGTGCCGCCACGGCGGCGGGCTTGCAATTGGCGCGGATGACATTGTACGTAAAGATCATGCCAGACGACATGTCCCCCCCGGCAACTCAAGGACCGCTCGCCGTGGCGCTGCTCTACGACGGGCTCTGCACCTTCGAGTTCGGCATCGTCGCCGAGGTGTTCGGCCTCTATCGGCCGGAGATGGGGCCGGGCTGGTATCGCTTCCGGAGCGCGGCCATCGAGCCCGGCCCGCTTCGGGCGCACGGCGGTTTCACCCTCACGCCCGACGAGGGGCCGGAGATGATCGATCGGGCCGACATCATCGTCGTGCCCGGCTGGAAGGGCGCCGACGTGCCGGTGCCGGATGCGCTGTGCGCGCGGCTCAGGGCGGCGCATGGGCGCGGCGCGCGGCTCGTTTCCATCTGCTCGGGCGCCTTCGTGCTGGCGGCGACCGGCCTTCTCGACGGCGCCACCCTATCCACCCACTGGCGCTATGCAGAGGCGCTGCGGCGGCGCTTTCCGGCGGTGACGGTCGATGCCGCCTCGCTCTATCGCGAGCATGACGGCGTGTTCACCTCGGCCGGCAGCGCGGCGGGCATCGACCTCCTCATCGAGATCGTGCGGCGGGATTTCGGGGCGGAGGCCGCCAACTCGGTGGCGCGGCGGCTGGTGGTGCCAGCCCATCGCTCCGGCGGGCAGGCGCAGTTCCTCGAGCGGCCGGTGCCGGCCCGCCCCACCGGCGAGGTGGCGCCGCTGCTCGACCGGATGCGCGAGACGCTTGGCCGCGACTGGACCACCGAGGCGATGGCCGAGGCGTGCCGGATGAGCCTTCGCACCTTCCTGCGCCGCTTCCAGGAAGCCACCGGCATGAGCCCCGGCGACTGGCTGATCTCCGAGCGCGTCGAGGCGGCGAAAAGCCTGCTCTCCTCGGGCGATCTCGCCATCGACAGCGTCGCCGCCGCCGTCGGCTTCGGCAGCGCCCACGCGCTCCGCCATCATTTCCGCAGGAAGGTGGGTCTCACGCCGACGGAATATCGGTCGCGGTTCATGAAGGTGGAGCGAGGGGTGGGCGAGGTCAGGCCTGTTTCCGTCTAGCCGGCGCCGGCAAGGACACGGCTTCGGATGGCGCTTGCGAGTCCGGCACCGCCGCGCCGAGGCGGTGCGCCACCAGTTCCTGAAGGCGCCAGAGGTTGCGGTCGTGGATGCCGAGCTGTTCGAGGTGGGCGACGGTGTTGAAGAGATACTCGGCGCAGGATCCGACATGGCCGCAGGCGCGCGCCAGCGTGTCGGCCACCTGTTCCAGGGACTGCTTCTCGACGACATAGCGCCCGGTCGGGCCGACCCAGAAGCACAGCGTCCGGACCTTCCGCCCGTCGATCAGGCAAGTGATCCAGCGCGCGAAGCGCAGGTTTTCCGGGGTGTCCACCTCGCGCCGCACCAGTTCGGTCAACGCCGCCAGCCGGTCCTCGTGGCGGACGCGGAAGGCGACGCCCTTGCAGTTGCCGCCGCGCTGCAGGGCCATCATCAGGCCCGGCCGGGACGGGGTTCCGCGCCATCGCCGCAGCGGGATGCAAAACGAGCGATGCCAGCCGTGGGCGACGGCGAGCCGCGTTTCCTCGGGCTCGAAAACCGGCTTCCAGATCAGCGAGCCATAGGCGAAGATCCAGAGCTCGTCGCCCGCTTCGGCGTCGAACCGCGCGGCCGCGGCGGCAAACGCTTCGTCGCCGAGCAGCACCTCGTCCGCTTCCGGCCCAGGGTCGATCTCGGTTCTCAGGGTTCTGGCGACCAGGTCCTCCGTGAGCGTCATCCGGCGGGCAGGCGGCATGCGGTCTCCTCGTTGCGCGACGGCCCGGTGGCGCGCCCGTCGCTCCACCAGGTCGATGGCTGCCAATCAGACCCGTTTGCGCGCCGGAGCGCAACGATGGATTTGCCCTTCGCCGCGAAAGGCTTTCCCTCCTCGCCGGGTGGCTCAGCTGGCCGGGTAGCCGGCGGCGGTGAGGGCGGCGCGCAGGGCGGCCTCGCTGGCCGGGCTTTCGACGCTGATCCGGTGGGCGGCGAGGTCGGCCTCGACCTTGGTGTCGGCGTCGACGCCCTGAAGCGCCTTGGTGACCGAGCGGGCGCAGCCGCCGCAGGCCATGTTGGGAATGGTGAACTGGTACATCGCGAGGCCTCCTTGTGTTGGCTGCGTTTAGGTCAGGTTGTTTGGATGCAAAAACCGGTTGCAAACCTCGCCCATAGGTAAATGAAGCCGGTTCCCCCTAGGGTTGATATGCCTTACTAAGGTTGTCGAAATTTGGGGGGACTTTTGCGTGACGTCGCTGAGCCGCCCTGCAAACATGGGTGTTACCTTGGAACCGGTTGTTTTTCTGGGACTCGTAGCTCGTGACTGGATACTGACCCTCGCTCGCCTGTTAACGGAAGAGTATGTGCCGGGTTTGGTCGCAGCGCTTCTCCTCGTGGCGCTCGCTATTACGGCTTTGTTGTTTGCCGTCGAAGCTGGGAGACGGTGGTTTGCCCTATGTTGGCTTTCTCGGAAAATTATGGAAGTCGACAGTGCCGCTGGGCTGAAAGAGAAGGTCGACGAAATCACCGAAAGCGCGCAGCAGCAGCAGGGTAAGGCCGCTCGATCGGTTGCGTTCGCTTGGTCGGAGTATCGCGAGACCTTTGTTGATCACGACGAGAACGGTGTTTCTGTGCTGCGAAACGCGGTTCGTCCCAGTGCATTCTTCAATGTTGAGGATCTGAGGTTTGGGCCCGGTTTTTGGCGCGTAGTTCCTAGCCTGTTTGTGCCGTCTGGCCTCTTCCTGACCTTCCTTGGCCTTATATCGGCTCTATCATCTATGGATCTGACGACTCCGGAAAAGGTGACGGACTCGCTGAAAACTCTTCTTACGATTGCGTCGGCGAAGTTCATTATGTCGTTGACCGGTCTCGCATGTTCTATTCTCTTCACGATTGTGCTGCGCATTGGCCTCGGTCGGGTTGAGGCGGCGATCCACCGTTTGTGCGGCGCCATAGAAGACCGGCTGACCTATGTCAGCCTTGAAGCTCTTGCCGTAGAACAGCTTCGGACAATCCGTGAGCAACGCGACAATTTTCGGCAGCTCGGCATGGAAATGGTTGCCGAGCTTGGGCGTCCGCTGCGCGAGGAACTGCCAAACGCCATCTCGCAGTCCATTCAGACCGCGATGGGGCCGTTGTTCAAACAAGTCAGCGAACTCGGTACCGACAATATGGGTAACATGGTCAAGGATCTGTCGGCTCGTTTCAGCGACGATGTGGGGCGGGCATTGTCGCAGGCGAGCGAGCGACTCCTGGCCGCAGGCGACAAGATTACTCAACTCTCTGAACGTATGGACGGCAGCTCTGGGCGAATGGGCGAGCAGATGGAGGCGGCCGTTACGCGCATGGCTCAGGCTGTGGATGACCTTCGCGGTGCCATGAGCGCAACTGCAGAAACAGCCAGCGGTGCTTTGAACGCAGGTACGGATCGCCTGCTGTCCGTCATGTCCGATACGTTGGAAGGCATCCAAAACAATACGGCGATGGGTGCTGCCTCCATGCAGGAGGCGGCCCGCGAAATGCGCGCGGCGGCGGAAGGCTTCCGTAAGGAACTCGAAACGGCTGCCGCAACCGGAAGCGAGGCGGCAAAAGGCCGCATGGAGGCTGCGGCTCGGCAGGCAAGCGAGGCCATTGAAGGTACGGCCCAGACGCTTCTTACTTCGTTCGGTGCAACGTCGGCCGAGATCGCCCGTATGGCCGACGAGCTGACGACCAAGTCGGCGAATGAGTTGCTGTTGCCGTTGGAACGGACGAGCGAGCGGTTTGCCGGACTGATCGCCAGCCTCGCGGATGGCACGGCTGGCATGAACCGCCTAACCGACGGCATGCGCTCGACGGCGGAAAGCGTAGAGCGAGCGTCGGGGCAGTTCAAGCAGTCGTCTCAGGATCTTGCCAGCGCCGCCGGACCAATTCGTGGGAGCGTGGAAGCGATCGAGAGCTCCATGCGACTGCTTGGTCAGAGTACGGAGGCTGCCTCAACCACTGTGGTTCGTTCTGCCGAGCAGACCGCACAAAGCGCGGCAGACATACTGGCCGCCGCAATGGAAGTGCTCGGTGGCCACAAGAATGCCCTGGAGACGAGTTTGTCCGGCGCGATTGCCATGCTGGACCGGCTCAAGGAGCAGGGTACACGCTTCGATGAGATCGACGAGAAGCTTGGTGTTGCCTTTGATGCCTATACCAACCGTGTGGACGCGGCCGTCAGGACATTGTTCGATCACGTCAAGAAGATGCAGGAAGAGCTCGCTCCGGCGATCGGAACGTTGCGGACTGTGGTGGAAAGTGCCGAACAGTTCATTCCGCAGAGTGGGAGGCGCTGATGCGCGCCAGCAGCCGGCGCGCTGAGCGCCACGAAGAGGAGGAAGAGTCCGCCTTCGTGTCGATGACCGACATGACCGTCAGCTTTCTGTTCATCGTTATGATCCTGCTGGCCTTTTTTGCTTCTCAACTGCACAACAAGGACACAGTGCCCAAAAGTGCCTACGAGGAGGTGGTCCGGGAGCGCGATGCTGCCGAAGCGAAAGTGAAAGATCTCCAGCAGCACATCGACCAATTGAAGACGCGCGTTAGTGCTCTTGAGCAGGACCTTGCCCACCGGGATGAAGAGATAGCCAAGCTCAAAGCGCAAATTGCCGAGCTGGAGCGACAGCTCGCAGCAATGAAGCCAGAGGACCGTCTTGAAACCTACCTATCGGCAATCGCCGATCAGCGTCGCCAGATGCTGGAGACGTTGCAGAACCAGCTGAAGATTGATTTTCCCGATTTGCAAGTGATCGTCAGCGCCGAGATGGATGCGCTGCGTTTCAAGGGCGATGGGCTATTCCAGAGTGGTTCGAGCGTGTTGGCGCCTGACAAGCAGCGGATCGTCGAGGCTATTGCTGGCAGACTGGATGAGTTGTTGCCGTGCTTCACTTTTGGTCCAAAGGCAGCTTGGCGCGCTGAGTGCAACCGTGCTGGAGCCGTGATCGAAGCCATACAGATTGAAGGACATACGGATTCGACGGGTGACGACAACGCCAACCTGACGCTGTCGACCAACCGCGCTAACGCAACCTTCTTTGCCATGGCTGCGAACCGGCCGGATCTGATTGGCTTTCTCAATACGCGCAGCCAGCCGGTGTTGTCAGTCGCCGGCTACGGGAAAATGCGGCCTGTCGACGACAACTCAACCAAGGAAGGGCGCGCGACCAACCGCCGCATCGATCTTCGGATCATCATGTATACGCCTCGATCTGTTGAGGAAATCGAGACGATCCGCGACGAACTCCAGAAGGGTATTGGAGGCAGCGGCCAATGACCACAAACTGGTCCGTAACCGACGGAACGGTTGAACAGCCGCGACAACGTTGGAAGGTGGCGTCGCCTGAGTTCGATGCCCCCCGTTTACCAGACCCCACACCGTTGCGCGCAGCCAAACAGGCGGTACTCGATCGTTGGCCGGATAAGCTACAGCCCCCGAAAGTCGATTTGGAACGGTTGGTATCCGAGATGCTTGATCGGGTGAACCGTTGGGATTTCAGTGGCTGGACTATTGCAAAGACACTCGACGCAGCACATGCCTGCTTTGATTCCGAAAGACGAGAGAGGGCGGATCTACTGCCTTTGCGGGAATTCTACCGTGACGAGATCATCGCATCGACGAGTGAGAGTTTCCTCAATGGCATGATGTTGGTCTACATCAGCAATTTTGTTCCTCAAGGGGCTCATACATGCCTGCTCGGGCGTGCACTTTTGTCGGCACGCGACCGACTGGGAGCGCGCTGGGCGAACTTGCTGAGGGCAGTTCCGGACATCTTCGATGGACAGTCCGCGCCCCGTCAGATTGCCTACATGATGACGAAGATGCCCGTTCCCTGGATGGACCTGCAACAGATCGGCATTCGCTCGCCGCACGCCCCTGGTTTGATGGACCACGCCCATTACGTCTTTGTCGCTTTGGTTTCGCCTGGGTTGCGTAATCAAGGCGAAGTGGACAAGCTGTTGGCTTGGCTGAAGCCCGAAGGGCAGCAGGTGCGGTCATCCGGCGGCGCCGAAGCCATACAGGCGCTACTGGGGCCGTGGACCAGCAGCGAGCCGCCGGACGCGTTGCGAAAGAGCTTGGTCGAGCGCCTCACTGATCTCTTCGGAGATCCTCGCATGCACCCAGGGGGAGCGTGGGCGGGAGTCTCACGCGAAGCGCTAGACGTTTTCCTTCGCTGGATCACCGGCGCAAACATCGACTTCTTCATGGATGTTCTATCGCAAGTCGAAAGCAGCCGCATGTGGGCGCCGCGTCGGCGGTTCTGGATGCAGCTCTACAAGGAGGGGCGGATCGATGCCGCCTGGGTCGCCTTCTCCGCAAAGGGGTCGCGGTTGGCTCAAAGACTGATGGCACAGCGAGGACGGCGTGGCGGGCTCGAATTTGGAGAGCAGCTTGCCCGGTTGGATACGTCGCTGCTCATCTTGAAGAGTGGCAACAAGATCATTGTCGAGGGTTCGCATAGCTATCGCATCCATATCTTCCGTGAGGGAGAGCCGGAAGCGCCTCGGCTATACCTGCGGGGCTATGATTGCGACGAGATCATGCGGAAATCGGATCGGCGCGCCCGTACTCTAGCCAAGGCACATAACTGCTTGTGTTCTAGAGAGAATTATCCGCCGCGCTGCCCAGGATCCTGCAATTGGCAGGATTGGGTCAATGAACACATATAGGGGGCTGCGATGGCCTTTGACTTTTCCTTCGATTCGACTGGTGTGACCCTGTCGTTGAAATCCGAAAAGCAGGGCCTGCTTGCCGGTTTGCTTGGGCGTCATCGAGCGCGTGACCTGACAAGGCTTTCGCCCGACGATAGGGCTTTGCTCGTTGCCGTTGCTGATCTGAAGGCGCTGGCGGCCGAAAGAGCAGATGCGGGATTGCAAATAGGTACCCAGCAGATACGTCTTGCCCATGGGCTGGTTGCGGCAATGGATGGCGCATCTGCTGCGGTTCTTGGCCTCCCTCCTCTGGTGGATCTGACGCTCTCGACTGACGTCGAGGGTATCGTCGGATCTCCGAACTTCCGTTTGCGTTACCAGTGGATGCGAAATGGGCAATCCGTATCCTGCCGGCGAACCGGAGCCATTCTGACTGTGGGCGGCAACCCGAAACGCCTGCCGCTTTGGATGATGGAGGCACTGGAAATTGCCGACGGCTTTGCGCCTAGCGATAACCTAGAAACTCATTGGGCAGCGCTGGGGCGGTTTCGCGAGGCACTCGATCCAGGAGTGTCCGTCGGCGCACCAACACAAGCCGCTCGATCCTCCATGTCTGATTTTCTGGCTGGGCTGCAGGTCAGAGTCGCAGACCGGTTCTCCATCTCAACTGACGAGACAGGAGATAGCTTCGAAGTTGTGCCGTTTTCCGGCCGGCGTCTTGAGCGCGAGGGGTACGACGTCGACGCAGTCGTTCCCGAGGCAACAAGCGAGTTGGAAGGCGCCGACCTTGATTTGTTCCAGGCTCGGGTGCGTGACCGGGGCGCGTTGCCGGCCTATCGACTCGGCACCGGCAGTTATCTTGTCATAGACAAATCTGCTGCCCCAGCACTCGAAGTGATGGCGCGTAAGCGACTGGCGCCGGTAGAGGAGCGCCGCGCCTTCATTCGCAATCCCCGGGCTGACATTGCTACGGCGATGGAGGCGTTTCTAAGAGAACGCGGCGAGCTGGATGGTTTATCACCTGACGCCGAGGAAGAAGCGATTGAGGCGGCGGCGGTCCCGCTCTTTGTTGAAACCGAGGAGTACTCGGAACGGGTGAAGGGTATCAAGGTCTTCGAGAAAGCAAATCTCGATATTGGGCCAGGCAGCGGAACCACTTGGCTTCCGGAGGTCTTTTCTCAGGCAGTACTGGAGGCAATCGCAAATGCCTCCATCGCTGAGGTGCGTCAACTGAGCCAACAGGTCGGCGAAGCCGTCGAAAAGGGAGAAACCTCTGTTGATTTTGGCGACGTTGAGGTGCCTGCCGGGCCAGAAGCTAAGGCCGCGCTCGACGCTGAAGTGCAGCGGCGAGAACTTGATGGCGAAGGAGCGAATGTTGAGGAAGAAGTCGCACCGCGACGAGGACCAATCGTGCTTGATGCCGAGACAAATTTCGACGATCTTACATACCGAGCAGCTGTGAAACCTCGACAGTCTGCGATCCCGGACGATGTCCCCACGTCAATCAAGACGCCCCTAAAAGCTCACCAAATCGAGAGCTTCCACTGGCAGGTCGCCGCCTGGAAGGCGGGATTGCCTGGTGTCCTCAATGCCGACGAGCAGGGTCTCGGCAAGACGCTGCAGACCATTGCTTTCATCGTATGGCTCAAGGCGCAAATGGCGAAGGCAGGTGGTGCCTGTGCTCGCCCGGTTCTGGTCGTCGCGCCAACTTCGCTGTTGCGAAACTGGGAGAACGAGGTTGAGCAACACGTCGAGCGCCCCGGCTTCGGTTCGATCGTTCGTCTGTACGGTGCTTCCGTTGCTGCGCGGAAGGCCGTTGGCGCTCGTGGCAAGGACACTGACCGCGGTGAGCAGACGCTCGACCTTAGTTCACTGCAAGAGGCCATCTCTGATGGGCGGGGACATCGCTATTGGGTGCTAACCACTTACACGACGTTGACCAACTATCAGCATTCGTTGGCTCGCATACCGTTTTCAGCCGGAGTGTTCGACGAGATTCAGGCGATCAAGAACCCGGATAGTCTCCGGGCTATCGCGGCTGAGGGCATGAACCTCGACTTTCGCATTGGCCTGACGGGAACGCCTATCGAAAACAGCACGACCGACCTTTGGGCGATCATGGACAAAATCGCTCCGGGGTGGCTTGGAAGTCTTCGAGAGTTTCGAGAGAGGTATTCCACGCCTGATGAGACCAACATGCACGAGCTTTATGAGCGGGTTTTTCAGGAGCAGGGTGGCCTCCCGCCGGTGGCCCTTCGACGCCTAAAGGATGATGTTGCGCGCGATCTGCCCGCCAAGTCGCGGCGACTGCATCCACGCCTCATGCCAAATCGACAGGCTTCCGTCTATGAGGAAGCGCGTGTCAAGCTTGCAGAAGGCGGCCTCGGGGCAGCCCTAAAAATGCTGCATCATATCCGAGCGGTGTCGGTCCATCCGGCGCTCGACGCTGATGATGTGGGTGATGACTTCGTCCAGGCATCGGCTCGCCTCAAAGCGACTTTTGACGTCCTGCGCCGGATCAAGGTAGCCAACGAGAGGGCGCTGGTATTCATCGAACATCGGCAAATGCAGTATCGCTTTATTGAATGGGTAAAGGCCGAGTTCGGCCTAATGCATGTCGACCTTATCAATGGCGATACGCCTATTCCTCAGCGGCAGGCGATTGTCGATCGTTTCCAAAGCCATGGCGGTGCCCCCGGTTTTGACCTTTTGGTCCTTGGTCCCAAAGCAGCTGGTACGGGTCTGACGCTGACTGCAGCGACGCACGTCATCCATTTGTCGCGTTGGTGGAATCCGGCAGTCGAAGAGCAGTGCAACGATCGTGTTCATCGCATAGGGCAGACCCAGCCCGTCAGCATACACCTGCCGATGGCTATTCACCCCGGTTATCGGGAAAACTCGTTTGATTGCCTTTTGCACAGCCTGATGCAACGCAAGCGTCGGCTTGCCGCCGCTGCTCTCTGGCCAATGGGGGACGGGGATGGCGATGTCGCCGCGTTACAACAAGGCCTCGCCACAGAGCAGGGGAACAGCACAGCTGATCCTGTCAGGACCGCAATCAGAGAAATGTTCCTTCGGGACGGTTTGCCGCCGGCTCCAGTGGATGAGGACGGCTCGATTCCGATTTAGCGCAGCCTTAGCAAAAGTGGACGCCGGCTTTGCGTCCGGAGCTGCGCGAAAAAACTAGTTAGGGCATGTTGGCGAACCAAGGCTCGCCGAACATGCTGTAGGTGATCAGGCTGGACACGGCTTTACGTGGCCCGATGTTTGACGATCCATCAGCCGTTGGTGGCTCAGCTGGCCGGGTAGCCGGCGGCGGTGAGGGCGGCGCGCAGGGCGGCTTCGCTGGCCGGGCTTTCGACGCTGATCCGGTGGGCGGCCAGATCCGCCTCGACCTTGGCGTCGGCATCGACGCCCTGAAGCGCCTTGGTGACCGAGCGGGCGCAGCCGCCGCAGGCCATGTTGGGAATGGTGAACTGGTACATCGTGGGGCCTCCTTGGGGTTGAATGATCGTGAGATAGGGCTTCCAAGCGTTGGAAGGTCAAGGGGCGTGACTTGCCGTTGGCTTTTGTCGGCCCCATGTGAAAAGGGCTTGACCTTCCCATGGTTGGAAGCCTCATCTTCCGGGCATGATACGTTCGGAACAGAAGGAAGCGGCCATGAATGCCCCCGCTCGCACCGCCTCGCCATCGTCCACCCAGTTCTCGCTGCCCATCGAGGGCATGACCTGCGCCTCCTGCGTCGGCCGCGTCGAGCGCGTGCTCAAGGCGGTGCCCGGCGTCGAGGCGGTGGCGGTCAACCTGGCGACGGAGCGGGCGAGCATCACCACCAACGGCGCGGTCGAACGCGCGAAACTGGTCGATGCCGTGGAGATGGCCGGCTATGGCGTGCCGGCGGCCCCGGCGACGGAGTCCCGCGTCGAGCTGACTGTGGAGGGCATGACGTGCGCCTCTTGCGTCGGCCGGGTCGAGCGGGCGCTCAAGGCGGTGCCGGGCGTTGACGAGGCCATCGTCAATCTGGCGACCGAGCGTGCAACCATTCGCGGCACGGCCGAGGCGGCGGCGCTGGTCGAGGCGGTGGAGACGGCCGGCTACGACGCCCGGCTGATCGAGGCGGCGAATGTCGCCGACAGCCTCGCCGAGGACGCCGAGCGGGCCGACCGGAAGGACGCCGAGCGGCGGACGCTGGCCCGCGACCTGATCGTCGCGGCGGTGCTGACGGCGCCGGTGTTCGTCATGGAAATGGGCTCGCACCTGTTCTCCGGCATGCACATGCTGATCGCCGACACCCTGGGCATGCAGGGCAGCTGGTATTTGCAATTCGTGCTGACGACGCTGGTGATGTTCGGCCCCGGCCGGCGCTTCTACGTGAAGGGGCTGCCGGCGCTCTGGCGTCTGGCGCCCGACATGAACTCGCTGGTGGCGGTGGGGTCGCTCGCCGCCTACGGCTACTCGCTGGTGGCGACCTTCGCCCCCGGCCTGCTGCCGGCCGGCACGCTCAACGTCTATTACGAGGCGGCGGCGGTGATCGTCACGCTGATCCTGCTCGGCCGCTTGCTGGAAGCGCGCGCCAAGGGCCGCACCTCCGAGGCGATCCGCCGGCTGGTCGGCCTTCAGGTGAAGACGGCGCACGTGCGCCGCGACGGCAAGGTGACCGATCTCCCCATCGCTTCGGTGCTGGCTGGCGACGTCGTCGAGGTGCGGCCCGGCGAGCGTGTGCCCGTCGATGGCGAGGTGATCGACGGCGACAGCTTCGTCGACGAGTCGATGATCACCGGCGAGCCGATCCCGGTGGCCAAGACGGCCGGCGGCAAGGTGGTGGGCGGCACCGTCAACCAGACCGGCGCCTTCGCCTTCCGCGCCACGGCGGTGGGCGGCGACACCGTGCTGTCGCAGATCATCCGCATGGTCGAGGAGGCGCAGGGCTCCAAGCTGCCGATCCAGGCCATGGTCGACCGCATCACCATGTGGTTCGTGCCGGCAGTGTTCGCCGTGGCGGCGCTGACCTTCGCTGTCTGGCTGATGCTGGCGCCGTCGTCGCCCTTGACCTTCGCGCTGATCAACGCGGTGGCGGTACTGATCATCGCCTGCCCCTGCGCCATGGGGCTGGCGACGCCGACCTCGATCATGGTCGGCACCGGTCGGGGCGCCGAGCTCGGCGTGCTGTTCCGCCGCGGAGAGGCCTTGCAGCTTCTGAGGGACGCCAAGGTGGTGGCCGTCGACAAGACCGGCACGCTGACCGAGGGCAAGCCGGCGCTGACCGACCTGGAATTGGCCGAGGGCTTCGACCGCCCGGCGGTGCTGGCGCTGGTGGCGGCGGCCGAGAGCAAGTCCGCGCATCCGATCGCCCGCGCCATCGTCGCGGCGGCCGAGGCCGAGGGGCTGGAGCTGCCTGAGGTGACCGACTTCGGCTCGGTGACCGGCCTGGGCGTGACGGCGGTGGCCGGTGGCCAGCGCGTCCAGCTGGGCGCCGACCGCTACATGGCCCAGCTCGGCTTGGACGTGTCGGGCTTTGCCGACGTGGCCAGGCGGCTGGCCGGCGAGGGCAAGTCGCCGCTTTATGCGGCCATCGACGGCAAGCTGGCGGCGGTCGTCGCCGTGGCGGACCCGGTCAAGGCGTCGACGCCGGCCGCCATCGCAGCGCTGCACGAGCTTGGCCTGAAGGTGGCGATGATCACCGGCGACAATGCGCTGACGGCCAAGGCCATCGCCGCCCGCCTCGGCATCGACGAGGTGGTGGCCGAGGTATTGCCGGACGGCAAGGTGGAGGCGGTGCGCCGGCTCAAGGCCGAGGGTACGCTGGCCTTCGTCGGCGACGGCATCAACGACGCGCCGGCGCTGGCCGAGGCCGATGTCGGCCTCGCCATCGGCACCGGCACCGATGTCGCCATCGAGGCGGCCGACGTGGTGCTGATGTCGGGCAGCCTGCAGGGCGTGCCCAACGCCATCGCGCTCTCCAAGGCGACCATCGGCAACATTCGCCAGAACCTGTTCTGGGCCTTCGCCTACAACACGGCGCTGATCCCGCTGGCGGCCGGCGCGCTCTACCCGTCGCTCGGCATCCTGCTGTCGCCGGTGTTCGCGGCCGGCGCCATGGCGCTCTCCAGCGTGTTCGTGCTGGGCAATGCCCTCCGGCTGCGCCGCTTCGCGGTTTGAGATCGCTTCCGTCGGGATTCGACCTTTCGGATCGGATGCTGACGGAGGCGGAAGCGCCCGACCGGAACGCGTATGAGATCTGACAAGGAGACGGCAGATGAATATCGGTGAGGCGGCCAAGGCCTCCGGCGTGTCGGCCAAGATGATCCGTTACTACGAGCAGACCGGGCTGATCCCCAAGGCCGACCGGCGGCAGTCGGGCTATCGCGACTATTCGGACACCGACGTGCACATGCTGCGCTTCATCCGCCGGTCGCGCGACCTTGGCTTTTCCGTCGCCGAGATTGCCGAACTGCTCGACCTCTGGCGTGACGAGGGGCGGGCCAGCGCCGAGGTGAAGCGGCTGGCGCAGAACCACATCGACGATCTCAACAAGCGGATCGCCGCCATGCAGGACATGACCAACACGCTGTCCCAACTGGTGTGCGCCTGCCACGGCGACGACCGGCCGCAGTGCCCGATCCTCGAACGGCTGAGCAACGATGCCGACGACGAGGACCTGTCGATCCAGCCGCGCAGAGGGGCGGTGGCGGGGTAGGGCGGCCTCGTCGGGCGTCGGCGGGTGCCCAGGCACCGCGCTCTTCCGCTTTCGCCGTCAGTTCAGGGTATACGTCCCGTCGCGCATGACGAACTCGGCCGGCCTGATCAGGCGGTTGTGGGCGACCTGCACCGAGTGCAAGGGGCCGTCGAGCTTCCGCGTCCAGAAGTCGAGGAAGCGGCGCAGCGTCGGAAAGTCGGGGAAGATGTCCAGGTCCTGCCAGACGTAGCTCTGCAGGAGGCTGGGGGCATCGGGGCGGTAGTAGAGGATTTCGGCGGTCGTCAGACCGTAGCCTTCAAGCTGTTTGCGGAACTCAGGGGAAACCAGCATCTGGCACCTCGCACGATCTCCAAAAACAGGAACAGGCTAACAATGTGCGGGCCAAAAATCAAGAATATGTGCGAGCGTTATCAATGGTTTAGCACTCTCTGTCGAGGCCTGCTGCCAGCGGGCCGGCAAGGGGCTTCTCCATCAGGGCGCCAGCGTCTCCATGCGGACGCCCTCGGTCGCGTAGCGGGCGAGCAGGAAGTCGCGGATGTCCGCGACCTGCCCGTCACGGAAGGTGAGGGCGACGAAGTAGGCGGGTTGGCCGAGGGAGACGTCGCGATCGTAGACCAGCATGGCCGGGCGACCCTCGACGAGGCCGGGGGCGAAGGCCCACTGGCGGGTTTCGGCATATCGGCCGTAGTAGTCGCCGACCTGGGACTTGCCGGTCCGGCTCAGCCTCGACACCAGGTCGAGACGCACGTCCTCGGCCAGCATGGCGCGCACCGCGTCGAAATCGCCGGCTCGGAAGCCGTCGACATAGGCGACGAGGCGCCGTCGGGTCTCGGCCGTCAGCGCGGGCGGCTCGGCATCCTCCGGTTCGTCGAGGAAGGCGCGCAGACTGGCGCGGCCGCGTTGCAGGGCCGATTTCGCGGCCGGCGGGCTGATGCCGTTGATCTCGGCGATCTCTTCGAGCGAGTGGCCGATCACGTCCTTCATGACGACCGCGCTGCGCTGGAGCGGCGGCAGGCGCAGGAAGATGCGGATCGAGGCGGTGGCGGCGCCGGGGTCCGGCGTCGGCGCGACGGCGCTCGTGTCCAGCACCTCCGGATCCTCGGCCATCGGCAGGCGTCGGCGGCGGCGCAGGAAATCGAGGGCGGTGTTGTGGACGATGCGGAACAGCCAGCCGTCGGGGTTGGCGAGGTCCGCGCCCTCCCACGCCGCCACCGCCTTCAGGCAGGCGTCCTGCACGATGTCCTCGGCGTCGACGGTCGAGCCCACCATGCGCGCGCAATAGCGGTGGAGCTGGGGCCGCAGGACCGCCAGTCGTTTCTCGAGGTCCTGCGGGATCATTCGGTGTCCTCGCTAGAGTAACTTCAGCAAAAGTGGAAACCGGTTTTGCATCCGGAGTTGCGTGAAAACAAAGGCGTAGAGCACATCAGGCGGCGCGCTGGTAGGCGATGGCGCCGACGGTCGCGTCGAAGCGAGCCAGCGCCGCCAGCTTGGGGAAGTAGGCGACCATGCGCTCGTTGGTCTGCATCGCCTTGACGGCGGCGGCGTCGCGCCACTGAGAGATGATGACCACCCGCGATCCGTCGGCGGCGGCCACCAGATTGGTGGCGATCCAGCCGTCCAGCGTCGAGATCACCTTGTCGATGTTGTCGCGCAGGAGGGCCAGCAGCGCCTCCTGGTCGGTCGGCTCGCAGGTCAGGACGTTGACCAGCGTGGTGGCGTCGGGCTTCAGGGCGATTTCGTTCATCTCGGACACTCTCATCGACGCCGGGGATCGGCGTCCTGCCCAAGTCAGACGTTCGGCCCGAGCCAAACGGATCGCGGCCGAAAAAAGAATCTTTCCGTGTCGATGGCGGGGCCGGCCCGGTGGGGTCGGCCGCCCTTTTCTGGTTGTTCGCGTTCCGCTTGATCCGGACTTATCCGGCTCAAGCGGGTTCCGGCCTGACCGGCCGGCGCCCGGTCGGGCGCTTCCGCTTCCGTCAGGTTCCGCCCGAAAGGTCGAAACCCGACGGAAACGGTATTACTCGGCCGCGTCGAACAGCGGCACCTGGGTCATTTCCGGCACCAGCACCATGCCCTTGTCGGTGATGCGGATTTCCGGGATGACCGACAGCGGGATCAGGTTGAAGCCCATGTAGGGCAGGGTGCAGCCGGCCTTTTCCCACTCCACCTTCAGCGCCTGCACTTCGCCGGCGACGAGATGGACGCGCTTGTCGGACATCAGTCCGGCCACCGGCAGCGGCACCATGGCCGTCACCTTGCCGTCCTGCACCACGCAGATGCCGCCGTGCTCGGCCTCGATGGCCTTGAGCGCCACCGCCATGTCGGCCTCGTTGGTGCCGGCGATGATGATGTTGTGGCTGTCGTGGCCGACCGAGGAGGCGACGGCGCCGTGCTTCAGGCCGAAGTTCTGCAGAAGGCCGCGCGCCACGTTGCCGTCCGACTTGCCGTGCCGCTCGACGACGGTGACGAAGGCGAGGTCGTGGCGGTCGAACAGCGTCTGCCAGTCGTTGGCCGGCTCCAGCGCGATCTTGACGTGCTTCAGCACGATGCCCGGCAGCTCGGCGCGGATGACGTTGGCGGTGACCGGCGCCGTCGGCAGATCGGGCGTCAGCTTCAGTTCCTTGGGCAGGTGGATGGTGGCGTAGGCGGCGTCCGGGTAGCGGTAGCGCGCTTCCAGCGTCGATTCCAGCGTCGGGGTGATGGCGCGGCGGTCGACCATCAGCTCGCCGCCGTACCAGGTCGACTGCGGCACCAGGTCGTCGTCGAGCAGCACCAGGTCGGCGCGCCGGCCGCCGCCGAGGCCGCCGATCTCGCCGTCCATGGCATAGCGGGTGGCGCCGGAAATCGAGCCCATCGCCCAGGCGGTGGTGCGCGGAATGCCGATGCGGTAGGCCTGCCGCACCACCCAGTCGAGGCCGAAGGCCAGAAGGTCCTCGGCGTCGCGGTCGTCGGTGCAGACGGCGATGCGGCGCGGCGATGCGCCCAGCTCGGTGATCGTCTTGATCGCCTCGGGCAGCGAGTGCCAGGGCGTCGTCGGCGGGCCGCCGCGCAGGAAGATCCAGACGCCGGCCTCAAGCAGGTCGTCGGCGATGTCGCGGTCGGTGGCCTCGTGGGTGTCGGTGACGCCGGCGGCGGCATAGGCGGCGACGAACTCGCGGCCATAGACGTGGCCGGAGACGGGGCGACCGCGCGAGAGAGCGGCGGCGATGATGGCGTGGCTGCGCTCGTCGCCCATGGTTACCGGCACGAAGTCCATCTTCTCGCCCAGCGCCACGGCCTCGGGCCACTTGTCGAACAGCGCGCCGATCTTCTCCGGCGTCAGGTCGCCGCCGGCCGTTTCCAGCTCGGGCGAGGTGGCGGGCACGGTGGAGGCCAGCGTGTGGAAGATGGAGAGCGGCGCCTCGCGGGCGTCCTCCATCATCGCCTCGATGCCGGCGACGTCCATCACGTTGCCGATCTCGTGGCTGTCGCAGAAGATGGTGGTGGTGCCGTTGAGCAGCGCCGCCTCGGCATAGGCGCAGGCCGTCACCATCGAGCTTTCGATGTGGATGTGCGGGTCGACGAGGCCGGGGCCGATGATGCCGCCCTGTGCGTCGTAGATGGAGGCCGAGCCGCCGCGGTAGCTGCCGGCTTCCTTGACGGCGGCGATGCGCCCGCCGGAAATCCAGATCTCGCGGTCGTTGAGGATGCGCTCGGAGTAGGTGGACAGGGCGCGGGCGCCGGTGATCACCAGGTCGGGGTCGGCGCGGCCGGACGCCACGTCGGCCAAGCGACGGGTCAGAAGATGCAAGGGCTTGACGGAAAAACGCGTTGGCTTGGCGGTACTGGACATCCGGACCTCGGGCTCTATTCAACAAAGCCCCACCGGCCGGGCCGATCGGGGCCAAGCCATGGTAAACGCCGGATGAGGCGATTCAAAGCCGAAAGTCGAGGGGGGCCGGATGGACGGACAATTGCCGCGACAAGGCTGCCAGCGTAGTGTTCAACCCTGACGGTAGCGACTGGCGTGCAAGGGATGCGACGCGGCAAGGCGCTTTTTCTCCGACTTTGTATTCACAAGGCCCAGGATTGTTCGGAATAATGTCCGCCAAAATTTACAAGAGAGTGCTGGTCGGGGTTTTCCTGTTTGCGGTCAATGAGTTGCTTCTTCTGCTCTTCCTCGTGCTTTCATTTGCCGCCTTGGGGAGAGGGGTGGATGGCGAGGTTGAAGCCATCTGCTTGAAAGAGTATCCAGACAAGGCGACGCACACGTTCGGTTCGCCTTGCTATAATCCGCCGTTTATCCACGCTTTCTACGCTCTGGCGGCCGCTCTCGTGTTTGCTGTGCTGGTTTATTCTCTGATCTCATTCTTGAGAAGGCCGGCGAGTTCGATCGGAAATCACGAGTCTATGCTCGATTTTCTTCCTGCGGAAGTGAGGGATTCGCTGGAGGCTTATGCGGGCGTTTTATGTTTCGTGCTGCCGCTCGTTTCGGCGCCTTTCTTCCTCGTCGCGTTAGTGGCGTGGTCGGACTCGCAACATGTTTGCCCGTTCGGCAATCAGTGTAGCGATGCACAGGCGACCATGTGGTTTGGCTGCACGGTTGGCGTCCTGGTGCTGGGGCTCTTCATTGTGCTGCTGCGCTTTTTGTTGAGACGTCGCCAAGGTGTTGGGACCTGAGGTTCGACGTAGCCTGCTGGACCGGTCGCCTTACCCGACAGGAGTTTGCGCGCGAAGGCTGGTGTCTTCGTTCCGGACGACCGACCTTCTCCTCCACTTCCCGTCTACGAGCCCAGGCCCCAGCCGCCGTCCTTGACGACATAGGCGTCGCGGTTTGCCGCCTCGGGAGGGACTTCGAGGCTCAGGGCTCCCAGCAGGGTTCTCGTGTTAGCGGCGATGAGGTCGGCCAGTTTCTTCAGGTTCGCCTTGTCGAGCGCCCCGAGGTGGCTGGCGAGTTGCCTTGCGATGTCTGGGATATGCGTGTCGCGTAGTCGCTTGCGGGCGGCCCCCGTTGCGATGCCGAGCTGTTTCAGGAAGTCGTCGAACTCACCGGGGCCGATATCCTCGATCCTGTGCGCACCCCCGATCCTGTAGGCCAGCTCGTCGGTCAGGTTGGCGTCGAGGCGGGTCGGCATGACGTCGTAGCGCGGCGACAGGCGGCTCGCGCCTCTGTGTCCGTAAAGGGTGGCGAAGTTCTTGGCGTGGCCGTCCACGTTGCCGACCAGAAGATCGAAGATGGTGGCCCTGATGAAGAACAGCCGCTCTTTGGCCGGGCTGGACGTCAAGTTCAGAACGCGCGCGACACTCCCGACATCGAAGCGGCGTTCGGGCGTTCCACGACGTTCGTATTTCATCGAGGAGGGCAGCCCGAGCGCCTGGGCGAAGTCTTCCTGATGGATGCGAACCACGCGGCCGTCTTCATCCAGGGAGCGGTCGTAACGCGTCACCAGCAAGGCATCGACGCTGGAGAAGGGGATGACCTTGACGTCGGCGGTTGGAAACCCCGTGTCCCGCGACAGGCGCATGGTGGTGGCTTCGTGGAGAGCGTCGTTTGGGGGGTCGGGGTCCGGCACCTTGAGGATGTGCGTCGTCGGGGCGCCGGAGCCCTGCACGGGTTCGGCAAAGCGCCCGTCGGGGAGAACAGTCAGGGCGATCTTCGACTGCATACCGGCCAGAGGGGAGGGATCGTTCATGTCGCTGGGCAGCGTCCGGCGGCGATGCAGGGAGGCGACGATCTCCTCCATGCGGGCCTCGGAAAGGGGCGTGTAGTCGGTGTCGTAGTTGCCCGGCACCTTCACGGGCGGCGCGCCCTCGGGCAGCACCGAGAGCGCGCCGGCGCAATCCTTGCCCATGTGGAAGAGGAGCCCGACGATGTCGTCGCGGGAGATTTCGTAGCGCCCTATGATCGAGGCGAGCGCCTGGTCTCTTTCCTGAAGCAGGTTGTCGAAGAACGCTCTCGCCTGAACGTCCCTGTAAGGCTCGTCCGTCAAAGGCAGGGCGAGGGAGAGGGGGATGGCATCGGGGTCGCGCAGGTGGTCGTGCGCGTAGGCGAACTCGACGGCGCCGGACGACAGGCGTGAGAGTTTGCCGATAGGGTCGCCAAAACCATCGAGCCGGACGTCAAGAATAGCCATGACCTCAGATCTTCCTTGCCGTGAGGACCAGACCGATGGATCGGGCGACCTCCAGGGCCTTGTTCATCTCGATGGTCGCCTTGCCGGTTTCGAGGTCGGAGACGAAGCGGCGCCCGACCCCTGCGAGGGCGGCGAACGCCTGTTGCGACAGCCCCTTGGATTTCCGAGCCTCCCGGACCAGCGCGCCAAGATCCGCGACCTCGCCGATCACCGCGCTCTCTCGGGCGGATGAACGCGGCGCGGCGGCGCGGAGGGGGGATGGAAGCGTGATCTCTTCCCCTTTGGCGAGGGGCGTGCTTGTCGTCGGTTTCGCCATCTTTGCCTCGGCACTGTTACCGTACGGGAGCATACGCCGTATCGAGGGATGGTTCAACGGTGGTTGTTACCGTACGGGAGCAATCGGCGACGATCTGGCGGATTGACCGGGATTGCTCCCGAACGGGAGCAGATCGGCGTGTCTCGTCGAAGCAGATCGAAGCGCGAGGCGGATATCCGTCTGGTACCCAATGGCCGTCTGAGCAATTTCGGGTAGCATGGCGCGGTGGGACAAGTTTCAGGGGGAGTCCATGAAAGTTTGGGCATGTCTGGTCGTCATGTTGCTTTGCACGCCGGCTTCGGCACAGGTGCTGACGGAAAAGGAGAGCACCCTCGTATCCAACCTCACTGCCGCAAGGGTGCTGGGGGAGAAGTGCAAGGACCGGTACGTTTTCGACAAGAAGAAGATTGCTCTTATTTCCAAGAAATACGGCGTCGACATCGATGCCAAGAAATATCGTGCGGAAATGAAGAAGCAGACCGCACTGATCAATCGCTACTACAAGGAGATTGGTCCCAAGTTCTGTGATTTCTATTACAAAGAGATGGTCAAGGGGCGTATGGGGGACGTCATCGCCAAGCGGTAGGCGAAGCGAGAAAGGCGAACCGCTCTCAGCTGGCATTTCGTTCGATCTGGAAGAGGCTGTTCCCCAGGGCGGGCCGTGCGACGGGATCGCGAGCGCTTTGCCCTGCGCCACTCATGCCGCTTCCGTCAGGTTTCGACCTTTCGGGATGGAGGCTGACAGAGGCGGAAGCGCCCGACCGGACGCCGGCCGTTTGGGCCGAAGCCCGCTCGAGCCGAATGAATCCAGTGCGAGCGGAACGGCGCGGGTCGCCATTTTCAGCCCGATCACGCCGATTTGAACGTTCCGTGAGGAACCATCTGCACAAGCCGCCAAAAACGACATGCCCCGCTCCATCCGGCTGGGATGAAACGGGGCACGCGCATTTCCTCGATCCGGCAATCGCGATCCATTTCTTAGCAAATGGTCGAGATTGTCAGTTTTCGTGCGACATACATGGGGTTGTCGCAACGAATTGTTAGGCAATCATTCAGAACTGGAGGTCGCTCAAGGAAGCTATTGTCCAGCGAAGTCTTGCCTCGATCGAGGATCGATTGCTTAGGTTCACCGGTCACCTCCTTTCGTTTGTTGCGGACAGGTAGGAGCATGAACCCGATTTCATAAGGCCGCAAGTCAAAAAACAAAGGTGACTATCGATATCCGTATTTGATCAGAGGCCATTGGTCGATGTGGGGCGATCACGCCGGAGAACCGATCGGTCAATCCGGTCTTTCGGCCCGGCGGCGGCAAAGGGGCGACAAATCGCCATTGCCGCAAGGCGTTAGCGGAAAAGTCATACCAATCGTGCCGCGAGAGCGTCGGTTGGTAAGGTCTGGTGAACGATGTGGGGCGGCTTGCATTGACGCGGCGCGGCCACAATTCTATGGGAGCGAACGTTCGTTCGCATCCTCGGGTGCGCAAGGGGATACACCTATGGACTATGGCATGGCGGTGCCAGAGCGGCACGAAGCGCGGCACGAAGCCCTGACGGCGCAGCAAGACGAGCGGCGGTCGCACATCCTCGACGCCGCGCGCACCTGTTTTTCGCGCGCCGGCTTCCACCGCACCTCGATGCAGGAGATCTGCGCCGAGGCCAAGATGAGCCCCGGCGGGCTCTACCGCTACTTTGCCTCCAAGGACGCCATCATCGAGGCGATCGCCCAGGAGGAGCAGTGCGCCGGCCGGCGCATTCTGGAGATCATGCTGGAGCCGGGCTCGCTGCACGACCGGCTGCTGCGCTGCGGCCTGGCCTACATCGACACCATGCGCGACCGGCGGTCGGTGCAGATGATGCTCGAGGTCTATGTCGAGAGCATGCGCAACACGGCGGTGGCCGACTTCTTCGCCAAGTGCGAGGTGGAGAACCGCAAGCTGATGCACGAGGTGTTCGCCCAGGCCAAGGCGTCGGGCGAGATCGCCGCCGATGCCGATGTCGAAACGATCATGATGACGCTGGTCGCCTTCGCCGACGGCGTGATCCTGCGCATGGGTCTCAACCCCGACTACGACGTCGAGCGGGCCGAAACCATCCTGTCGCGGGTTGTCACCGCCGTCCTGGAAAATGAGGCGCCGAAAGCCGCTCACCCCTTGGCAAATGCGGGGTGAGGCCACATGTGTTCGCAGATTAACTTTTGTTCATGTTTCAAGGCCGGCAACAACCGGCGGTGGGGAAGTTCCGCGATGAAGTTCTGGGTCATGCCACTGGCCGGCGCGCTGCTGGCCGGTACGATCGTAACGTTGCCGGCGCTGGCGCAGGACGAGGCCGCGGCACCCGCCGCAACGCAGGAGGTCGTGCCGACCGTCAGCGTCATCGAGGCGAGCCGACAGACGCTCAGCCAGAAGGTGATCGTGACGGGCACGCTGGTGGCCCGCGAGCAAGTGCTGGTGACGCCGGGCGTCGAGGGCCTGAAGATCGAGAGCATCCATTTCGACGCCGGAGACCGGGTCGAGGAGGGAGCGGTGCTGGCGCGCCTCGCTGTCGACACCATCGACGTGCTGCTCGCCCAGAACACCTCGCAGCTCGCCTCCACCGACGCGCAGATCGCCCAGGCGCGCGCCCAGGTTTCCTCGGCCGAGGCGCTGGTGACCCAGACGAGCCAGGCGTTCCAACGTGCCCAGGCCCTGGTGGGAACCAATGCCATGGCCAAGGACGCCTTCGACCAGCGCCAGCTGGCGGCCGAACAGGCCAAGGCCCAGCTGCAGGTCGCCAAGGAGGCGCTCAGCGCTGCCGAGGCGCAGCGCAAGCTGGTCGAGGCGCAGCGGGCCGAGACCGAACTGCGCCGTTCCAAGACGGAGATCAAGGCCCCGCGCGCCGGCCTCATCCTCAGCCGCAATGCGGTAGTGGGGCAGGTCGCCTCGGCCAGCGGCGATCCGCTGTTCGTCATCGCCGAGGACGGCGACATCGAGCTCGACGCCGACGTGACCGAGACGCTGCTGCCGGAACTCGCCGTCGGACAGAAGGTGACGGTGCAGCCCGCCGGTTCGAGCTCCACGGTGGCGGGCGAGGTGCGCCTGGTGCTGCCGAAGATCGATGCCGCCACCCGGCTCGGCAAGGCGCGCATCGCCCTGCCGGATGGCAAGGACCTGCGCGTCGGCGCCTTCGCGCGCGGCACCATCGAGGTGGCCAGAAGCGAAGGGCTGGTGCTGCCGGTGACGGCGGTGAGCGACGAGAACGGCACGCCGACGGTGCAGGTGGTCAAGGACGGCGTCGTCGACACCCGGGAGGTGAAGACCGGCCTCACCGATGCCGGCCTCGTCGAGGTGACCGACGGCCTCGCCGAGGGCGAGCTGGTGGTGTCCAAGGCCGGAACGTTCCTGAGGGGCGGCGACAAGGTCAAGCCGCAAGTGACGGATAGCGCGGGAGTGAAGGGATGAACTGGAATTTTTCCGCCTGGGCGATCCGCAATCCGGTTCCCCCCATCCTGCTGTTCGTCTGCCTGATCGCGCTGGGGCTCTACTCGTTCTCCCGGCTGCCGATCACCATGATGCCGAACATCGACCTGCCGCTGATCTCGGTGACCATCACCGACGGCGGGTCGGCGCCCTCCGAGCTGGAAACGCAGGTGACCAAGCCGGTGGAGGACGCGGTGGCCGGCATTTCCGGCGTGCGTCACATCTACTCGACGGTGACCGACGGCGTGTCGTCCACCGTGGTCGAGTTCAATCTCGACGTCGCCACCGACCGGGCGCTCAACGACGTCAAGGACGCGGTGGCCGAGATCCGCAGCGACCTGCCCGGTACCATCGACGAGCCGGTCAGCCGGCGCATCGACGTCGAGGGCCAGGCGATCATCACCTACGCGGCGGCTTCGCCGGCCATGACGCCGGAGGAGCTTTCCTGGTTCGTCGACGACAAGGTGATCCGCGACCTGCAGACGGTGAGCGGCGTCGGCCGCGTCGAGCGCATGGGCGGCGTCAAGCGCGAGATCCAGGTGCAGATCGACCCCGACCGCCTGATGGCGCTCGGCATCACCGCCTCGCAGGTCAACGCGGCGCTGAAGTCGGTCAACGCCGACCTCTCCGGCGGCAAGGGCGAGGTGGGCGGCCAGACGCAGGCCGTGCGCACGCTGGCCAGCGCCCGCACGCTCGCCGACCTCGCGGCGACGCGGCTGCCGCTCGGTGACGGTCGCGACATCCGCCTCTCGGACGTCGGCCAGGTGGTCGACCACTGGGCCGAGCCGAAGTCCTTCGCCCGCCTCGACGGCCGCCCGGCCGTGGCCTTCGCCATCTACCGCGCCAAGGGGGCGAGCGACGCCTCGGTGTCGGAAGGCGTCGGCAAGGTGGTGGATCGCCTCGCCAAGGACTATCCGGGCGTGTCGATGAAGCGCATCGACGATTCCACGGTGCAGACCTACAACAGCTTCGAGAACTCGATGAAGACGCTGATCGAGGGCGCGCTGCTCGCCGTCATCGTCGTCCTCCTGTTCCTGCGCGACATCCGGGCCACCATCATCTCGGCCATCGCGCTGCCGCTGTCGGCCATTCCCACCTTCTTCGCGCTCGACATGCTGGGCTTCTCGCTCAACATGGTCAGCCTTCTCGGCATCACGCTGGTGACCGGCATCCTGGTCGACGACGCCATCGTCGAGATCGAGAACATCGTCCGCCACATCCGCACCGGCAAGAAGCCCTATCGCGCAGCGGTGGAGGCGGCCGACGAGATCGGCCTCGCGGTGATCGCCATCTCGACGACCATCATCGCCATCTTCTCGCCGGTCAGCTTCATGAGCGGTATTTCCGGCCAGTATTTCCGGCAGTTCGGCCTGACGGTGGCGCTGGCGGTGTTCTTCTCGCTGCTCACCGCCCGCCTGATCACGCCGATGCTGGCCGCCTACTTCATGAAGACGCCCTACACCGGCGACGGCGAGGACGGCCGGCCCGTCTATCGCGGTTTCGTGCGCACGGCGCTGCGCCGGATCATCTGGTTCGTGCCGTTCGGCGTGCTGGCCTATTTCGGCGTCTACTGGCTGAAGGACAGCGGCCCGCTGGGCGAGAGCTCGGGCATCTTTGAGGGCGTCGACGCCACGGTGAACTTCCTCACCCGCTCCGGCGGCGAGATGACGGCGCTGTGGATGGCGGTGGGCGTGGTGTTCTTCGCGCTATTCTCGGCCTGGCTCACCCGTCCGCACCCCGAGGAGCACGAGGGCGGCCCCTTCGTGCGCGCCTATGCCGCCTTCCTGAAGGTGACGCTGTGGTCGCCGAAGGTGCGCGTGCGCGGCCATGTGTTGAGCCTGCCGGTGATGCCGGTGGTGACCATCATCGCCTGTCTCGCCACCTTCGTGTTCGCCATGGGGCAGGCGGCCAAGCTGCCGACCGAGCTGTTCGCCCCGGGCGATGAGGCGCGCATCGTCACCTCCATCGAACTGCCGCCGGGCTCGACGCTCGACGACACGCAGGTGGTGACCGACACCATCGCCGACCGTCTCCATGCCTTCGAGGAGGTGAAGAGCGTGTTCGTGATGGGCGGCACCTCGCCGACTGGCACGCTGGAGACGCGCCGCGCCGCCGTCATCGTCAACCTGCTGCCGCGCACCGAGCGCGTGCGGACCCAGAAGGAGATGGAGTACCAGGTCCAGGACGTGCTGCGCACCATCCCCGACATCCGCTTCTTCTTCGTCAACGAGCGCGGCGACCGCGAGGCGACCGTCGGCGTGCTGGGCAAGGACGGCGAGGCCGTGGCCAAGGCGGCGGCGGCGCTCGAGGAGGACATGCGGGGCAATCCGATGTTCTCCAACCCGTCGGCGCTGTCGTCCTTCGCCCGGCCGGAGATCCGCGTGACGCCGCGCCGCGACATCGCCTCCGACCTCGGCGTGTCGACGGATGCGCTGTCGCAGACGCTGCGCGTCGCCACGGTCGGCGACGTCGACGCCAACCTTGCCAAGTTCACCGATGGCGACCGGCAGATCCCGGTGCGCGTGCAGCTCGACACCGCCGCCCGCGGCAACATCGAGACGCTCGCCGCCCTGAAGATCCCCACCGCCTCGGGCACGCCGGTGCCGCTGTCGGCCGTCGCCGACATCGGCTTCGGGCAGGGGCCGTCGACCATCGACCGCTACGACCGGGCGCGCCTCGTCAAGGTGGGTACCGACATGATGCCGGGCTTCACCTCCGGCCAGGGGCTCGACGAGATCAACGCCCTGCCGGCGGTGAAGAACTTCCCGGCCGGCGTCACCATCCAGAACACCGGCGACGCCGAGATCCAGGCCGAGATCTTCGAGGCCTTTGCCGTGGCGATGATCGCGGGCCTGACCATCGTGTTCATCGTGCTGATCCTGCTGTTCAACAGCGTGTTCCAGCCGATCACCATCCTCGGCTCCATTCCGCTGTCCATCGGCGGCGTGGTGGCGGCGCTGCTCATCACCGGTTATGCCGTGTCGATGCCGGTGATCATCGGTATCCTCATGCTGATGGGCATCGTCACCAAGAACGCCATCATGCTGGTGGACTTCGCGGTGGAACGTCAGAAGCACGGCCTCAGCGAGACCGAGGCGATCATCGACGCCGGCCGCAAGCGCGCCCGCCCGATCATCATGACGACCATCGCCATGGTCGCCGGCATGTACCCGGCTGCGCACGGCGGCGGCCAGGGCGCCGAGTTCATGGCGCCGATGGCCATCGCGGTGATCGGCGGCCTCCTGGTGTCCACCGTGCTGTCGCTGGTGTTCATCCCGTCGTTCTACCTGATGATCAACCGGCTCAACCGGGCCATCGCCTGGGTGTTCGGCAAGATCGCCGATCCCAACGAGTCCGACGAGACGGAGATGGAGGCGGAGACCCATCCGCCGCTACCGGCCCGCCCGCATCTGGTCTCGACCTCGCCGGTCGGGCCGAGGCCAAAGCTCCTGGGGCCGGACGGCATGCCGCTCGCCGCCGAGTGAGGGCCGAGAAAAGATGACAAGGCCGCGCTCTTCACGGAAGTGAGGGCGCGGCTTTCGTTTGGGTGCCCGGTGGTTCTGCCGGGACATGTGCAGCCGCGTGTTCCGTTGTGAGCGGAGTGTTCCATGTTCGAAACCGTCCGTGAGCCCCCGTCTCCAGCCCCGCACGACACGAGGCCACGGCGCTGGCTCGTCGCGTTGTGGTTGGGGCTCGCATGTCTGGCAATCCTCGCATCCCTTGCGGCCATCCCGCTGGCCTGGCCCGCCTTGCTCTTCTCCTATCGCTTTGATGGCGGAGCCGTCGTCGTCCACTCCGACCGCCCCATCCCGCCAGAGATCAGCGAGGTGATCGGGGACGTCGAACGTCGCCTTGCATCATCAGAGTTGCCGGCAGCGGGGCCGTACCAGGTCTATCTCTGCAATGACGTCTGGAAGCTCGCCTATTTCGGCCATCGCCTTTCCACGGGCTTCGGAGGCGTGACCGATGTCTATCTGACGCGGAACATCTTCATCCGGCCGGCCGACATCCGGACCAACGCGGTCCTGCCGCCCGCCTCATGGCGCTTCTCGCTCGCGGACAGGCCGCTCTCCTATTTCATCGCCCACGAGATCGCCCATGTTCAGCAGGTCGCGGCGCTGGGGAGGCTCTCCTATTTCAAGGCGCCGACCTGGCTGCTGGAAGGCTATGCCGACCACGTGGGAAAGGGCGGTGAGTTCGATCTTTCCCGCTCCGTCGACGCGCTGCGTCAGGCGAGCCCGGAAATGGACCCGCACCTTGGGCTCTACAAGCGCTACCAGCTTGCCGTCGAGATCGCCCTCCGGCAGCACTCCTTCCGAGAGCTGGCGAGCGATCCGCCTGACCTGTCGGCCGTGCTGCGCGAGGCGACCGACGGAGGTGGGTAAGCCAGCTCCGTTCACCTCTGGCAGGCGAGATCGCTCGGTGCGGCCGCCGCTTCAGCCTGCCGGGACTTGCGATAGTCGGATGGGGTCGTGCCATTCTTCCTGACGAAGGCGGCGTTGAAGGTGGACTTGGCGACGAAACCGACCTCGTAGGCGATGTCGAGCACCGTCAGGTCGGCCCGTCGCGGATCGCCCAGCAATCGTTCGGCTTCGGCCACGCGACTGTCGTTGACGAACTCGGTGAACTTTTGCCCAAGCGTCTGGTTCAGCGCCTGGGAGAGATCGTTGGGCGACAGTCCAAGACGGCGCGACAGCTTCGGCAACGTCAGCGTCGGATCGGCAAACAGGTTGTCCTTGGCAAGCGCTGCCTGAGCGCGCCGGATGATGTCGTCGCTTCGCTCCCGCGTCAGGGCGGAGCGCCGATATTTGGGGGGCGCAGTAGCCATCACCGCGCGCGGAGGGGGCTGTTCGGTCTGAAGCACCTGCCGCGAAAGCAGTCCGGTCCAGATCAGGGCCGTCAGGATGGCTGCGAAGATGTACTCGGCGAGCGGGGCGCGCGTGTCGTCGATGAACCCGGTCAGCCCGCCTGCTCTGAAGACGAGAGCCACCAACCACATCACGGCCAGCGAACCGATCAGAAGCAGGTACCAGCGGCGCAGGTTGGGGGCGCGTCTGGCCCGGCTGCGAAAGAGCGTCGACAGGCTGGCGGCAAGATATCCGGCCTGCAGGCCGATGGCGATGATGGCGGCGAGCGCGAGGCCGAGCGCCAGGCTGGCGGCCAGTCGGTCCGGGGAGTTGCTGGCAAGCCCGTCGAGCAACCGCTCCGTCAGCATCAAACCCGGCAGCGCGGGCAGGAGGTAGAGCGAGGCGAGGATGGCATGGCGCCGCGTCTCGCCCCGTCTCGGCGCGCGCTCCAGCCAGCGGACGTGGAGATAGATGGCGGCGGCGGCGACACTCTCGGCCAGCACGGAGATGAAGATCAATCTGACGCTCGACGGAGCGTCGGACAGAGCAGACAGGGAGTCGGCAAGGCCGGAGGCGACCAGAGCGCTCACCCCGACGGCGAGCGCGGCGTTGGCGCCTGTCCGCAGCACCGGCAAGGTCAGAAGCAGTGCGACGACGATTCCAGCCTGCCCTGCCGTCAAGGCAATCAGAAATAGGGCGCCAACAGCCATGATAACCTCAGCATATGCGACGACGGTCTGGCGAAGGGGACTTGTTGATCCAACACCGGCAAGCCCGGAACCTCAACCCGATTCTCCGCTTCGGGACATGGCAACGCCAGCAAGAGTGGGCACCGGTTCTGCGTCCGAACCTGCGTGAGAACACGTGGCTGGAGCGTGTCGGCGACCAACGGTCGCCGGACAAGCTGTAGCCCCGGCGAGGTTCGATCCAGGCCTTCGCGCTTTGGTCGAAGACAAGGGCCGGTGAGATCGTGGGGCTCCCGTCGTGATCCGGGTGGTCTGCCGGAGGCGCGTGACCGGGCCTGTAGGATCGGTCGCGGCGAGCTGCGAATTAGGGGCATTCGAGGCTGTGTTTCGGACCACGTCGTTCACAGCAGGAAAATATGATCCTCAAGCCTTACTTCTTTCAGTTGTCCACGTTCCTTTCGCTGTCCCTCCTCATTGTCGGATGCTCGACGAGCGGGAATGGAACTGGCCGCGTGACCGATCCGGTCGGCCGCCCCATGGGCGCGGCGCGCGTCACCTACGAAACCGATGGCGGCTCTACCGCCAAGCTTGCCGTCACGCTGCCCGACGGCGAGGTGTTCACCGGCTCCGCCGTTTCGCTGGCGACCAATACGGACCCGCATGTGGGCTTTCTGCTTGCCAAGTCGAAGCAACAGTCCGGTCTGATGATCGACACCGGCGGCAAGCAGTGGAGCGGCGCCATCGAGGCCGTTCTCTTCGGCTCATCCGGCGGCACGATGCAATGCAGCCTGGTCGAAAAGCGGCCCGGTCTCGGTCTCGAAGGTGGCGCGGTCGGCAGTTGCCGGGCCAGCGACGGGCGCGTGATCGCCGTGGATGTCTGATGGAAGGAGGTCTGCATGCGCATACTGGTCAATACGCCGGCCGGCAATATCGGGCGCGTTCTCGTGGACCTGCTGCTGGCAGCGGGGCATGACGTCACCATGATCAGCCGCAATCCCCGCAAGGTGGCGGATTTCGTCGGCCGCGGCGCGAAGCTGGTCGAGGGATCGATCGACGATCCCGATGTTCTCGATCGCGCCATGCAGGGTGTCGATGTTCTCTACTGGCTGCCGCCTCTGGTCTTCGATCAGGCCGATTTCCTGGGCTGGGCGCGCGGGTGTGCCGATCGTGTGGCGGGCATCGCCCAGGCGGCGGGGGTGCGCCGCGCCGTGCTGCTGTCCAGCGTCGGCGCCCAGCACGACCACGGCGTTGGTCCCATTGCCTGCCTGCCGGCCATCGAGGGCCGCTTCCGGGCGGCGTTCCCGGACATGGCGTCGCTGCGTCCGGGGCATTTCATGGAGAACTTCCTGATGAGCCTGCCGACCATCCGGTCGGAGGGGGCGATCTACAGCTCGCATGCCGCCGATCAGCCGATACCGATGATCGCCACGCGCGACATCGCACGCGTGTCGGCGGATATCGTCATGGACGGCGTGTGGCGCGGGCATCACGTGATCGGCCTGCATGGGCCCGCCGATGTCAGCTACAGCGAAGCGGCTGGGATCATCGGCACGGTGCTTGGGCGACCGGTTCGCTACGTGCAGATCGACGACGCGGCCATGGTGGGCGCCATGACCTCGTCGGGTATGCCCGAGCACATGGCGCGGCTCGTCAGCGGGCTCTATTCGGGCATCCGCACCGGCATGGCCCGCCGGGTCGAGCCTCGAAATCCGACGCCAACCACCCTTGAAGCGTTCACCCGCACCTGTCTGCTGCCCGCGCTGTCGGGAGGCTGAGGTCAATCGCGTTCCATTGCCCGCGTCGCTGATTTGGAAAGGAGATGTGACATGCAATTCGTTCTTGTCGTTTATGAGGGACCCGAGGGTTTGGCCATCATGGCGGACCGACAGAAGGCGGGGCCGTATTTCGCCGCCTGGGGTGGATTTGCCAAGACGCTGGCGGAGGCGGGCGCCCTTGCCGGCGGCGCCGGAATGCAGCCGGCGCACACCGCGAAGACGCTTCGCTTCGACACGGAGCAGCCAACCGTCAAGGACGGCAGTTTCGGTGGCACCGAGCATTTGTCCGGCTTCTTCGTGATCGATGTCGCGGACCTGCCATCGGCGCTTTCCTGGGCGGCAAAAGCGCCGATTGCTCCCGGCGGCGCGATCGAAGTCCGGCCAGCCGTCGGCGGCCCGGCCTGACCCGGCTCCCTTGGTCCGGCCGTCTCCTCGGGCGGGCTGACCCCAACGCCCGCACATGAGCCGGACCGGGGAGACTGGCGAGCCGCGCTCTTCGCCATGCGAGGGGCGCGGCTTTCGTTTGGGTGCTTCGATCCGAACGGCGAATGCACGTCCCGGCGCGGTTGGCGATAGACTTCGCCGGGAGTGCTTCGGGAGGGTCGTGGCATGAGCGTGCCCGAGATCGGCGACCGGCTGACCGACAAGGCGGCGGTGCCGGATGAGGCGGCGGTTCGCGAGTGGATGGGGGAGGCCGCCTTCGGTTACTGGACGGCGCTCAGGGACTGGATCGCCGCGCCCTATCCCGGCGTGTTCGCGCCCGACTGGACCTACGGCGGTCGCAAGCACGGCTGGTCGCTGCGCTACAAGAAATCCAAGGCCTTCTGCACGCTGCTGCCCGAGTACCGCGCCTTTTCGGTGGTGATCGTGCTGGGCGGGGTGGAGCGCGACAAGGTGGAGGCGCGGCGCGACGAGCTCGGTCCGCGCCTGATGGCGCTCTACGACGCGGCGGAAACCTTCCACGACGGCAAATGGCTCAGGATCGGCATCGCCTCGGATACGGACCTTGGCGACGCAAAGGCGCTCCTCGTCCTGAAGCGCCCGCCGAGAGCGTGAGGCGATTTTCCGCCTCGATGCTTTCTTTTTGCTCACATACTCAAAGCTACGGTTGCGCTCAAGGGTTGGGCTGCGCTCAACTCACACCGGGTCTCTGAGTTGGATGGTATCGTTATGACGCTCACGTCTTTCCGGGGGTGGCTTGTTATCCCCATGGTGCTTCTGGGGCTTGTCGGCGCGTGTTCGCTGGCGGAGGCCGGCCAGACGCGGCCCGATGCCAGATTCTACGCCGAAGGGACCGGTTGGTCGATCATTGCCGAGCGCAAGCTGAGTGCTTGCACGATCATCCTCCCATTTGGTGACCGGCAAATCCTCATGCGGCTATTTCGCCCCAAGGGAGGGGTGAAATACTCCATCATGTTCTGGAAGAAGGTTTGGTCGCCGCAGAAGACGCATTACGACTACGAAATCAGAAATGAGCGCGGCTTCCTGTATCGTGCGGACGCGCTTTCTTACGAAGCGGCGAATGGGAATGGTTCGGTTGCACTCGGCTTGTTCGACGAGAAACTGCTCAAGGATATCTTGAGTAGTCGCGTATTGTACGTGAAGTCGGACGGAGTCAGCGAAGCGCCGTACAACATCGGCGACGTCCGCCCCGGTCTCCGGCGCTACCTCGACTGTGTCAAGGAAGTTGGAGACGGCAAGCCTCGTCCGTCTCCGCAGCCCAAGTCGCGCCGGATGAACTGACCCGCTGGGGCACTCGGCTCGGTGCTCTCGGCCGGCAGGATTCCGCCTTCTTTCGTGAAGCGCCTTATCCCTGGCGACTCTTCCAACGCGCGGCGAGCAGCGGGTCCCACATGGCGGCGGTGGCCGACATGACGAGGTCGGCGCCCATGGCGAGGCGGTGGTCGATGTCGCCTTCCGTCATGACGCCGCCGACACTGACGACGGCGAACGTCGCCTTCAGACGATCGCGGATAGTGAGCAGGCGGGCGGTCATCTCGGTGGCGACGCCGGCGATGGCGGCGCCGCAGACGCCACTCTTCAGGCGGCCGTTGCCGGGCAGCGCCTGACGGCCGTCGGCATCGACGATGGAGAGCGGCACGGTGTTGATCGCCGCGACGCCGTCGATGAAGGGCAGGCAGGCCTCGATCACGGCGGCAAGCCGGTCTTCCGGCAGCGCGCCGATCTTGATGATCAGCGGTGTGTCGCCGATCCGCTCCTTGATCTTGCGGACGATGGACGCGGAGGTGCGCGCGTCGCGGAACAGTTCGCCCTCGGCGCTGGCGACGTTGGGGCAGGAGAAGTTGGCCTCGATGACGCGGGCGCCGGCCGCCTTGGCCAGCGCTGCGGTGTGGGCGAAGTCGTCCTCAAGGCCGCGCCCGTCGGCGCCGGGCGTGCCGACGATGCTGACGATCATGAGCTGGCCGGGCCGCATCGCCTCGGTGGCGCGGCGAACGTCGGCCTGCCAGTCGGCCGGCGCCATGCTGGGCATGCCGAAGGAATTGGTGATGGTCAGGCCTTCGACCGACTGCGGCGCGGGGGCGACGGTGCGGGTGGTGTGGGCGTCGGCTTCCGCCAGCATGTCGGTGGCGATGAACAGGCAGTTCGGCACGGGGTGCGAGGCGCGGGCGATGCTGCGCACCGTCTTGTAGACGGGCACGTCCCAGCCGAGCCTGGCGTAAAGCTCCACATAGGCGGCGTTGAGCAGCGGGCCGGCCGGCACGCCGATCGGGGAGGAGAGATCGAAGCCCAGGAAGGACCAGGTCTTTCCGGTGGCCGGCATGGGCGGGATGGCGCCGGTGTAGACCGGGCCAGCGCTGAGGTTCTCCTCGTAGGATTTGCCGATGTCGTAGGTCGGAGGAAGAAGCGTCATCGCGAGGAGTCCCTGAGCTGCCGGTTGCGATGAGGCCGATACCACACTGGACGTGACGATGAAACGATCGCGGCGCCGAGGCGAGGCGCCTCGTCCCAAGGTGCGCCGGATGAACTGACCGGACGGCGCGCATCCTGTTAGGCTTTATACCCCTATAAGGTCACGTCTTTTACCGTGAAAACCGGGCGCTAAGGTCTCCGCATCACAACAGCGGAGATATCTTCCATGCGCGTATTTCTGACGGGTGCGACCGGCTTCATCGGCTCGCATATCGTGCCGGAGCTTCTGGCGGCCGGGCACGAGGTTCTGGGCATGACCCGGTCCGAACGGGGCGCCGAGGCGCTCAGGGCGGCGGGCGCCGCCGTCCACCATGGCGAACTCGAAGACCTCGCCAGCATTCGGGCCGGCGCGGCCGGGGCCGACGCGGTTGTTCACACCGCCTTCGACCACGATTTCAGCCGGTTCGTCGAGAATTGCGAGAAGGACCGGCGGGTGATCGGGGCGCTCGGCGACGCGCTCAAGGGCTCCGACCGGCCGCTGATCATCACCTCGGGCGTCGGCATGGGCGAGCAGGGCGGTGGCAAGCCGGCCATCGAGACGGTGTTCAACACCGCGCATCCCAACCCGCGCATCGCCTCCGAGGAGGCCGGCAACGCGGCGCTTGAGGCGGGCGTCGACGTGCGCGTGGTGCGGCTGCCGCAGGTGCACGACACCGTCAAGCAGGGGCTGGTGACGCCCTATGTCGCCATGAGCCGGCAGAAGGGTGTCGCCGGCTATCTCGGCGAGGGGCTCCATCGCTGGTCGGCGGGCCATGTCGGCGATGTCGCCCGGCTCTACGTGCTGGCGCTCGACAAGGGGCAACGCGGCGAGCGCTACAACGCGGTGGCGGAGGAGGGCGTCAGCGCGCGCGAGATCGCCGAGACGGTCGGCGCCGGCCTCGGGCTTCCGGCTCGCTCGATCGCGCCGGAGGAGGCGCAGGAGCAGTTCGGCTGGTTCGCCATCTTCGCCGCTCTCGACCTCAGCGCGTCGAGCGAGCTGACCCGCCAGCGCCTCGGCTGGACGCCGACCGGCCCCGGCCTGATCGAGGATCTTCAGCGGATGGACTATTCGGCGAGCGCCTGACAACCGAAAGCGGCCGCTCCGGCGAAAGGCCGGGGCGGTCTGCCCGCAAACCCGCGATGCCGCCCGATCGGTATCTGTCGAAATTGTCTAGTCCGTTCGTATATCCAGGCTTCATTTCTAGTGAAAAATATCAATGCCTCATATTTCTTCTTAATGATCTGAAGTCATTTGGTCTGTTTGATTGTGTTTTGTTCGTTCCCGCGAGAATTTTAGTTCGTCGGTAACCTGAGTCATGGGAATCATCTCCAGTCAACTTTGGAGGGTTCCATGACGATTGGCCGATCTGTAGCGCTTTGTCTTCTGATGTGCTCCACTTTTGGGGCAAGCCAGGCCATGGCAGAGGACGATTACGCGGTCTTTGCGCGCGCCTATGTCGAACAGCATATCGTTCCCTTCCTGTCCGAGGCGGTGGTGGTCGATGCGGTCAACGCGCAGAACGCCAAGTTCGCCGGATTGCAGCAGGCCGACGTCGACGCGCTCGATCAGAAGTGGCGGGCCGAGGTCGAATCCGGCGACAAGCCGATGATCGACGAGGCACTGGCCTCGCCGTTGTCCAAGTTCCTGATGGAACAGCGGGAAGCGTCGGAGGGTGTGATCACCGAGCTGTTCGTCACCGACGACAAGGGGCTCAACGTCGGTCAGAGCGACCCGACGTCGGACTACTGGCAGGGCGACGAGGCCAAGTGGCAGAAGTCGTTCCAGGCCGGTCCGGGCGCCATCTTCGTGGACGAGGTCGAGAAGGACGAGTCGACGCAGCAGCTGCAGACGCAGGTCAGCGCCACCATCGTCGATCCGAAGACCGGCGCGGCCATCGGCGCCATCACGGTCGGCCTCAACGTCGAAGGTCTCTGACGCCACATCCGCATCGGCAGGGCGCGGCCGCCGGAAAGGCCGTGCCCCCGACGCCCCCGAACATCTGGGCCCGGCCCTCGGGCTCACTCCTGCCGCGGAGACGAAACCGACCATGCCGCAAGCGCTTCTCAACCTTTCGCTCAAGGCCAAGATCGCCGCCATTCTCACCGCCGTGATCCTGCTGGTCATCGCCGCCACGGCCCTGGTTTCGCTGCGCAGCACCTCGGCGATCATCGGCGAGGAGTTCGCGGACGCCCGCCTGCAGATGACGCAGCTGATCGCGTCGGCGGCCGAAGGCGGCATCAAGTGGAAGAAGAAGGACGTCGTCGCCGAGGCCTATGCCGAGTTCATCCGCGAGCCGGCGCCGCCGATCCTCAGGGTGCGCGTGCTCGCCGCCGATGGCTCGACGATTACTGATTTCGCAGCGGCCAACGCCGACGCCGCCTATATCGACGCCCAGGCGGGCGACATGCTGGCGGCCAGCCCGACCGTCGGGTCGTCGCGCGCCGTCGACGGCGCCGTGCTGATCGTGATGCCGGTCGGCAAGGACAAGGTGGGCAAGCCCATGGGGCACATCGCCATCGCCTGGCGGACCGACACCCTGTCGCATTACATCACCGCGCTGACCGGACAGATTTCGGCGTCCCTTCTGGGCGGCGCCGTCGCCATGATCCTCATCGTCCTGCTCGTCATCGGGCGGATCGTCACCCGGCCGCTCGGCCTGCTCAAGCAGTCCATCGGCGCGCTGGCCGACGGACGCACCGACATTGACGTTCCCTATCGCGGCCGCGTCGACGAAATCGGCCAGATCGCTTCGGCTGTGGAGGTGCTGCGGCTCGGCGTCGAGGAACGGCTTCGCCTGGAAGATGAGCAGCGCCAGAGCTACGAGCAGCAGCGCAGCCGCGAGCAGCGTCTCAGGGGGCTGTCCGACGCGTTCCGCGATGCCGCCACCCGCATGCAGGGGACCGTCGACGAACAGATGACCGCCCTGAAGGCGACGGCGGAGGGATTGTCGACGACCTCCAGCGACACCCGGCGCCGGGCCGAGGCCATGCGCGACAAGTCGAACTCGGCCTCCTCGAACGTGCGGTCGGTGGCCGCGGCGGCGGAGGAGCTGTCGAGCTCGATCCAGGAGATCGGCGAGCAGATCCGCCGGTCGACGGAGGCCGTCGCCGAAGTGGATGCCGAGGCGGTTTCCTCGTCGGGGCAGATCAGCGCGCTCAGCGATGCCGCCGACCGCATCGGCGCCGTCGTCGACCTGATCCGGGGCATCGCCGCGCAGACCAACCTTCTGGCGCTCAACGCCACCATCGAGGCGGCGCGGGCGGGCGAAGCCGGCAAGGGCTTTGCCGTCGTCGCCTCCGAGGTGAAGGAGCTTGCCGGGCAGACCGCCAAGGCGACCGACGACATCGCCTCGCAGGTGGAGCAGATCCAGGCCAGCACGCGAACGGCCGTCGATGCGATCCAGGGCATCACCCACAAGATCGCCTCGGTAAGGGCGCTGTCGGACGCCATCGACGCGGCGGTGACGCAGCAGTCGCTGGCCACCGACGAGATCAGCCGGTCCATCGCGACGGCGGCCGAGGGCACAGCCATGGTGGCCGGCGAGGTCGAGACCGTGGAAGCGGCGTCGGCCGAGACCGTCAGCGTCGCCGGCGAGGTCAACGTCACCGCCCAGACGGTCGAGCGGGGCATCCGGGATTTCGGCGACATCGTCGAGGAGTATCTCGCCAACTCGGCCGCCGCGTGACGAGGGCTATCCTGCCGGCGTCTGCTGGTGGAACAGCAGCTTCCAGCCGTCGGCCACCCTGACGTAGGTGCTGGCGCACAGCGCGGTGTAGGGCCCGGCGTCTCGCCGGGTTCCCACCGCGCGGTAGGCCAGCACAGCCGTGTCGCCGGATTCGGTCTCCGACCTTTCCTCCATGTCGACGGATTGCCAGCGCGGCCCCGCTTTCAGGCCGGCGACGATGTCCTTTCCGCCGAGAAAGCCGACCGGGGGAGGGAACACCATGCGGGCATGCGGCAGCATGGTCGTCTCGTAGAAGTCGGGGCCGTCGAGCCAGAACCGCCTTTCGGCTTCCCAAAGCGTCTCGAAGGTCATCGCAGCGGTTCTCCGTACTTGGCGTTCGCGAAACGGGGATGAAACGAACGCCGACGCCAAAAGGTTGCAGGCACCCGGCGCGAGCGGGCGGAGCAACGGCTCGGTCAGAATGCCGCTGCCGCAGCGACCGTCTCCCTGGTCCAGGCGAGAACCGCGGCTTCGTCGGGCGGCAGGTCGTGGCCGAGGCCGCCGTGGAAGGCCGCCCATGCCAAGGCATGTTCGACGCGGACCCCGGTGAGGAGCGGCGTGTCGGCCAGCATCGCCCGGCCAACCAGCGAGCGGAAGCCGCCGCCCTCGATCTCCCGGATGCCGAAGCGGCTGAGAATGACGAGGTCGAGGCCGGCGTCGATCTGGCGTTCGAGGTTGCCGGTGATCTCGGCCATGATCGAGGTGTCGAGCTTGCACGAGGTGGAGAGCGGGCCGAGGTTCTGCGAGATGGGGCGGATGGTTCCGCTGGCGAGGTCGGTCAGCGCCAGGCCCTTGCCGCCTTCGGCCTTTCCCTGGACCACGCCGCCGACGCGCCCGCCCGCGGTCGCCACCTGGCGCGCGACGCCGGCAAGGAGCCCGTCGATATCGGTTTCCGGCGGGTAGAGGATGGCGGCGAGGATGGCCATGTCGGTATCTCTCTCGGTGGTGGGAACGCCCGTCGGTTCAAACGTAGATCGTCCCTTTCCCTCTTGTCAAAAATGCCGCTCAGAAGGCGGATTTTCTGGTGTTGCTCCAAAAGATTACCTTGGACGGATGCCGAGTTCATGGATTGTAAACCACTCGCATAAATAGTGCCCGAAGTTAGGGATTCTTGGCGAATCCGGTTCTGTCCTCCGGAGGGCGGCATGGCGGCTTGGGACGATTTTAGCGGGCATACGAAGGCCTATGGCATCGACACGGCGGCCAGCGACGACATTCGCGCCGCCTGGCTGATCCTCGATCCGCACATGGAAGCCATCTTCGCGGCCTTCTACAGCCGCTGGGGCCAGGAGCCGAAACTGGCCGCCCTGGTGCGCGGGCACGTCGACCACCTCAAGAAGGCGCAGTACGACCACTGGAAGCGGCTGTTCTCGGCCCGCTTCGACAAGGATTACTTCGAAAGCGTGCGGCGTGTCGGCCTTGCCCACGTGCGCATCGGCCTGGAGCCGCACTGGTACATCGCCGGCTACAACAACGTGTTGCAGCAGGTGTCGGTGATCATGGGCAGGCATGCCCGCCTGTCGGGCGCCAAGGCTGCGCGGATGATCGCCGCCGTGACCAAGGCGGCGATGCTCGACATGGATATCGCCGTCTCCGTCTACGGCGAGACGCTGATCCAGCAGATTTCCGACCGGCAGGACCGCGTGCAGGCGGCGATCGGCGAGTTCGACGCCTCCATCAACTGCATGCTCGGCAAATTCGCCAAGATGACCTCCGACCTTGGCGCCAACTCCGAGGAGTTGCAGGGGCAGGCCGTCTCGGTGACGGCCCGCTGCGACAGCATCCGCGATTCCCAGCAGATGACCGGCGAGGGCATCGCCACCACCGCCGCCGCCACCGAGGAGCTGCATGCCTCGATCGGCGAGATCGGTCGCCAGGCCGAGGCGTCGCTCGCCGTTTCCTCCAAGGCGGTGGATGGCGCCCGCCGCACCGCCAGTTCGGTGAAGGGCCTCGCCGATGCCGTCGACAAGATCGGTTCGGTGGTCGAGCTGATCTCGTCCATTGCCGCCCAGACCAACCTTCTGGCGCTGAACGCCACCATCGAGGCGGCGCGGGCGGGCGAAGCGGGCAAGGGCTTCGCCGTCGTGGCGCAGGAGGTGAAGTCGCTCGCCTCGCAGACGGCACGGGCGACCGAGGAAATCACCGGCCAGATCGCCGCCATCCAGCAGGCGACCCAGCAGTCCGTCACCGACATCTCCGGCATCACCGAGACCGTCGAGGAAGTGGCGCGCATCGGCACCGCCATCTCCGCCGCCGTCGAACAGCAGTCGGCGGCCACCGCCGACATCGCCGGCTCGGCCATGGGCGTGTCGCGCTCGGCCGAGGAGATCGCCACCGCCATCGGCGAGGTGGTGGAGGAAGGCCGGAAGACCTCCGCCACGGCGGGCCGCGTCTCCAGCATTTCCCACGAACTGGTGGAGCAGGCCGGCGTGCTGAAGCAGTCCGTCGCCACGTTCACGGCGAAGGTGGCGCAGAAGTAGGGACGGACGCCCGCCGCGCGCTTCGGTGCCGCCCTCGGAGGGGGGCGGTGGACAGAATTTGCCCGGTCCTGGGAAAAGATTGCCGCATTAGGCGGGGAGGACCTGGAGCCCATTAGGGGAGCTCCAGGGTGCTCGCTTCGATCTAACGGGCTGATCCGTTTGACAGATCTCGTTGCCCGGATTCGTGATCGGCACGCCTAGATCGAGTAACCGTAGCGGCCGAGGACCTCGTTGGCTACGTCCTTGTCCATGTAGCCTCTGCGGACTTCGCTGATCACGGCACGTATTCCGCTCTCGGTCGTCTGCATTTCATCGTATCTGGCATCATCGGGCGTCAGCATGATGTAGGAGTTGTCGCTATGGCTATAGACGAGCTTGACGTCGTCACCGTATTGCGACTGCAGTTCCTTCTCGGCGGCGACTGAATTCATCAATCTCTCAAGGCGTAAACGCTGATCGGCCTCGATGGCCTCGTCAGAGTTGCTCTTCTGCATCGGGTCTCCGGTGCTCCAGTCGCCCCCGATACGGAACCAGTCATCGGTCATGTAGGCAGATGTTGCCCCGTCCGGCAGTGCCCCCAGTGCCGTGGATGAAACCTCCTTCATGCCGCCGTCGAGCTGTATCTCGATCACCTCGATGCCGTTTTCCGTCTGCCTCAGGGCCTGGCCGGCGCCTTTCTCGGTCTCCTCCGGTACGAAGGATGCGAAGGTCTTTCTAAGGTTTTCCATATCCGTTCCGGAGACGGTTCTCAGCAAGGACTTGCCCTCTTGCTGGTCTATGCTGTGGCCGGAGGTTATGATCGAAAGTCCATTGATGACGACTGTTTTCTTCTCGTCATCTTCCGAGTTGGCCTTTTCTTGCATCTCGACCATGGACGCCTGCATTTCATCGGCCAGAAGTGAAGTCTGGCTGGAGACGACACTGTCGTTCGTCTCCGCTGTGCTTGGGGCTGTCGTGGCGCCAAAGCGGGTGGAGGTGTCGTCGGCCTGCGACGCCGCGCTGCCGGTTGCCGGGAGGGAGGTGACGGTCGGGATGGTACCCAGAACGGGGAGTTGCATCGAACTGTTCGCCTTTCCGGTTGGAGTGTGGGGCGTTTCTCGCATCAATTGTGCCAACCGCGTTCCGAACGGCGGCGTCCCAGGTTGTGGTCAGGTGGAGAAACCGTCTGGATATCTTGATCCCATGCATATAGTACGCTATGCGTATCGTCATGACGGATCGCGCGAAAAGAGAAGCGGCTACCCTGATCAAGGCGGTGTTGGCCTTCGGGCGCAGGCTGCGGGCCGAGCGTGCGTCCGGACGCGTCACCTCATCGGCGTCGAGCATGCTGAACACGCTGCACGTGCATGGGCCGATGTCGGCGAGGCAGCTGGCGCGGGAAGAACGGCTTCAGCCCCAGTCGCTGACCAGGATCGTCAAGCGGCTGGAGGAGGACGGGCTGATCGCCCGGACACGCAGCGACGAGGATCAGCGCGAACTGATCATCGCGCTGACATCCGAGGGCATCGGCGCGCTGGATGCCGATTTGCTGGAGCGCGGGCAGTGGCTGGTGCAGGTGGTCTCGGAAGCCCTGGGCGACCAGGACCGGGCCCTGCTGGCCGACGTATCGCGCATCCTGCTCAAGCTCGCCTTTCACAATGTGGATTCAGTCACGCAGGGGTCGCACATGCCGGATTGGGTTCAATATGCCATCTTCTGGCACATCTATCCGCTGGGCTTCGTCGACGCACCGAAAGCCGCCGACCCCACGGGACCGGTGGAACACCGGCTGGGCAAGATCGTCGACTGGCTCGATTACGCCGTCGAGCTGGGCGTTTCGGCCATCCTGCTCGGGCCGATCTTCGCCTCTTCGACGCATGGTTATGACACCATCGATCACTTCCGCATCGATCCGCGCCTTGGCGACGAGGCCGACTTCGACCGCCTGATCGCCGCTGCCGGCCGGCGCGGCCTGCGCGTCGTGCTCGACGGCGTGTTCAACCACGTGGGGCGCGCCTTCCCCCGGTTCGTCGAGGCCGAGGCGAACGGCCCCGGGTCCGAGGCGGCGCGCTGGTTCCGTCCGCTCGGCGATGGCGATTATGCCACGTTCGAGGGGCATCGGCGGCTCGTCACGCTCAACCACGACAACGACGCCGTCGCCGATTACGTGGTCGACGTGATGACGCACTGGATGGATCGCGGCGTGGCGGGCTGGCGGCTCGACGCGGCCTATTCCACTCCGCGCGCCTTCTGGACCAAGGTGCTGCCGCGCGTGCGCCATTCGCACCCCGACGCCTATGTGTTCGGCGAGGTGATTCACGGCGACTACGCCGGCTTCGTGCGGGACACCGGCATGGATGCGGTGACGCAATACGAACTCTGGAAGGCCGTGTGGAGCGCGCTCAACGACGGCAACTTCTTCGAGCTGACCTGGGCGCTCGACCGCCACAACGGCTTCATGGACGCCTTCGTGCCGCTGACCTTCGTCGGCAATCACGACGTGACGCGGATCGCCAGCCAGCTGACGGATGCTCGCCACCTGCCGCACGCGCTGGTGCTGCTGTTCATGAGCGGCGGCGTGCCTTGCGTCTATTATGGCGATGAGCAGGGCTTCCGGGCCGTCAAGGGAAGCGGTGAGGGCGGCGACGACGCCCTTCGTCCGGCCTTTCCGGATGGGCCGGCCATGCTGCCGGACGATGGATTGCCGGTCTACCGGCTCCATCAGGATCTCATCGGCTTGCGCCGTCGCAATCCCTGGCTGGTCCGGGCGAAAAGCGAGACCGTGCATCTCGACAACAAGCGCATGGTGATCAAGGTGCATGCCGAGGGCAACCGCCTGATCCTGGCGCTGAACGTCTCCGACGAAGCCGTTCGCCTGCCCGCCGGGGGCGCCGACAGCCTGCTGCTGGGCGGCGGCGCGCTCGAACGGGGCGCCGACGTCATCGCGCTGCCGGGGCACGGCTGGGCCGTGCTGTCGGGGTGAGGCGCCTTCGATCCGATCCGCGCCGTCGGGCGACGGGTCGGGCGTTCAACCATCATTTCATCGCAAACTACATGCGATCCGTCTCAAGGCAGGTCGTCGCCGTTGACTTCAATTGGCGCTTACTCCAAGCCTCGCAGGCGTAGGAGGTCTGGCCTCAGTATTGATTGCCAAACATCATTATTCAGGCAAGTGAATATTTTGAGTTCATCTTTTGGGGGCGTTTTGGCCCTTTGAAACAGCGCCGCGTTTCCGGTTATCGGTATCGCCTGACGATCCCGGCCGCCGGAGGCGCGGCGACATAATCCCCACCGTTTTCAAGTGATCGTGCCCGGCTCGGGCCGCCGGAGAATCTCCGGCAGCCCGTCCGTGCCTTGCGGCTCGTCAACCGGCCTTGCGGGCCTTGCGGGCGGCGTAGCGGCGGTCGCGCTCGGCCTTGCGGGCGGCCTCGTCTTCGAAGACGCGGGCGATGCGGGCCTTGTTGGCGGCTTCGCGCTCGTCGGCTTCGGCGCGGGCAGCGGCCTCGATGGCGGCTTCACGCTCGGCCGCTTCGGCGGCGATGCGATTCTGTTCTTCGAGCTTCACCCGCTCGCGCTCGGCGCGACGTGCGTCGCGGGCCTCGGCGATGGCGATGCGTTCGGCCTGCCGGGCCTCGCGGTTCGGCGCGGCGGCGGCGATGGCGGCGCGATAGGCCTGAAGCTGGGCTGCCTTGGCCTCGATGGCGTTGCCGCGGCGGTCGTGAAGGTCTTTGTTCTTGATGGTCTTCAAATCTCTGATCCTGTTGGGAAAGGACTATCTGCCGGCGCGCTTGTGCGCCGGCTTTGCGGCCAAGGCGTGACGAGAGACCGTCCGGCGAACTCTGGTTCGCCAACAGGCTCTAGCTCTTTGTTTTTGAAGCAACTCCGGACGCAAAACCGGTTTCCACTTTTGCTGGAGTGGCTCTATCCGCGGCCTCCTTGGCAAGACGGGCCTCCCGCAGGCGGGCCGTCTTTTCGTTGCGGGCGGCGGCGATGGCGTCGAGCTCCTCACGGGCCTGTCCGCGCGCGAAGAACTGCGACTGGGTCTTGCCGAAGGCGATTTCGGCCTGCTGCCGCGACTTGCTGTAGTGCTCGGACATGGGAAATCCTCGTGCCAATGAAAAAAGGCCAGGCAACATGCCTGACCTCGTTTGGTGTCCGCCCTCGCAATGCCGGTAGATCCGTGGTCAAGGGAGAGCGGGTTCCCGATCAGGCGGCCTGGAGGTTGCCGGCCGACTGCTTGCCCGAACGCTTGTCGGTTTCCAGCTCGTAGCTGACCTTCTGGCCTTCGACCAGCTCGCGCATGCCGGAGCGCTCGACGGCGGAGATGTGGACGAAGGCGTCCGGGCCGCCGTTATCCGGCTGAATGAAACCGAAACCCTTGGTGGAGTTGAACCATTTTACGGTGCCAGTGGTCATGATGAACCCTTTCCCAGCATGAATGAAGATAACGACGCGGAAGCGTCGAGGGTGGTGATAACGATGCTTTAAAGGGAGGGTTCGTTCAAAACGCACTGCAAAGCGCGTCGTAACCAAAGCTCGGCAAGAAAAGATCGATGGGTCATCGAATAAGGATTTTCGCTGAGATAGTCAATGTTTATTTTCGAAATCCCATGGTTTTCTCGCGCTTCAGGCTTTTCTACGATAGACAAATCTTGATTAATTTCGGGCTGACCGTCCGGTTCCATCGCGAATTCACATCACGTCGGCGCCACCGCCGCCGTCCGCATTTTTGCTTTCCCTTCCGATGGCGGATGCTCTAGAACTCCGGCCAAACGCAAACCCGCCCACCGGAAGGTCGATACGCCATGGCGCGCGAGTTCATCTATTACATGCACGGCACCACCAAGTCTTACGGTGGTGGCAAGAAGGTTCTCGACAACATTCACTTGCAGTTCTACCCGGACGCCAAGATCGGCGTGCTCGGCCCCAACGGCTCGGGCAAGTCGACGCTTCTGAAGATCATGGCCGGGCTGGACAAGGAATTCACCGGCGAGGCATGGCTGGCCAAGGGCGCCACCGTCGGCTACCTGCCGCAGGAACCGCAGCTCGATCCGAACCTCGACGTGTTCGGCAACGTCATGCTCGGCGTCGCCAAGGACAAGGCGCTGATCGACGAATACAACGAGCTGATGATGGACTACTCGGAAGAGAACGCCGAGAAGGCCACCAAGATCCAGGACATCATCGACGCCAGGAACCTCTGGGATCTCGACAGCAAGGTCGAGATGGCCATGGACGCGCTGCGCTGCCCGCCCGGCGACTCCGACGTCTCCACGCGGTCGGGCGGCGAGAAGCGCCGCGTGGCGCTGGCCAAGCTGCTGCTCGAAAACCACGACCTCTTGCTCCTCGACGAGCCGACCAACCATCTCGACGCCGAGTCGGTCGCCTGGCTGGAAAAGCATCTGCGCGAGTTCCCCGGCGCCGTCCTGATCGTCACCCACGACCGCTACTTCCTCGACAACGTCACCGGCTGGATTCTCGAGCTGGACCGTGGTCGCGGCATTCCCTACGAGGGCAACTACTCGGCCTACCTCACGGCCAAGTCCAAGCGCCTGGAGCAGGAGGGCCGCGAGGCCGCCGCCCAGCAGCGCGCCCTGGAGCGCGAGCGCGAGTGGATCGGCGCCAGCCCCAAGGCCCGGCAGGCCAAGTCGAAGGCGCGTATCAAGTCCTACGACGAGCTGCTGCGCCGCAACGAGGAGCGGCAGACGGTCACCAACGCCCAGATCGTCATTCCGCCCGGCCCGCGCCTCGGCGACAACGTCATCAAGGTCGAGGGCCTCAACAAGGGCTATGGCGATCGCCTGCTGATCGAGGACCTCAGCTTCTCGCTGCCGCCGGGCGGCATCGTCGGCATCATCGGTCCCAACGGCGCCGGCAAGACGACGCTGTTCCGCATGATCACCGGCCAGGAGACGCCCGACAGCGGCTCGATCACCGTCGGCGAGACGGTGAAGCTCGGCTATGTCGACCAGAGCCGCGACGCGCTCGACCCCAACAAGACCGTCTGGGAGGAAATCTCCGGCGGCGCCGACGTGATCTACCTCGGCAAGAAGGAAGTGAATTCGCGCGCCTACTGCTCGTCGTTCAACTTCAAGGGTGGCGACCAGCAGCAGAAGGTGGGCTCGCTCTCCGGCGGTCAGCGCAACCGCGTGCACATGGCCAAGATGATCAAGTCGGGCTCCAACGTGCTGCTGCTCGACGAACCGACCAACGACCTGGACACCGAAACCCTGGCCGCCCTTGAGGACGCGCTGGAGGATTTCGCCGGTTGCGCCGTGATCATCTCGCATGATCGCATGTTCCTCGACCGCCTTGCGACGCACATCCTGGCCTTCGAGGGCGACAGCCACGTGGAATGGTTCGAGGGCAACTTCGAATCCTACGAGGAAGACAAGAAGCGCCGCCTCGGCGCCGACGCCGTCAACCCGCACCGGGTGAAGTACAAGCCGCTGACGCGGTGATAGGATCACGGGCCGCCGGCACTGTCGGCGGCCTGTTCGGGAAAGGCGGATGCACGCGGCGTATCATCCGCGATACAAGTCTCTTGACGATCTGGTGTATCACGTTATGATACATAGCGAGGCAAGAGGCAAACCGTGATCCGTTCGTTCAAGGATGCCAGAACAGAGGCGGTGGCGAGCGGCAAATCGCCAAAGGGATTCCCGCCCGACATTGTGAGAGTTGCGGTCCGCAAACTCACCATCCTCAACTCGGCTTTCGTTCTGGACGATCTTCGGTCTCCACCGGGCAACCGTTTGGAAGCGCTGAAAGGCGATCGGCACGGTCAGCATTCGATCCGAATCAACGATCAATGGCGCATCTGTTTCATCTGGAAAGACGGCGGTGCTGAGGACGTTGAAGTCGTCGATTACCATTGATCGGCCGAACCAAGGAGGGTTAGCCATGACCGACATTCTGCCCCCGGTGCATCCCGGCGAGATCCTTCGCGAGGAGTTCCTCGTGCCACTCAAGATGAGCGCGGGTGCCCTGGCAAAGAGGCTTGGTGTTCCCCGTACCCGCATCGAGCGGCTGGCCAGCGAGCAGACCGGCGTTACCCCCGACACGGCGCTTCGCCTCGGCAAGTTCTTCGACACGACGCCAGAGTTCTGGATGACCTTGCAGGCGAGCTATGACCTCAAGGTTCACGCCGCCTCGCTCGTGACAGATCTCGCCGCTATCCACAGGTATGAAGCGGCGTGACTGCGTTCGTGCTTGCCCCGACCCGAGCGAGGAGGCTGTTCCATGGCCGACTGGTCGCCTGACACCTACCTGAAGTTCGAGGACGAGAGGACGCGGCCGGCGCGCGATCTCGTCAATGCCGTACCGCTCGCCAACCCGTCCTTCGTGGTCGACATTGGTTGCGGGCCCGGCAACTCCACTGAGCTTCTGGTGGAGTGCTTTCCGGCGGCGCGGCACCTCGGCATCGACACCTCGCCGGCCATGCTCGACAAGGCGCGGGCGCGCCTGCCGAACGTCGAGTTCCGGCTGGCCGACGCCGCCACCTTCAAGCCGGATGCGGCGCCCGATCTCATCTTCGCCAATGCCGTGTTCCAGTGGCTGCCGGGCCATCTCGGCCTCTTCGTCCACCTGATGGGCGAGCTGGCGCCCGGCGGCGTGCTGGCGGTGCAGATGCCCGACAACATCGCCGAACCTTCGCACGCCCTGATGCGCGACGTGGCCGCTTCCGGTCGCTGGGCGGACAAGCTCAGGGACGCGGCCCGCGCGCCGCTGCCGCCGGTCCGGGCCTATTACGAGGCCTTGAAGCCGCATTGCCGCCGGCTCGACATCTGGCACACCGTCTACAACCACCCGCTCACTGATGCGGCTGCGGTGGTGGAGTGGGTGCGCTCCACCGGCCTCAAGCCCTTCCTCGATCCGCTCGACGAGGGCGAACGGGCCGACTTCCTCGCCGCCTATACCGAGAAGGTGGCCGAGGCCTATCCGCCGCTGAAAGATGGCGGCGTGCTCCTGAGATTTCCGCGATTGTTCATCGTTGCCACGAGGTAGACCATGGCCGACACCGTTACCCTCACCATCAGCCGGGACGAGGCCATCGTGCTGCACGAGTGGCTGGCCCGCGTCGTCGACGACGAGAATGCCGAGGGCATCGAGGAAACGCTGGAGGACGATGCCGAGGTGTGGGCGCTCGACGCCGTGCTGATCCTCCTGGAACAGGCGCTCGACGAACCGCTCAGCGAGAACTTCGACAAGATACTGAAGGGCGCCCGCAAGCGCCTGAAGGACGCCAACGGCCCGTGGCCGTGGGATGCGGGCGGCGAAGAACAAGCCCCCTGAAACCTGACAGGAAACTCTACTGGGGCGGGCACCTGGCTTAGAACGCTGCGCTTCCGGTGCTCACGGTCCCTTGGCATTGGCGGTTTACCGCCAATGCCTGGTGTTTGCTCAACGCAACTCCGGACGCAAAACCGGTTCCCACTTTTGCTGGAGTTGCTGGAAGTCCGCTCCGCTCCGGTTCTCGCGTTCGTCGCCATCTGCCGCACCCCAGCGAGTTTCCATGTCAGGTTTTGCGACACTCCGGACACCTCTTTCGCTGGCGCCGCGGCAGCCCTCCTCGCATCCCGCGCCGGCGCCCTCTGCCGGACTACCGCGCGTTTCCTGTCAGGTAGCTAAACCCCAGGTGGCAGGCGACCGTTGCCGGGAATCCTCAGCCTCCGTTTTCTCCACTATCGTAATGTCCCGATAAGTCTTTCCACTCATGCGCATAGATCGGCGGGTGGTCATAGTGCCGGCCGCCTCGATCCGGCTGCGGTCCGGTCGTGGCTGCGCGGCGGAAACACGGCCTTGGGGAGGCCGGGGAACATTCGCCGGCTGATGTGGTTTGTTGCGTGGAGGGCGCCATGACACCGACGGTCCTGATTACGGGGGCAAGCCGAGGCGTCGGCCTGGAGCTCGTCCGCCAGTATCTTCAGCGCGGGGCGCGCGTGCTCGCCATCCATCGGCCCGGACCGATTCCGGAGGCGCTGGCGTCGCTCTATGCCGACAACGCCGACCATATGCGGCTGATCGCCCTCGACGTTCGCGCGGCCAGCGCCGTCGTCAATCTGGCGGCCCGGCTGTCGGAGCGGATCGACATCCTCATCAACAACACCGGCATGCTCATGGGAACCGGCTTTGCGCCCGCCGGCAACCTGGTCGGCGGGGTCTTGCGCGCCTCCCTGCAGGTCAACGCCACCGGGCCGCTGTTCGTGGCGCAGGCGGCGCTGTCCAACATGACGCGCGGCGGCAAGATCGCCACCATCCTGCCGATCGGCGACGTGCGCAGCCTCGACCTGCTCGATGAGGATGCGCGGCAGGCGGCCAAGGCGGCGGTGGTGAGGGTGATGCAGTCGCTCGCCCACGATCTCAAGCCGGCCGGCGTGGCGGTGGCGCTGATCCACCCCGGCGCGGTCGGCCCGGGACCGGATGGCGAAGAAGCCGAGGTCAGCCTCGCCGAAAGCGCGCGCGGCATCGTCGGCGTGATCGACGCGCTGACGCTGGAGACCACCGGCCAGTTCTTCGGCTTCGACGGTGGTTTGGCGGAGGAGTGAGCGGTTTTCCGGCCTGCCGCATTTCCATAAAATTCTAGGCATTTCGTGAAAGCGATATCCATTTGTAGGCTTTATTTTGCCCTTTACGCTTTCTGTGGGTGGTGCCGGAATGCTCGAAACGAATTTGGTCGACTTCAAAAGTCTCGCGCTCGATCCATCTCCGGATCGCAAGAACGAACTGCTCAAGGGTGTCTCGTCGCTGTTCGCCTTTACGTCCGAACGCTGCACGCTCGAGCAGATCGAAATCTACGACGACGTCATTACCCGCCTGTCGGAAATGGTGGAGATCGAGGCGCGTATCGTTGCCGCCGAGAAGATCGCCCCGTTGCGCCGGGCGCCGGAACGGGCCGTCCGCACCTTTGCTCGGGACGACGAGGCCGCCTTGGCCTCGCCGGTGCTGAAGCAGTCGCCGGTGCTCAACGACCACGATCTCGTCGCCATCGCCGAGGAGAAGGGACCCGATCACCTGAAGGCGATCGCCCAGCGCTCGGTGCTCAGCGAACGGGTGGCCGATATCGTCGTCAGCCGTGGCGACGTCGAAGTCCGTCGCCTCGTTGCCGGCAACTACGGCGCCCGCCTCAGCGAAATCGCGCTGGCCTGCATCGTGCAGCAGGCGCTGTCCGATTCCCGCACCGCCGAGATCCTCGGCCGCCGTCCCGACACGCCGGACGCCATCATCTCGCAGGTGATCGGCAAGGCGGTCGATCATGTGCGCTCGACGGTGATGGGCGAGAAGAACGACGATCTCGAAGCCAATCTCGCCGAGGCCGCTCGCTTGGCCGAGGCGCGGCTGTCCAACTCCTACTGGCTCGGCCTCTACGACTTCGAGTCGGCCTGGGAGCGCATCCGCCAGCAGGGCGGCGAGCGCATCGTCTCCGAGGAACTGCTCTGCCAGTATGCCGTGGAGGACCGCTTCGCCGACGTGGTCGCCACCTTCGCGCTGCTCACCGACCTCGACATCGAGGAAGCCAAGCACTGGCTGGTGCGCGTCGACACCGAACCCTTCGTGGTCATGGCCCGCGCGCTCGGCCTCCGCTTCGCCACCGTGCAGGAAATGCTGAAGTGCGGCCCGTGGAAGCACCGGCTCGACAACTGGCAGCGCAACGACGCGCTCACCCAGTTCCAGCAGATCGATCCGCGCGTCGCCCGCGCCCGCATCACCGCCTCGCGCGGCGTGCGCAGCATCGGCTGAACCCGGCACCCACAGGAAACGACCAGTCATCGCGGCGGCCCCCCGGCAATCCGGGCGGGCCGCCGCTCCGTTTTGGGCACGTTCCGCCTGATCCGGACTCGTCCGGCTCAAGCGGTGTTCGGCGAGAGAAACTCCAGCAAAGTGGGAACCGGTTTTCTGAAATTGCTCCAGGCGCACAGAGGGGGCGCCCCATCCTTTCCACTTTCTTTCCGGGGGTGTCGGAAATGCTGGTCAGACTAGATTGAAGTAACTTCAAATATATTACTGTCAACGTGGTCATGGAATGAAATGCGCGTTAACTTTTTTCGTGTAGTGATTTTACCAACATAAGTTGAAAGATGGTTTCAGGCAAGTACTCTACTTGCTCTCGCCGAAAGTACTGGAGGATGCACGCACATGTGGCCGTTTTCCGATCGTTCCTCAGCGGTTCTTGAAGCACTTGGTCGTTCCCAGGCGGTGATCGAGTTCGAGCCGGATGGCAAGATCATCACGGCCAACGCCAACTTCCTGGCCGTCATGGGCTATGGGCTCGACGAGATCGTCGGCAAGCACCATTCGATCTTCGTGGATCCGGCGGATGTGAAGACGGACGCCTACCAGACCTTCTGGCGCGACCTCAGGGATGGACGCTATCAGTCGGCCGAGTTCAAGCGGCTTGGCAAAGGCGGCCGCGAGGTGTGGATCCAGGCGACCTACAATCCGGTGCTCGACAGGTCGGGCAAGGTTGTGCGTGTTGTCAAGTTCGCCACCGACGTCACCGCCCGCAAGCTGGAGGGCGCCGAGGTGCGCGGACAGATCGCCGCCATCCATCGCGCCCAGGCCGTCATCTCGTTCAATCCGGACGGCACGGTGATCGACGCCAACGACAACTTCCTGAGCGCCATGGGGTATGGGCGCGACGAGGTCGTCGGCAAGCACCACGCCATGTTCATGCCGGCGAACGAGCGTGACACGCCGGCCTACAAGGCCTTCTGGGACGAACTCAGGGCCGGCAAGTTCAAGTCCGACGAGTTCCGGCGGGTCGGCAAGAACGGCAAGGACATCTACATTCAGGCCACCTACAATCCGATCTTCGACATGGCCGGCCGCCTCATCAAGGTGACCAAGCTCGCCACCGACATCACCGAGGCAGTCGGGCGCCGCAAGGCCCGCCAGGCGGCGCAGGCCGACATCACCCGCGATCTCGACGAAGTGGCCGGCATGGTCGCCCGGTCCAACGTCGCGGCCGAGAGCGCCAACGACATCGCCGGCACCACGGCCTCCAACGTGCAGGCCGTCGCTGCCGGCGCCGAGGAGCTGGCGGCGTCGGTCGCCGAGATCAGCCGTCAGGTGGGGGTCGCCCTCACCGTGTCGGAGGAAGCGGTGCAGCAGGCTGAAACCGCCACCAAGGTGGTGTCCGGCCTCGCCACCGCCGCCCAGAAGATCGACCAGGTGGTGGAGCTCATCAACAACATCGCCGGGCAGACCAACCTTCTGGCGCTGAACGCCACCATCGAGGCGGCGCGGGCCGGCGAAATGGGCAAGGGCTTTGCCGTCGTCGCCTCGGAGGTGAAGCAGCTCGCCGCCCAGACCTCGAAGGCCACAGACGAGATCGCGGCGGAGATCGCCGGCGTTCAGTCGATCACCACCGAGGCGGTGTCGACCATCGCCGGCATCTCCTCGACCATCACCCGCATCAATGGTGTGTCCTCGTCGATCGCCACGGCGGTCGAGCAGCAGGCGGCCGTGACGCAGGACATGTCGGGCAACATGCAGACGGCCGCGCGCGGCGTCGACAGCATCGCCCACTCGCTCAGCGAGATCAGCGGCTCGGTGCGGACGATCAACACCGCCACCGAGAACCTTCAGCGGGCGGCGCTGGCCATCGCCTGACGACCGCCAACCGTCACCTGATCCGGCCGCGTGCGGCAACCGACACCGCGCGCGGCGCCGGTTTTTCGGCCGATATCAGATAGACCTCGTCCACCATGTTGGTCACCACGCAGGCGTGGTTGGGCACGATGCGCAGCCGGTCTCCGACCTTGAGACCGGTCGGGCCGGTGCTGACGAGGCGGCCGTGTTCCTCCGACAGCTGGTCGATGGCGAGGTCGTCGCGGCCGAGCACGTGGCCGTAGCCGGTCAGACCCAGGAGATCCGAGGTGAGGGCCTTCGAACCGGCGTCGATGATGGCGCGGTTGGCGGCAGGCACCGAGACCACCGTCGCCAGCACGGTGAGGGCGCAGTCGTCCCAGCCGCAGGCGCCGCGCGCCACCAGCGAACGATCGTTATAGACGTAGGTGCCGGGTCGATACTCGGTGACGATGGGCGCCTCGGCCGCGTGCATCATGGTCGGCGTGCCGCCCGAGGTGATCGTCGGCACCGTGAGGCCGTCAGCCTCGATCAGCGCCTTGGCCCTCACCATGAAATCCTGGACCGCCGCTTCGCCGCCGGCCGGCGGGTAGGTCATCAGGCCGCCGAAGGCGAGGCCGGGCGCCACCGCGATCCTTTTTGCCAGCGCCGCCGCGTCCTCGGGCGTGCCGACGCCGCAGCGGTTGGCGCCGGTGTCGCACTCGACGAGCACGCGGAGGGGCGTCGCCTCGCCCGCGAAGGCGGCCGACAGGCCATCCACCACCTCGGCGCTGTCGGCCACCACCGAGAGCCGCACCTTGCGCGCCAGCGCCGCGAGGCGGGCGAGCTTCTTCGCGCCGACGATGTTGTAGGTGATCAGCACGTCGGTGATGGCCGAACTCCCCGCCACCATGGCCTCGGCCTCGGACACCTTCTGGCAGGTGATGCCGATGGCGCCGGCCCCGATCTGCATGTCGGCGACAAGCGGCAGCTTGTGCGTCTTGATGTGCGGCCGGACCTTGAAGCCGTTCGCATCGGCATAGGCCTGAAAGCGCCGGATGTTGGCGCGGACTATATCGACGTCGACCACGACGCTCGGCGTGTCGAGGCTTGCGGGGAAGGTTTCCATCTGGGGCATTCCGATCTTCGGCGTGACGACACCGTGCTGAATCCCGGCAATGACGGGTCCGCTCCGGCTTTGGGCGCGTTGGCTCAATGCGCTCTTGACAAACTATGGACCCTGTATCTCAATACGTCAATCCAATAACACGGACTCATGTCCGGTATATTGGACAATCTGACGCTTGATCAGCAATAAAGGGAACAGAATGAACACGACCATCCGCACCGGCGGCATGCTTGCCGCGTCGGTCTTCCTCCTCCTGTCGACATCAGCCTATTCCGAGGCCAGCAAGCTCGATGACGTGCTCGCCCGCGGCCACCTCGTTCTCGGCACCGGCAGCACCAATGCGCCCTGGCATTTCAAGAGCGCCGACGACAAGCTGCAGGGCTTCGACGTCGACATGGGCCGCATCGTCGCCAAGGCCCTGTTCGGCGATCCCGACAAGATCGAGTATGTGATCCAGTCGTCCGACGCCCGCATTCCCAACATCACCACCGACAAGGTGGACATGACCTGCCAGTTCATGACGGTGACCGGCGAGCGTGCCCAGCAGGTGGCCTTCACCGTTCCCTATTACCGCGAGGGCGTCGGCCTGATGATGAAGGGCGACAGTCCGTATGCCGACTATGCCGCGCTGAAGGCGGCGGGATCGTCGGTCACGGTGTCGGTGCTGCAGAACGTCTACGCCGAGGACATGGTTCACGCCGCCCTGCCGGAGGCCGCGGTCGACCAGTCCGACTCGGTCGATCTCATCTATCAGGCGCTGGAATCGGGCCGCTCCGACGCGGTCGCCACCGACCAGTCGTCGCTCGCCTGGTACATGGCGCAGAACCCCAACCGCTACAAGGACGCCGGCTACGGCTGGAACCCGCAGACCTATGCCTGCGCCGTCAAGCGCGGCGACCAGGACTGGCTGAACTTCGTCAACACGGCGCTGCACGAGGCGATGACCGGCGTGGAGTTCGATTTCTACGCCAAGTCGTTCAAGACCTGGTTCGGCAAGGACCTCCTGCCGCCGGAAATCGGCTTCCCGGTGGAATTCAAGTAACGAGCCTTTGGCAAGAGCGGAGGCGCGCCTCCGCTCTCCTCCTTTGCACGCAGCGAGGCACCATGGGCTATACGCTGAATTTCGCCGTGGTCTGGCGCAACTTCGACCGGCTGCTGGAGGGGCTGGCGCTCAGCCTCGGCCTTGCGGTCGTGTCCATCCTCATCGGCGCGGCGGTCGGTCTTGCCGTCGCCTTTGCGCTGATTTCCAAGTACCGCGCCGCCTCCTGGCCGGCGACGGCCTACGTGACGCTGATCCGCAACCTGCCCATCCTGGTGCTGGTGCTGTTCGTCTATTTCGCGCTGCCGCAGATGGGCGTCAGACTCGACAAGATCGAGAGCTTCGTCGCGGTTCTCGCCATCTACTCAGGCGCCTATCTGGCCGAGGTGTTTCGGGCGGGGCTTCTGTCCATCCCCAAGGGGCTGACCGAGGCCGGGCTGGCGATCGGCCTGACGCCGATGCAGATCCGCACGACGATCATCGCGCCCTTGATGCTGCGCAACGTGCTGCCGTCGATGTCGTCGACCATCATATCGCTGTTCAAGGACACATCGCTCGCCGCCGCCATCGCCGTGCCGGAGCTGACCTTCCAGGCGCGCAAGATCAACGTCGAGAGCTTCCGGGTGATCGAGACGTGGATCGTCGCCTCCGCGCTCTATGTCGCCACCTGCGCCCTCATCGCCGCGCTGATGCGGCGCATCGAGCGGCGCCTGGCCCTGCCGAGGTGACGCCATGAACCCGTCCTTCCTCGATCAGTTGTGGCTCGCCCGCAACGTCATCCTCTCGGGCCTCGGCCTGACGGTGTCTATCTCGCTTCTCGCCATCCTCGCGGGGTCGGTGCTCGGCGTGGTGGTGGGCCTGTCGCTCACCTATGGCGCCCGCCCGGTCCGCTTGGTCTTCCGCGTCTACACCGACATCATTCGCGGCACGCCGGTGCTGGTTCTGGTGCTGGCGAGCTACTACGTCTCCTCGGCCGTCGGCGTGAACCTCGACCCCTTCTCGGCCGGCGTGCTGGCGCTGGCGATCTTCTGCTCCTCGCATGTGGGCGAGATCGTGCGCGGCGGCCTTCAGGCGATCCCCAAGGGGCAGACCGAGGCGGCCAAGGCGATCGGCCTCACCTTCGGACAGACCTTCGCCTACGTGCTGTGGCCGCAGGCGCTGCGCCAGTTCCTGCCGGCCTGGGTCAACACCGCCGCCGAGATGGTGAAGGCGTCGACGCTGCTGTCGGTGATCGGCGTCGCCGAGCTGCTCCTGCGCACCCAGGAGATCATCTCCCGCAACTTCATGAGCCTCCAGTTCTACTTCTTCGCCGGAGCGCTCTATTTCGTCGTCAACTACGGCATCGAACGCTTCGGCAAATACGTCGAGCGCAAGACCGCCGTCCCCTCCTGAGGATTTCGATCCATGTCCAAGACCATTCTCGAAATCGAGGGATTGCGGAAGACCTACGGCCCGCTGGAGGTGCTGAAGGGCATCGACTGCGCCGTGCACGAGGGCGAGGTGATCGCCATCATCGGCTCGTCCGGCTCGGGCAAGACCACGCTCCTGCGCTGCATCAACATGCTGGAGGACTTCGAGGGCGGCACCATCCGCCTCGACGGCGAGGAGATCGGCTATCACGTCGAGGGCCCGACGCGCCGGCGCAAGAGCGAGAAGGACATCGCCCGCCAGCGGGCGCTGACCGGCATGGCCTTCCAGCAGTTCAACCTGTTTCCGCACATGTCGGCGGAAGAGAACGTCATGCTTGGCCTTCTCAAGGTGAAGCGCCTGCCGAAGGACGAGGCCCGCGCCATCGCGCTCAAGTGGCTCGACCGCGTCGGCCTCGGCGACCGGGCCGGCCACTTTCCCGGCCAGCTGTCGGGCGGCCAGCAGCAGCGCGTCGCCATCGCCCGCGCCATCGCCATGAACCCGCGCCTGATGCTGTTCGACGAGGTGACCTCGGCGCTCGATCCGGAACTGGTCGGCGAGGTGCTGCAGGTGATCAAGGGCCTCGCCGCCGACGGCATGACCATGCTCCTCGTCACCCACGAGATGCGCTTTGCCTACGAGGTGGCGTCCAGGGTCATCTTCATGAACCAGGGCGTCATCGGCGAGGACGGCAACCCCAGGGAAATGTTCGTGGCGCCGAAGACGGAGCGCCTCGCGGACTTCCTCAAGACCTCCAGTTTCAACTGAGAAAAGAGAGTGATGTGATGACCATCAAGCGTTACGGCACCGGCGGAACCGGTGCGGGCGGACAGCCGCTTCCCTTCGCCCGCGCCGTGGAAGCCGACGGCTGGCTCTACGTGTCCGGACAGGTGGCGATGGAGGGCGGCGAGATCGTCAAGGGCGGCATCGTCGCCGAAAGCCGCAAGGCGATCGACAACCTGATCGCCATCCTGAAGGAGGCGGGCTATGGCCTCGACGACGTGGTGCGCGTCGGCGTGTGGCTCGACGACCCGCGCGACTTCTGGAGCTTCAACGGCGTCTACGCCGAGTATTTCGGGGCCAATCCGCCGGCCCGCGCTTGCGTGCAGTCGAGGATGATGGTCGACTGCAAGGTGGAGGTCGAGTGCGTCGCCTATCGCGCCGACCGCAAGTGAACGTTGCGGGTGGGCCGGTCTCGCAAGGAGGCCGGTCCATGCGATTTGAGGGGTAAGATGCCAGATACCGTCGAGGACATGACGTCAAGGCGAGCGCGTGGGCTCGATCGTGCCTTCGACATCCTTGAGTTCCTGCGCGTCCGGCGCCAGCCGATGCGCCCCAACGAGATCGCCTCGGAGATCGGCGCGCCGCGCTCGTCGGTCTACGAGCTCGTCAACCTGCTGCTCCGGCACGGCATGCTGGATTACCAGGGCGGCGACGGCCGCGTCTTCCTCGGGCGGCGGCTCTACTTCCTCGGCGCGGCCTATGCCGAGCAGTTCGACTTCATGCGCGAGTGCGACCGGGCGCTGGCCCATCTCGCCGAGGAAACGCGCGAAACGGCGCAGATGTGCCTGCTCGAAGGCAACAAGTACACCGTCGCCATGATGCGCGAGAGCGCGCGGCCCTTCCGCATCTCCTCCAGCATCGGCGAACTGGTGCCCATTCCCTGGACGGCGTCCGGGCGGCTGCTGGTCTCCCATCTCTCCGACCAGGAGATCGTCGACCTGATCCCGGCCGACGACTTCGTCATGCCCGACGGCAGGCGCCTCGACCCCGCCATCTTCATCGCCGAGGTGCGGCAGGCCGGGCGCGACGGCTATTTCACCTTCAACAGCCAGGTCGACACCTACACCCACTGCTTCGCCGCGCCCATCCATCAGGCCGACGGCGCCTGCATCGCCACCCTGTGCCTCGTGGCGCCCAAGGAAGACGGCCTGCGCAACCGCGCCGCCTATGTCGACGCCCTGACCCGCGCCTGCCAGGAGATTTCCGAACGGCTGGGCGCCAATCCGGATCGCCGGCAGGACGCGCGCAAGTCGTAAGGGCCGGTCACGACCGATAGATCACCTCCACCATGGCGACGCCGGTCACCTCGGGCACGTTGAAGCAGACGCGGCCGTAGGTTTGCGTGAAGGGCAGGGGCGCGCCGTTGGGGACGAGGCGGACCGCTTCGACCGGGGCGTCGGCCTTCAGCGACACGGCGATGTCGCGGAGCGTCACCAAGTCCTGGATCGGCTGGATGTTGCTGTCCCAGAGGTAGCCGCGCAGGGCTGGCGTCGCGTGCATGAGATAGACGACGTCGCGGTTGCGCTTCGGTTGCCGGCGGACGGTGACCCGGCCGGCTCGCGGCAGGCCGGTGGTGATCATCCGTTCGCCGCCGAGGGCGACGACGATGGCGCGCTCGACCATTTCCAACAGGCGCACGGCGCCAACCTCGGTGTAGATGCGGAACACCGGGTGGGCGAGGTAGGTGATGGCGCCCTTGCGGCTGCCGCCGTCGTAGCCGCTGGGATCGGGCCGGCGCGGCACGTTGATGTGGCCGGAGAAGTGCTTCGGCGTGCGGTCGAAATAAGGCTCGTAGACGCTGCCGAGCGTCTCGCCGTCGGTGACGCGGATGCGCTCGGACGGGGCGTACATGAAGTTCGGCTCGTCGATGCCGTCGGGGCGCCACTCGGGCGTCGGCAGCAGGTAGTCGCCGCCGGCCATGGGCGAGGTGCCCTCCCAGGCGGCGCCGACGTCGAGCGCGAAGCTCTCGGCGTTTATGCCGCTCTTGCCGGTGAGCAGCAGGCGGCCGCCACCGGCGAGATAGCGATCCAGCTTTTCCTTGAGTGCGGGGCCGACCGGCACGGCGTCGGGCAGGATGATCAGCCGATAGGGCGAGAGATCGCTTTCGAGATCGAGCACGTCGAAGGTGAGGCCGGCTTCCAAGAGGATGCGCGTCGCGCCGTCGTCGCTGGCGTGCTTCTGGGCCGGCGCCTCGATGCTGGTGGCGTCGAGCGTCGCCGCCTCAAGGGAGACGAGGCCGATCTCGGCGCGGTTGACGCTGCCCTCCGCCCAGGCCTCGCGCTTCTCCACCCAGTCGTAGGCGGCGCCGACGATGGCCATGGTCGAGGGGTCGACGCGGCCGGTCGGATGCAGGTGGTCGCCGATCGAGCAGCGGGCGCCATGGGCCAGCATGGCCCCGCATTCGTAGATGAGCGCCTCCGGCCGCTTGTAGCCGCCGATCTCGCCCCAGGTGAAGTGGAACTTGCCGGTCATGCCGAGGAAGGGAATGCCCAGGGGATCGACATAGCGGGCGCTGACGGGGAAGTGGTCGTAGCCCCAGCCGGC
>JAUVXG010000127.1 GCA_030603685.1 Pleomorphomonas sp.
CTTCAGATGCCATCCCGCCCCTCAGACGTGGCTGCAAACCTCGACCGGCTGGACAAAGCCGCCGCCGAGGCAGCGGCGGGCGGCGCTCGCCTCCTGGTGACGCCGGAACTTGGCCTCGTCGGCTATGGTGCGGGCCCCGATTTGCCTCTTCTGGCGGAGCCGGCCGACGGACCGCTGGCCGAAAGCCTCGCGGCGATCGCCCGCCGACACTCGCTGGCTGTGGTCGCCGGCTTTGCCGAACGCGAAGGCGATGCGATCTACAACAGCGCCCTGTTCGTTTCAGCCGAACAACGGGCGGTCTATCGAAAAAGCCACCTTTACGGTGCATATGAAAAGCGCTGGTTTCGCGCGGCACCGCCTTCGGCGGTGCTTGTCCGTCACGACGGGCTGAGCTTTGGCCTTTTGATCTGCTACGATGTGGAGTTTCCCGAGAACGTCCGGCGCCTTGCCCAGACCGGTGCCGACGCCGTGCTGGTACCAACGGCCCTGCCGAAGGGTGGATCGGGCGAGTTCATTGCCGCTCACATGATTGCCGTTCGTGCCTTCGAGAACCAGACTTTCGTCGCCTATGTCGATAACTGCGGCAGCGATGGCGATTTCGATTATGCAGGTCTTTCTCGCATAGCCGCGCCCGACGGCACCATTCTCGCAGCGCCGCCCGGTCGGGACGAGACTTTGCTTTTCGCGAGCATCGAACCTTCGGTCTACGCCCGTTCGCGCGCCGAGAACACCTACCTCGCCGATCTCAAGGCTTGAGCGGCGACCGCGACAAAAGCAAACGGCGCGCCTCTTTCGAGACGCGCCGCAACAAGACCGGCAAGACGCCTGCCTCAGTTGGTGGCCGCGCCCTGCTGCTGCTGCGCCTGCTGCAGGCGGGCAAGATACTGCTGGTAGAGGGCGACGAAGTCGATCGGATCGATCAGCAGCGGCGGGAAGCCACCACGGATGACCGCGTCGGCAATGATCTGGCGCGCGAACGGGAACAGAAGGCGCGGGCCTTCGATATTCACGTAAGGATGGAGATGCTGAGCCGGCACGTTCTGCACGGTGACGAGACCGCCATAGGTCAGCTCGACGTTGAAGAACACCTCTTCACCGATGGCGGCCTTGGCTTCGAGATGCAGCTCGATCTCATAGTCGCTCTGGCTGCGCTGACGCGAGTTGACATTGACACCAATGGAAATCTGCGGCGCGGTCTCGCGAGCCCTGAGGCTGTCTGGCGCCTTGGGGTTTTCGAAGGACAGATCCTTGACGTACTGAGCGACGACGCTCATCGACGGCTGGGCTTCAGCGGCCCCATTTTCGGGCTGAACCGAACTCATTCTCCGCACTCCTCCGGCCAGCCCGGGCGACGATACCCGCAAGGTGACCCGTTGTTTTGGTGGAACCGGCGGCGCTCGACGGCCGTTTCCCGGTTTTTCCGCGGGTCCGAGCGCTATCAGGCTTGGGAGACGAGATCAAGACCGATCGCCGTCACGATCAGGGGGTGGGATCGGCGTGTGATCCGACCAGGGCGAGTCGCCATTGCCCCGGCTTTCCCACTCGTTCTCGTCAAGGTCCACGACACCGTCCTCCTTCGGGCGGCCATAGCCGGACGTCGCCGTCGACACCGTGACGCGAGCGGCGACCGCCCCTATGATCAACCGGCGAATGGGCGCGAACAGCAGCAGGAAAGCCAGCACGTCAGAGAGAAAGCCGGGCAGGATCAGCAGCACGCCGGCAAGAAGCACGACAAAGCCTTCGAGCAGCGTGCCGCTGGGCATGCGGCCACCGGTCAGTTCCCCCTGCACACGGCGCAGGAGACCGAAGCCGACATAACGGAAGAGTGCCAGGCCGCCAAAAGCGGCGAGCAGAACCAGGCCGACGGTATTGATGACGCCGAGATGTCCACCGACCCAGACCAGTGTCGCGATTTCGGCGATCGGCCAGGCGATGAGAAGGAAAGGCAGGTAGGGCGAAAGGCGCATGTCGGTTCCGGTTCGGGATGTGTGTTCAGCCATGATGCGCAGGGCGGCCTGCCCGGCGCAAGGGGAGCTTCCAGTGCATATGGTCGGAGCACTGGCGATCGCAAGCGACGGGCTCGCAATCGAAATCGCCGTAGATTCACCGCATGTCCGTCTTTCCCTTGCCGTCGCCGTCGCCTACATAGGCAGACGACACAAACGCGATGATGCGCCATTTGGCGCCAACTGAGGGAAACGATGCTCGGATGAACGCCTTCCTCGATCTCACCAGCCTCATCTTCCTCGTGATCGCCGTCGTTATCTTCTGGCGCCTCAGAAGCGTGCTCGGCACTCGCACCGGCAACGAAAAGCCCCCCTTCGATCCGTTCGCCGGCCGCAAGGCGGAAGTCGAGCCGCCGCCGGCGGGAGACAATGTGGTGACGCTGCCGCGCGAAGGGCGACCCGACCCGCGCGAAGCGGTGCTTGCCCGCATCGACGAGGCGATTCCCGAGGGCGCGGCCAATGCCGGCCTCAAGGCGATCGCCGCCGCCGACCGCAATTTTGACCTCGATAGCTTCATGGGCGGTGCCAGCGCCGCCTATGAGATGATCGTTTCGGCCTTTGCCGCCGGTGACCGTGCAACGTTGAAGCCTTTGCTGTCGCGTGAGGTTTTCGAGGGATTTTCCGGCGCGATCGGCGAGCGCGAAGGACGCGGCGAGAAGATCGACTTCACTTTCGTCGGCATCGACAAGTCGGACGTGGTCGACGCCGGCCTTGAAGGCGGCGTCGCGCAGGTGACGGTGCGTTTCTCCTCGCAGCTCATTTCCGTGACCCGAGGTCGCGATGGCTCGGTGGTCGAAGGCGATCCGCAGAAGGTCGCCGAGGTGACCGATGTCTGGACCTTCGCGCGCGAAGTCAGGTCGTCGGACCCGAACTGGAAGTTGGTCGCCACCGACGCCGGGGCCTGACCTTATCTTGCCCGACGTTATTCCCGCCGCGCACCTCGTAGAGGTTGATTTCACCAACCTCGCCGGCTGGGCCGAAGACGACCATGCGGCCGCCTTCGAGGCCTTCCGCCGTTCGGCGATCCGGATGGCTGAGAAACCCTCGACGACCAAGGCGCTCGGTCCGGATGGCTCAGCCCTGCTTCGACAGGGCCGAGCGGCACTTGCGCTTGGCGAAACCGTCGATCGTACCGCTGCCCGCGCTTTCTTCGAGGCCCATTTCCGGCCGTTCCGCGTTGAGCCCGTCACGGGGGAAGGCTTCGTCACCGGATTCTTCGAACCCGAAGTGGACGCACGCCTCCAGCCATCGCTCGCCTTCCCGGTCCCCGTTTATGCGCCGCCTCGCGGCTTGCGCGAGATTGACGCCGGCGATGACCGACGGGACCTCGATCCGTCCCTGACGTGGGCGCTCGAAGACGGACAAGGTGGTCTCATCGCATGCCCCGACCGACGGGCGATCATGGCCGGCGCCCTGGATGGTCGGGCACGGCCGAGTGCTTATGTGAGAAGCGCGATCGAGGCCTTCTTCATTCATGTTCAGGGTGCGGCCCGGCTTCGCCTGGCGGATGGCGACCTTCTCAGGATTTCATTCGCCGGAAAGAGCGGGCACGCTTACTTCCCGGTGGCGCGCCTGATGCTTGAGCGTGGTGTCGTAGCCAGGGCCTCCGAGGCCACCGCCGACGCGCTACGTTCATGGCTTGAGAGCCTCGCCCCGCAGGAGAGGCGGGCGGCGCTCGCCCGCAATCCCTCCTACATCTTCTTTCGCGAGGCACCGGTCGAGGATCCTTCGCTTGGTCCGATCGCCGCAGCCGGCGTTCCGCTGACAGCGGGTCGGTCACTGGCCGTCGACCGCTCGCAGATCACCTTTCATGCGCCGGTGTTCGTCGAAGCCGACCTTGCTGCCGGACCGTTCCGCCGCCTGATGGTGGCACAGGATACGGGGTCGGCGATCGTCGGTCCGGCCCGAGGCGACATCTTCTTTGGTTCGGGTGACACCGCCTTAGCGCTGGCGGCCCGGGTACGGGACACCGCCCGCTTCACCCTGCTCGTGCCGCGGGAGGTCTAGCCATGTCTCGCCGCAAAGGCCGATCGCTAGCCCCCGAGGAGGAAGAACTCTGGCGGGCGGTGAAGAAGACCGTGACGCCACTTCGCCCTGAAAAGGCCGCGCCGCCACCGCCGGCGGCGCTTGCCGCACAACCCGAACCACAACGGTCCCTGGTCCAACTGCCTACGACCGCTTCGACCGCCCCGGCTCCCAAGCCAGCCTTGCCGAAGCTGCATCCGTTCGGCAAGCGCGAGCGGCAGGCGGTCAACCGGGGTCGCACCGCCATCGACGGCCGTCTCGACTTGCATGGTTACCGGCAGGATGAAGCGCATGCCCGTCTTTCCGGCTTTCTGTCCTACGCGCAGTCCATGGGCTGGAAAGTGGTGCTGGTGATCACCGGCAAGGGACGACCCGGAGGTGATTTTCAGAGCTTGCACGACCACGAACGTGGCGTGCTGAGGCGGGTCGTGCCACTGTGGCTGAGCCTGCCGGAGTTCCGGCGGGTGGTGCTGGGCTACGAGGACGCCGGGCCGGTGCATGGCGGCGGCGGCGCTCTCTACGTGCGGATCCGCAAGAGGAAGTGACATGACCCCGTTCGGCGCCCGCCTGCGCGAGATTCGCGAGGCGCGCGGCATGACCCTGAAATCGATGGCGGCAGCAATCGGCGTGTCGCCGGCCTATCTGTCGGCGCTCGAGCACGGCCGGCGCGGTCGACCGACCTGGGACCTTCTGCAACGGATCATCGGCCACCTCAACATCATTTGGGACGAGGCCGAGGAGCTCGAGCGGTTGGCGGACCTGTCGCACCCCCGTATCGTCATCGACACCGAGGGACTGACGCCAAAGGCGACGGAAGTGGCCAATCGTCTTGCCGAGCGCATCGGTAGCCTCGACGAGAACAAGCTCGATCAATTGATCGAACTGATCGGCAAGCGCTGATCCGTCCGATCAGCCACCCGCCGCTCGGGCCGGCAGCGTCAGAAGATAGGCTGGAAGGGTGACCACGGCACCGGCCGTTGTGCCAATGAGGCTGCCGAACGATCCGGTCAGGCCGCGGGCTGTCTCCGAGAAACTGCCCTGCGCTGTCGCCAGACGGTCGCCCCGTCTCAGGCGATCGCCCAGTCGGTTCACGAACTCGGGCAGAACGACGGCGAACTTGTTGTGAGCCAGGGAATCGTTCGCCTCGGTGGCCGAGAGATCGATGACGATGACGCCAAGATTGGCAATGGCTTCCTTGTCTGCGGTGTAGGCGCCGAGACGCGGCTTTTCGCCTGCGATCAGACCAGACAGCCAGAGGGCCTGATCGTCCGACGAGGAGAACAGCACGAACGGATACTTCGGCCGGCCGATCACTTCCATTTCCGACTTGAAGACGTCGACGTCGATGTCGGGCGCGGCCAGAACCACCGTTCGGAGCTTGCCTCCGAAATCGCCATCGCCGGCGATCTCGGCTTGGCGCAGCGCCTCCACGGTTGTCCAGTTTCCCATCGAGTGAGCGAAGACATAAAGCTCCTCGACGCCACTCTGGGCGGCGAGGTGCAGCAACTCTTCCAGACCGTCGCGGGCGATGGTGGCGCTGTCGCGGTCATAGACGTAGTCGAACACGGAGCCGCGCGACGCCCAGGTGAAAAGCACCGGCACGCCATCGAAACCGGTGTCGTGAACGATCTGGGTGGCCCGAAAGACGGCCTCGTCGAAATCGGTGTTGAAACCGTGGACGATGACCGCCACCGAGCGACGTCCCTTGGGCAGGGACGCCAGCCGATCTGCGAGACGCGTCTTGAACGCCGTCGCGCTGTCGACATAGGCGAGCGAACGCGCCACGAACTGCTTCTTCGGATCGCCGGGCAACGGCGATGGCCACTCGATATTGCCGGTCTTGTGGTTCGGCGGCACCGAGACCGAAAGATCGGCGAAATCGAGCCCGCTCGCCCGCTCTCCGTTGAACATCGCGGGTCCCGTCGTCACGCGCTCGCGTGTAGCGGCCACCAGAAGCTCATGCTCGACGGCGTCGGGTGCCGGCGCGGCCGTCACTTCGAGAGCACCGCCGTCGGGTCGCGATCCCGCGCAGGCCGTGAGGAAAAGGATAGGCAGGAGGAGGACGAAACGAAAGCGCATGGCGACCCAGCGGCAAGGAATATCCTGTTCTAGCCGAGTGGATGCGAACAGGCCAAGCCCGAACTGGCCCGCTGGACAAAAGGCTGCGGGAAATGCCATGACAGCCGAGATTTTTCCATCCTGTCGTCGCCGTTCTCGAATGACGACATGCCGGGGTCGTCATCCATGTCCGCCGCCAAGATCGCCGATGTCGCGGAAGCCGAGGCCTTCCTCGCTGCCAATCCGGATGTTGTCCAGTTCGAGTGCTTCCTGACCGATTGCTCGGGCGTGCAACGCGGCAAGGTGCTGCGCCGATCCGAACTTCTCGGGGCCTATCGCACAGGTCGGCCACTGCCCTGCTCGGTCTTGTCACTCGACATAAAGGGAGCCGATGTGGAGGAAACCGGGCTGCTCTGGGACCAGGGCGTCGCGGATCGCATGTGCCGCCCCGTCGCGGGCACGCTCGTCCGTTCGCCCTGGCGGGAGATCCCCACCGCCCAGTTCGTCCTCACATCCTTTGAAGGCGATGGGACGGGGTCGGCCAGCGACCCACGCCACGGCCTCGCGCGGGTCGTTGACGAGGCAATGTCACTTGGTTTGCGACCGGTCGCCGCAGTCGAGCTCGAGTTCTATCTTCTCGACGGCCGCGCTGCGGGCGAGGGAAGGGTGGCGCCCCCGACGGCACCGAACGGGTTCCGCCAGACCGACCTCCAGGCCTATCTCGTCCAGGATCTCTCAGATTTTTCCGAGTTCCTGGAGGCCGTCTATGCCGCTGCCGAAGTGGCCGGCCTGCCGGCTCGCACCTTGATCTCGGAGTATTCGCCCGGCCAGTTCGAGATCGTTCTCGAACACCGCGACGACGCGCTCCGGGCCGCCGATGACGCTGTCCTCTGGAAGCGCCTCGTCAAGGGCGTTGCCGAGCGCCACGGGTTCGTCGCCACCTTCATGGCCAAGCCCTACGAAGCGTTCGCAGGCTCCGGCGCCCATTTCCACGTCAGTCTTTGCGACGAAACCGGCAAGAACCTCTTCGCGGGCAGCGAGCCCGAAGGCAATACGCTTCTCCGCCAGGCCATCGCCGGACTTGAGGCGACGATGGCCGAGAGCATGGCGATCTTAGCGCCCAACGCCAACAGCTACAGACGGTTCAAGCCCAACTCCTACGCGCCGCTGGGGCCGGCCTGGGCAATCGACAACCGATCGGTGCCAATCCGGGTCACCGGCGGGCCGCCGGAAACACGACACCTCGAACAGCGCGTGGCCGGCGCCGATGCCAACCCCTACCTGGCGCTCGCCACGGTGATCGCCGGCATGATCGAGGGCATCGAGGCAAAACGCGAACCGTCAAAGCCGATCAGCGGCAACGGCTACTCGCAGGTACCGCCGTCGCTGCCTCGCTTCTGGCCGGAAGCGCTACGGCGCGCTCGCGAGTCCGAGTTCCTGAAGCGACGGCTCGGCGCGCGGCTCACAGACATCTATCTCACCATCAAGGAGGCGGAATGCGACCGCTTCTTCGCCGAGGTCAGCGATCGCGACATCCACTGGTACCTGAGGTTGGCGTGAGAGGATGCCAGTCGCCATGTCGGCGGCCCGGCAGACACCTCATTTCTTGCCCTTGCCGTCCTTGATCTTCAGAAACTTCGGTCCCTTGCCGAGAATCTTGTCGTCGATCTCGCCGATGGCGGCCAGATTCTTGCGATCGTAGTCCAGCTTCGACAGCAGGTAGCGGATGGCGTTGAGGCGGGCCCGCTTCTTGTCGTTGGAGCGAACGACGATCCAGGGACTGAGATCGGAGTGGCTGGCTTTCAGCATGTGGTCGCGGGCGGCGGTGTACTGATCCCACATGCCCAGCGCCTTGAGATCGACCGGGGAAAGCTTCCAGATGCGCAGCGGATCGTGGCGCCGGTCGTGGAACCGCTTGAGCTGCATCTTGCGACCGATGTCGAGCCATATCTTGATCAGTACGATGCCGTCGTGGATCAGCATGCGCTCGAAATGCGGGACCTCCTCAAGGAAAAGCTCGGTTTCTTCGGCCGTACAAAAGCCCATGACCGGCTCCACGACGGCGCGGTTGTACCAGGAGCGATCAAAGAACACGATTTCGCCCTTCGTCGGCAGTTCCTTGACGTAACGCTGGAAGTACCACTGGCCCCGTTCGACATCCGACGGCTTGGTGAGCGCCACATGGCGGGCGGAGCGCGGATTCATGTATTCAAGGAAGGTGCCGATGGTGCCACCCTTGCCGGCAGCGTCACGACCCTCCAAAAGCACCACAATGCGCTGGCCGGTGTCGTTGGCCCACTTCTGCAGCTTGACCAACTCGATCTGCAGAACCCTCAGCTCTTCGAGATAGGGCTTTTCCTTGAGGCTCTCCTTGTAGGGATAACCGCCGGAACCGAGCGCCTCCATTTCGATCTCCTCGGGGAGGTAGGGATTGTCGAGATCGAACGTGACCTTGCCAAGCGTGATCGGCGGCGCGTCGGGCGCTTGCGTCGCCAACACGGCGGCGCCCTCGCGGGCGGCGATCATCTCGACGCTCGACACGAAACGACGCGCCATGTCACTCGTCGATTTGTCTTTCTTTCCCATTGGCTTTCCCCCAGAATCCGCGCATCCGCCGTTGGCGCAGGCGCGGCGAGCCGCGCCACCACCGTCATAAAACACGTCTATCAATATGACAGACTCCGCGTTTCCGCTTAAGGACCAATGAACATCATGAGCCCCACGCCGGACAGGCCGGAAAACAGCGACGCGGTGCGTGACGGACGGGGACGCTTTGCTGAATCGGTTGCCGAAGGACGCTTGCAGACAGTGCTCGCAGCGGCAGCCGCATTCTGGCTGGTCATGTTGTTCGCAGCCGATCTTGAGCCGGTCGTGGCGATACTGGGGCTTGTTTCCACGGCAACCGCCGCCGTCTGCGTCCTGCCGACAGGAGGAAAGGCAGCAAAATCGCGTCCGGCCGATCGCTCGCCAGCTCGCCGCTGGCCTGACACCGGCATGAAGCTGCTGCTCGACGGAATGGACGAGCCGGCCTTTCTGACCGACGCCGATGGTACGTTGCGCTATCAGAATGCCGCCGCCGCCGCCGAGTTCGGATCGGCCCGTATGGGCGATCCGCTCGCCTTCCGCCTGCGCGTGCCGGAGATCCTCGACGCTGTCCAGCGCGCCGGGCAGGGAGAAAGCCTGCCACCGGTGCGCTTCGTCGAACGTGGCACGGGAGGGGAGCGGCACTTCGTCGTCCGTTGCTCGCCGCTGCGCCTGCCTCGCCCCGAGCCCAAGCGGCGGCCGGATTTCGTTCTGTTGCGTTTCCGGGACGAGAGCGATGCCGTTCGTTTGGACCGCATGCGCAGCGATTTCATAGCCAACGCCAGCCATGAACTCAGAACCCCGCTCGCCTCGCTTACGGGCTTCATCGAAACGCTGCTCGGTCCGGCCCGGCGCGACGAAGCCAACCGCGAGCGATTTCTCACCATCATGCTGGAACAGGCCCGGCGCATGGGCCGACTGATTGACGATCTGATGTCGCTGTCGCGGCTCGAGATGAAGGCACACCTCCGTCCGACCGGCACCGTCGATCTGGCCGAGGTGCTCCCGTCGGTGGCCGACATGCTGGCGCCGGTCGCAGCGGTTCGAAAGGCCGCGATCGTCATGGGAAGCAGCCCAGCCGATGCACCCATCGCCGGTGATCGTGACGAACTGACGCAGGTTTTTGCCAACCTGGTCGAGAACGCAGTCAAGTATGGCCACGAGAGCGGCAACGTCACCCTGACGCTCGCAGAGGAAGCGGGCGACGACGGACGGCCCGGTTTCCGGGTCAGCGTATCCGACGATGGTCCGGGGATCGCTGCCGAACATTTGCCGCGTCTGACCGAGCGCTTCTACCGCGTCGATGCTGCGCGGAGCCGCGAGCAGCGCGGGACCGGTCTCGGCCTCGCCATCGTCAAGCACATCATCAACCGCCACCAGGGACGGCTCGTCATCCGTTCGGAGGTCGGAGTCGGCACCACGGTCAATGTCTGGTTGCCCCGGCGGCCGGACCTATCCGGCTCCGAGATGACGAAAGAGACGGATCCAGCCGTCACCGAAGGACTCGATACCTAGATTTAAGTACTTATTTCAATTGGTTACATTGTCACAATATTGTAGCCCATCTGTCATAGAAGGGTAGTGCCAGGTCGATAGGGTCCGCGACGTGACGGGGACGAGACAGCCAACGGGCTTTCAGGGCTCCGACCGTCATGATCCTAAACCGTTAGGAGTACTCCCGTGAAATTCTCCACCGCCGCCAGCGCCTTCGTGCTCGGTCTTTGCGCCACCGGCACGGCCGCCTTCGCCGCCGAGCAGATCCACATCGCCGGCTCCTCCACCGTTCTGCCCTACGCGACCATCGTCGCCGAGGCCTTCGCCGAAGCCAACCCGAACTTCAAGGCGCCGATCGTCGAGGGTGGCGGTTCCTCTGCCGGTCTCAAGGAGTTCTGCAAGGGCGTCGGCGACGACACCATCGACATCGCCGATGCCTCCCGTCCCATCAAGGACAGCGAGCTCGAAGCCTGCAAGGCGGCCGGCGTGACCGAAGTCCAGGAAATCCGCATCGGCTATGACGGCATCGTCTTCGCCTCCGACATCAAGGGTCCGGACTTCGCCTTCGAGCCGGCCGACTGGTTCAACGCCATCGGCGCCCAGGTTCTGAAGGACGGGCAGCTCGTCGACAACCCGAATGCCAAGTGGTCCGACGTCAAGGCCGACTTCCCGGACTGGGAGATCGCCGCCTACATTCCCGGCGAAAAGCACGGCACGCGCGAAGTGTTCGAGCTCAACGTTCTCCTCGCCGGCTGCAAGGCCACCAAGGCCTATGACGCCTTCATCGCTTCCGGTCTTGCCAAGGGTGACGCCGAGAAGGCCTGCTACAAGGTGCGCAAGGACGGCAAGGCGGTCGACATCGACGGCGAGTACAACGAGACGCTCGCCCGCATCGACTCGAACAAGACCGGCATCGGCGTGTTCGGCCTCGCCTTCTACGAGAACAATCAGGACAAGCTGAAGGTCGCCACGATGAGCGGCATCGCCCCGTCGGTGGAGACCATCTCCAAGGGCGAATATCCCGTGTCGCGTCCGCTGTTCTTCTACGTGAAGAAGGCTCACCTCGGTGTCGTTCCGGGTCTCAAGGAGTATGTCGAGTTCTTCCTTGCCGACCAGATGATCGGCCCGCGCTCGCCGGCCGTCGCCAAGGGCCTCGTCCCGGCGCCGAAGGACGAACGCCAGAAGGTTCTGGCCGACTTCCAGGCCGGCAAGACCCTCTGATCGATCGACATGATTTCCGGAAGGGCCTCTCCTCGGAGGCCCTTCCTTCTTGCGCCGCGCCGATCGGCGGGCGAAACATCGGGGAGGCCGCATGGGTCCGCTCTGGCTGCTCGCGCTGATCGCGGGTCTTTCCTTCTTCGGCTTCGTGCTGGGCCGCTGGAAGTCTGTCGTCCTCTCAGGCAAGGGGCGAGGAACGCTCGCCGCCCGACCCGGCTATTACGGCGCCTACGTGCTGATCTGGACCGCCATGCCGGCGCTGCTGATTCTGGTTGCGCTTTCGGTCGCCAAGCCGTTCCTCATCGAACATACCGTTCGCGCCAATCTGCCCGAGCAGATTCTGGCCAACTCCACACAGCTGTCGCTCGAGATTTCCGGCGTCGAGCAGGTGGCCGCCGGACTCAAGCTCGTGACTCCCGAGGAGCTTGAGAACATCCGGATCGGCGTCGTGGCGGCGCGCTCGGTGTTTGCACAACACGGGCTGCCGCTCGGCGAGGACGTCAAACCCTACCAACTGATCGCCGCCGGAGCCCTCAACCTCGTTTCGGACGGTCTCGATACCGCGGTCGATGCAGCGGTTGTCGCGGCGCTCGGCTTCGGCCTGATCTTCGCCTTCGTCCGCGTGAAGCCACGGCTCAGAGCCCGCAACCTCGTCGAAAACACCGTTCTCGCGCTGCTGGTCGCCGCGTCGTCGGTTGCCATCCTCACCACCATCGGCATCGTTCTCAGCCTGCTGTTCCAGGCCCTGCAGTTCTTCTCCATGGTGTCGCCGCTGAACTTCTATTTCGGCACGGTCTGGGACCCGCGTTTTGCGGCCGCCGGCTCGACCGAAAGCGGCCAGTTCGGCTTCCTGCCCCTCTTCTGGGGTACGCTCTACATTTCATTCTTTGCCATGGTCGTGGCCGTACCGGTCGGTCTGTTCTCAGCCGTGTACATGGCCGAGTACGCCACGTCGAAGGTCCGCTCGGTCGCCAAGCCCCTCATCGAGATCCTGGCCGGCATTCCAACCATCGTCTATGGCTTCTTCGCCCTGACCACCGTGGGACCGCTCATTCGCGACTACGTCGCCATGCCGCTCGGCCTCGGTACCTCGGGCAACAACGTGCTCACCGCCGGCTTGGTGATGGGCATCATGATCATTCCCTACGTTTCCTCGCTTTCCGACGACATCATCACGGCCGTTCCCCGTTCGTTGCGCGACGGCTCGCTGGCCCTTGGCGCCACCCGGTCCGAAACCATGCGGCAGGTGATCCTGCCGGCGGCGCTGCCCGGCGTGGTCGGTGCGATCCTGCTCGCCGTGTCGCGCGCCATCGGTGAGACGATGATCGTCGTTCTGGCGGCCGGCGTCGCAGCTCGCGCTTCGCTCAATCCGTTCGAGGAAATGACCACCATCACCGTGAAGATCGTCAACCAGCTGACCGGCGACCTCGAGTTCACCAGTCCGCAAACCTTGGTGGCCTTCGCGCTGGGCATTACGCTGTTCGTCATCACGCTCGGCCTCAACGTGCTGGCGCTGACCATCGTCCGCAAGTACCGGGAGCAATACGAATGACGGAAGCCGCTTCTACAGTTCCCGCTTCCCGGCTCGACGGCACGGAAGTCCGAAGGATCTCCAAAGCCGATATCGGCCTGAAACGTCGCTATGCCGCCGAACGGCGCTTCCGCGCCTACGGCCTCCTGGCCGTGACCATCGCCATCTGCTTCCTGGTCGCCCTGTTCAGCTCCATCGTGTCTCGGGGTTACACCGCCTTCCAGCAGACGCGCATCAGCATGATCGTCGACTTCGACCCGAACATCATCGCACCGGATGGCGACCGGTCCGCCGCCGCGATCATGTCCGGCAATGCTTTCCGTTTCGACGATCTGATCGCAGCCTCGCTCCAGAAGACGCTGGAACTTGACCCCAATGACGAGGATGCCCTCTACGACGCTCTCGATCTGCTGTCCAAGGGCTCTGCGCCGATGCTGAGAAGCATGATCGCCAACGATCCCTCGCTGATCGGCACCAAGAGAAACGTCGACTTCTACGCCACCGGCGACGTCGATTCCTTCATCAAGGGCTCGATTCGGGCCGACATTCCGGAAAGCCAGCGCCTCATCAAGGACAAGCATATCGCCCTCATCGAAAGACTCGAGAATGAGGGGGCCCTGCACCTTGCTTTCAATACCGGCCTGTTCACCAACGGTGCCTCGACGCGGCCGGAAATGGCTGGTGTCGGCGTGGCGTTGGTCGGTTCGCTCTACATGATGCTGGTCGTCCTGGTGCTGTCGCTGCCGCTCGGCGTGGCGGGTTCGATCTACCTCGAAGAGTTTGCTCCAAAGAATCGCTGGACCGATCTGATCGAGGTCAACATCAACAATCTCGCGGCCGTCCCGTCCATCGTTTACGGCCTCCTCGGTCTCGCCGTCTTCATCAACTTCGCCCATCTGCCGCGCTCGGCGAGCCTGGTCGGCGGTCTGGTGCTGAC
>JAUVXG010000106.1 GCA_030603685.1 Pleomorphomonas sp.
CTCGTCGAGCTTGCCTTCGATGCGGTTGACCAGAACCTTGCGGTTGCCGATCGACAGATGGGCGGCAACGTCGGCCGGCGTCGATCGCATGACGCCCTGAACGATATTGCCCGAGAGCACCAGGAGAGAGCCGACGTCCGGCGATTTCAGGTCGAGGTCGAGTTCCGCGCCTGGCGCCGCGCCGCGCGCGAGCGTCGCCGAACCGTTGAGCGTCACCTCGGTCGGCCCCATGGCGCCGCGCACCACCACGGCGAGCCCCTCCTTCGACTTGCCCATGGCCGACAGAGTGAGGCTGCCGTCGCCCGGCCGGTCGACATCCGGCACGGCGAGGCCGAACTGGCGCATCAGCTCGGCGCCGTCGGGGCCGGTCAGGCTGACGTCGGCGGACACGTCGGCGGCATCCCAGGCATCGACCCGCCCCTTGAAGGCAAGTTCGCCGCGTATGTCGGTGGCGGCCGCCGAGCCGTTCAGCTCGACCTTGACGTCGGTTCCCTCGCCCGATGCCCTGGCGAGCACGGTGCCCTCCAGGCTCGCCGGTCCGAGATGGGGCGCGGCGTCGCGCAGGAAGCCGACCACAGGCGCGTTGGGCGCGAGAGCGCGGACGAGGTCGGCGACGCCCTCCAGCTTTTCGGCCGACACGCGCATCTGGATCGAACCGTCGGGCGTCGTCGTCACGTCGCGGATGGTGCCGGCCGCCGTGACGCGGGCGCCGGACAGCGAGCGGACGAACAGGCGGTCGACGTCGAGCGTGGCATCGATGAGCGAGGCCGACACGTCGAAGCCCTCGGCCCGGGTGTCGCCGGCGATCAGCGCACCCACCGCCGCCTTGACCACGACGTCGGCCCCGGCGCCCTGCCCCGTCGCGAGGCCGGCCACCGTCTGCACGTCGGCGAGCCTCAACTGATCGGCATCGAGCGCCAGCGTCAGACGCGGCTTGCGGCCGGCCACGCCCGGCAGGAAATCGAGCGAACCGCTGATGCGCCCCTCGTCGAGACGGGCGTCGACTTCGTCGAGCCTTAACCCGTCCATCGACGCGGCCACCTTGGCCGAGAAGCGGAAGGGATCGAGCCCGACCTTCGGCCGGTTCGGCGCCCACCAGGCAATCAGCGTCGCTGGCTGGTCGGAGGCGAGCGAGACGTCGCCATCGAAGCCGATGGTCGGCGCGGTGGAGAGCCGGCCATGCGCCGTGAGCGACGATTTGCCCGGCAGCGTCGCTTCCAGCGTGTCGATGGTCCAGCCGGAGGCGGCGGTGACGAGATCGGCCCGAAGATCGGAAATGATGCTGCCGCCGACCACCACGCCGGGAATGTCGAAGCCGATGCGCCCGGGGACGCTCGGCACCGGCAGGCTGGCAATGGCGGCGCCGAAGGCGGTGAGCGCGCCGTCAAGCGAGACCGGCTTGTCCGGCCCCGCGCCGAGCGTACGATCGAGGTCGATCTGGCGGGCCGACAGCACCGCCTCGAAGCTCGGCACCGCGGCGAGATCCAGCGTCGCGGCGCCGGAGATGGTGAACGGCCGTTCTTCCGCTCCGTAGTGGAACTCCAGCGCCTTGGCGAGCACCGCCCGGTTGGAAACGTCGAGATCGGCGGTAAGCGACCAGGGCAAGGTCGCCTGGTCCTCCTTGGCGATCACCCGGTCGAGCGTCGCCTTGCCGGCCCAGGTCGGCCGGTGGTTGGCAAACTTGAGCTGGCCGTCGAAGCTGGCCGCCACCGGGTGGGCCGCCGAGCGCACGTTGGCCTTGAGCGCGAAGGCGCCGCTGCCGTCGGCGGCGCCGGTCGCCGCCTTGATGGCGAGGGTGTCGCCGCCGACCCGTGCCGTGGCGTCCACCTTGTAGGGCCCGGCCAGCGCCGGCGCGTCGAGCCGGGCCTTGATGCCATCCACCACCACCGGCTGGCTGTGGCGCGCGTCGGCAATGACGAGGCGGCCGTCCTCGATATCGACGCCCGACAGCATCACGCGGCTGGGATTGATGCCGATGCCGCCTTCGGCCGCCATCCACTCGAAGGCGCCATTCTCGTCGATGCGGACATTGAGCTCCGGCTGCACCACCTGCATCTCGGTGACGTGGATTTCGCCCGACAGCAGCGGAAACAGCTCGATCTCCATGTTGAAGCGGCCGACGGTCATCAGCGGCGCGTTGGGATCGTCGCCGATCACCACGTCGGAGAAGGAGAGCGAGGGATAGGGCAAGAGGCTGGCGTCGGCCGTCCCGCGAACGGACACCTTGTGTCCCAGAACATGCGCCGCTTCCGTCTCGAAAGCGGCCCGATAGGCCGTCCAATCGACAAACAGCGGCCCGACCAGCGCCACGAGGAGCGCCAGGATGACCGTGAATCCGATACCGAAATACAACGAATTCAGCGTCTTGGCTCCCGTATACCCACTTCGGAGACGTTGGCGCGGCTCACGTCCAACCGCGCGATGCTCCGATAAACTCCCACGCCGCCCTGCAAGGTTCGCACCATGGCGCCGTCCGCCCCTCTCCCAAAGACTTAGCAAATCGCAGCGCCACTGGGAAACGGGGATTAAGACATAGTTCACCATTACGGCGACGGCGAAAGTGGCTTTTCGCCCGCCGCGACCCCGCCCTTCGACGGGATGGCTCATGGGAGCCCGCGCCGAAGCGCGGCGATCTTCAACGCCGCCACCTTTCGCTGGTGACGGCGGTTGTCCGCACCGTCTGAGACCTTGCGCCTCGCCCGAATATTCGGCTTTAACCGACACCGGTATGAGCCCAACGGAGACGCGCGATGTCGGCCGAGACCAACGCCATTCCCATAGGCGACCTCACCCAGGACGAGGCCGCCGCCGAACTTGAGCGCCTGTCCGCCGAGATCGCGCGCCACGACCGGCTCTATCACGCCAACGATGCGCCGGAGATCTCGGACGCTGACTACGACGCGTTGCGCGCCCGCAACCGCGAGATCGAGGCGCGCTTTCCCGAGCTCGTCCGCTCCGATTCGCCCTCGCTCAAGGTCGGCGCACCCGTCTCCGAGACGTTTTCGCAGGTCCGCCACGTCAGGCCGATGCTGTCGCTCGACAACCTGTTCAGCGAGGCCGACCTCCACGACTTCGTCAAACAGGTGAAGAGCTTCCTCGGCGCCAGCGAGACGCCCGTCTTCACCGCCGAGCCCAAGATCGACGGCCTGTCGATGTCGCTGCGCTACGAGCGCGGCCGGCTCGTCACGGCGGCAACGCGCGGCGATGGCACCACCGGCGAAAACGTCACCGCCAACGTGCGCACCATCGCCGAGATTCCCGAGGAACTGCCGGCCGGCGCGCCCGACGTCGTCGAGGTGCGCGGCGAGGTCTACATGAAGAAGGCCGACTTCGCCGCCCTCAACGAGCGGATGATGAACGAGAGCGGCAGGCTGTTCGCCAACCCGCGCAACGCCGCCGCCGGTTCGCTGCGCCAGCTCGACCCCAAGGTGACGGCCGGCCGGCCGCTCAGCTTCTTCGCCTATGCCTGGGGCGACCTCTCGGAACCCCTGGCCTCGACCCAGTACGACACTGTGAAGCGCTTCGCCGACTGGGGCTTCAAGGTCAACCCGCTGATGGTGCTCTGCCACTCCGAAGAGGAGCTGTTTGCCCACTACCGGCTGATCGAGAGCCAGCGCGCCGATCTCGGCTATGACATCGACGGCGTGGTCTACAAGGTGAACAGCCTGGCGCTGCAGGAGCGGCTCGGCTTCCGCTCGCGCTCGCCGCGCTGGGCCACCGCCCACAAGTTCCCGGCCGAGCGCGCCTCCACCACCGTCAAGGCCATCGAGATCCAGGTCGGCCGCACCGGCGCCCTGACGCCGGTCGCCAAGCTGGAACCGGTGACGGTGGGCGGCGTCGTCGTCTCCAACGCCACGCTGCACAACGAGGACTACATCAAGGGCATCGGCCAGGACGGCTTGCCGCTACGCGACGGCCGCGACATCCGCGTCGGCGACACCGTGGTGATCCAGCGGGCGGGCGACGTCATCCCCCAGGTGGTCGACGTGCTGATCGATAAGCGCCCCGATGACGCCGTGCCCTACGCCTTCCCCACCCTCTGCCCGCGCTGCGGCAGCCACGCCGTGCGTGACACCAACGAGAAGACCGGCAAGACCGACGCGGTGCGCCGCTGCACCGGCGGCCTGATCTGCCCGGCCCAGCAGGTGGAGAGCCTCAAGCACTTCGTCTCGCGCCTGGCATTCGACATCGAGGGCCTCGGCGACAAGCAGATCGAGTTCTTCCATGCGCTCGAAGACGAGCATCTTTCCATCCGGACGCCGGTCGACATCTTCACGCTTGCCCGGCGCGAAGCCACCGGCCTCAACCGCCTATCCAACTTCCCCGGCTTCGGCGCGACCTCGGTTCGGAACCTCTTCGAAAGCATCGAGGCGCGCCGCCGGATCGACCTGCACCGTCTCATCTTCGGCCTGGGCATCCGCCACATCGGCGAGGGCAACGCCAAGCTGCTCGCCCGCGCCTACGGCTCGTGGACCCACTTCTACGATGCCATGAAGAAGGCCGCCGACCGCGACCCGGAGACGCTGGCCGAACTCGACGCCATCGACGGCGTCGGCGCCGTGGTGGTCGAGGCGTTGACCGATTTCTTCGGCGAGGATCACAACCGTGACGCCATCGATGCCCTGCTCCAGGAGATCACGCCGCTCGACGCCGAGGCGCCGGTGACCACCAACAGCCCGGTCGCCGGCAAGACGGTGGTCTTCACCGGCTCACTGGAGAAGATGACGCGCGACGAGGCCAAGGCCACCGCCGAGCGTCTCGGCGCCAAGGTGGCCGGCTCTGTGTCGAAGAAGACGGATCTGGTCGTCGCCGGCCCCGGCGCCGGCTCGAAGCTCGCCAAGGCGTCGGAACTCGGCATCGAGGTGATCGACGAGGACGCCTGGCTGGAACGGATCAAGGGGCTTTAGCGCGAGCAGGATCCTGACTTGAAACTCGCTGGCGTGAGACAGATGGCGATGAGTTCGAGAACCGGAGCGAACTTGAGGTTCCTGAGTACCGGAAGCGCAGAATTCTAAGCAAAGGCATCCGCCCGAAAAGATGAAGACTTTTCGGACCAAGTGGATGCCAGGGACGCCCGCGCCAGGAGAGTTTCAGGTCAGCCGCGCGACCAGGAAATGGCAAGTGCCGCCAGCTCCGGCGTCGCCGCGACGAGTCCGCCTGCCGTGTCGAGATAGTCGCCGGGTTCGAGCTGCCAAGCCGGACTGTCGGCGTCGCTCGTATAGGACGCCAGCGCGCGACCGGTATCGACCGGAGACTGCGCGACAAAATAGGTGTAGATCCCGGAAGGCATCCCATCTGAAGTCGCGATCATGTCTCATCCCCACAAAGAAAAGGCGTGACTGGCAGCCGATGAGGCAATCTGAGACCAAACCCATGAACGACAAGTAAATTCAGAGCATAAACACATTCACCATTGGGGATAGACAAAGATATTACGTAAAACGAAGTGCTATGTTTTCCTTATGGCATGCATGAAACGGTCTCTTTCTAGTGAGAATTACCAAGCGGATTACCCCTCGTTAACTGACTGCGCCGCCTGACGGTACGTCCGCCCTCAGGCCCACGACACACTCGCGCCCGGCGCTCCGTTGCTTTATTGTTCTCGTCATGACTGCTTCCCAGAATCACGACGACACCGACTTCGACGCTTCTCCCGCGCTGGGCATCGCCGCCCGCGCCATGGCCGCCGCGCGCCCCGCCGGTGGCGCCGTCGGCTACCTGCAGGGCATGAATCCCGAGCAGCGCGAGGCGGTAGAGACGCTGGATGGCCCCGTGCTGGTGCTGGCCGGCGCCGGCACCGGCAAGACGTGCGTGTTGACCACCCGCATCGCCCACATCCTAGCGACGCGGCGCGCCTTTCCCTCGCAGATCCTGGCGGTGACCTTCACCAACAAGGCGGCGCGCGAGATGAAGGAGCGCGTCGGCCAGCTGGTCGGCGGCGTCGTCGAGGGTATGCCCTGGCTCGGCACCTTCCACTCCATCGGCGTCCGCATGCTGAGGAAGCACGCCGAACTGGTCGGCCTCAAGAGCAACTTCACCATCCTCGACACCGACGACCAGATCCGCCTGATCAAGCAGCTGATCCAGGCCGAGGGCATCGACGAGAAGCGCTGGCCGGCTCGCCAGTTCGCCTCGGCGCTCGACGGCTGGAAGAACAAGGGCCTTCGTCCGGCCGACATTCCGGAAGGCGAGGCGCGCGCCTACGTCAACGGCCAGGGGCGCGAGCTCTATGCCGCCTATCAGGCGCGCCTCAAGGTGCTGAACGCCGTCGACTTCGGCGACCTGCTGCTCGAAGCGGTGACGCTGCTGCGCCAGAACCCCGACGTTCTCGCCGACTATCACAAGCGGTTCCGCTTCATCCTGGTCGACGAGTATCAGGACACCAACGTCGTCCAGTATCTCTGGCTGCGCCTTCTCGCCCAGGGCTCGCACAATATCTGCTGCGTCGGCGACGACGACCAGTCGATCTACGGCTGGCGCGGCGCCGAGGTGGACAACATCCTGCGCTACGAGCGCGACTTCCCCGGCGCCAAGGTGATCCGTCTCGAGCGCAACTACCGCTCCACCGCCCACATCCTCGGCGCCGCCTCGCATCTCATCGCCCACAACGAGGCGCGGCTCGGCAAGACCCTGTTCACCGACCTGCCGCAGGCCGACGACGAGGACAAGGTGTTCGTCGCCTCGGCCTGGGACTCGGAGGAGGAGGCGCGTTCGATCGGCGACGAGATCGAGCGCTGCCAGAGAAACGGCACGGCGCTCAACGACATCGCCATCCTGGTGCGCGCCTCCTTCCAGATGCGCGAGTTCGAAGACCGCTTCGTCACCTCCGGCATTCCCTATCGCGTCATCGGCGGCCCGCGCTTCTACGAGCGAGCCGAGATCCGCGACGCCCTCGCCTACTTCCGCATCGTCATGCAGCCGGCCGACGACCTCGCCTTCGAGCGCATCGTCAACACGCCACGCCGCGGCATCGGCGACACTTCCGTCCGCACGCTGCACGACTACGGCCGCGCCGAGACCGTGCCGCTGACCGAGGCGACGCGGCAACTGGTCGCCACCGAGGAGTTCAAGGGCAAGACGCGCACCGCCCTGCGCGACTTCCTCGACAGTCTCGACCGCTGGCGCGACCTCCTGCCGGCCATGAAGCACACCGAGCTCGCCGAGCTGATCCTCGACGAGAGCGGCTACACCGCCATGTGGCAGAACGACCGGTCGGCCGAGGCGCCGGGCCGGCTCGAGAACCTCAAGGAACTCATCCGCTCCATGGACGAGTTCGAGAGCATGGAAGGCTTCCTCGAACACATCTCGCTGGTGATGGACCGCGACAGCGGCGAGGAACTCGACGCCGTCTCCATCATGACGCTGCATTCGGCCAAGGGCCTGGAGTTCGACACGGTGTTCCTGCCCGGTTGGGAAGAAGGCCTGTTTCCGCACCAGCGCGCCCTCGACGAAGGCGGCAGGGCCGGCCTCGAAGAGGAGCGCCGCCTCGCCTATGTCGGCCTGACGCGCGCCAAGAAGCACTGCCTGATCTGGTTCACCTCCAACCGCCGCATCCACGGCTCCTGGCAGTCGTCGATCCCCTCACGCTTCCTCGACGAGTTGCCGGCCGCCCATGTCGAGATCAAGGAAACCGGCAGCGCCTATGGGGGCTACGGCTCGTCCTTCGGCCGCCAGAACCCCTACGGCGCCTCGCGCTTCGACAGCGTCGAGCGCTTCCAGTCGAACTACGAGACGCCCGGCTGGCAACGCGCCCAGAAGGCGCAAAAGGCCGCCGGCAGCGGTCGCGGTGGCTTCTCCTCGCCGGCCCAGCAATCCTATGGCCGGGCGCAGCCCAAGCTGATCGAGGGCGAGCTGATCGCCAAGTCGGTGGTATCAGGGGCGCCGAAGTTCGACGTCGGCGACCGGGTGTTCCACGTCAAGTTCGGCCCCGGCACCGTGGCCGCCGTCGACGGCAACAAGGTCACCGTCGACTTTGACAAGGCCGGCCAGAAGCGGGTGGTGGACAGCTTCCTCGACAAGGCCTGATCGGCGCGCGAGGAGGCTAATCCAGAACCGCCTTCAGGAACTCGCGGGTGCGATCTTCCTTTGGGTCGGTGAACAGCTCCTCGGGCGTGCCCTCCTCGCGGATGCGCCCCTGATCGAAGAAGCAGACGCGGTCCGAGATCTCGCGGGCAAAACGCATCTCGTGCGTGACCAGCAGCATGGTCAGGTCGTGCTCCTCGGCCAGCCGGCCGATGACGTTGAGCACCTCGCCGACCAGTTCCGGATCGAGTGCCGACGTCGGCTCGTCGAAGAGAAGCACGTTCGGCCGCATGGCGAGCGCCCGGGCGATGCCCACCCGCTGCTGCTGGCCGCCGGACAGCTGGTGCGGGTACTTCTGTGCCTGATCGGCGAGGCCGACCAGCTCCAGCAGCTCCTCGGCCCGCCCCTTGGCTTCGGCCTTGCTGAGGCCCAGCACCTTGACCGGCGCTTCGGTGATGTTGCGGAGCACCGTCATGTGCGGGAACAGGTTGAACTGCTGAAACACCATGCCGAGCTGGGTGCGCATCTTGTGCAGGTGCGCCTCGCTGGCCGGCCTGAGACCGTCCGGCCCCTCCTCGTGCCAGAGAGGCTCGCCGTTCACCGTCACCACACCACCCTCGATCCCCTCGAGGGTCATCAGGATGCGCAGCACGGTGGACTTGCCGGACCCCGACGGGCCGATGATCGACACCTTCTCGCCGCGCCCGACCTCGAAGTCGAGCTCGTCGAGCACGGTCAGGTCGCCGAAGCGCTTGATGACCTTGTCGAACTTGATGATGGGGTCGTTCATTTCAAGGGGATCCCCTGCTTGGGCAGCCAGCCGTCGAGCAGGCGCACGCCCGCCGACGCGACCAGCGTCATGACCAGATAAAGGCCGCCGACCATGGAGAGCGGCACGAGATAGTTGAACGTCCTGTCGCCGACGATCTTGGCGACGTTGAGCATCTCCAGCACCGTCACCACCGACAGCACCGGCACGTCCTTCATGATCGAGACGAGATAGTTGCCCATGGCCGGCACGATGCGCGGCACCGCCTGCGGCACGACGATATGGGTGAAGGTGCGGGCAGGCGTGAGGTTCAGCGCGCGCGCCGCCTCGTGCTGGTCCTTGGCCACCGCCTCGATGCCGGCGCGGTACACCTCCGAGGTATAGGCGCTGTACTGGATGCCGAGCGCCAGCGTCCCGGTCATGAAGGCCGGCAGCACGATGCCGTACTCGGGCAGCACGTAATAGAGGAAGAACAGCTGCACCAGCAGCGGCGTGTCCCGGATGAACTCGGTCATGACCGTGGCCGGCCAGGAGATGATCCGGAACGGGGCGGCCTTCAGCACGGCCCACACAAGTCCCAGCACCAGCGCCACGATGAAGCCGATCACCGTCGCCTGGATCGTTACCCACATGCCGATCAACAGGATCGGAAGGATGGAGGCGGCATAGGCCGCGGGGCTCGAAAGGTCCCATTCGAAACCGAACAGCATGGCCTAGCTCCTCGCCCTGCGCCAACGGGTGACGTAGCGCTCCAGGCCGCGCATCATGACCGTGAGAACCAGCGCCATGCCGAAGTACATCACCAGCAGCATCGAGTAGATCGTGGTGCTGTCCTGGGTGTAGTTGCGGATCTGCTCGGCCCTGAACGTCAGGTCGCCGAGGCTGATGAGCGACACCAGCGCCGTATCCTTGAGGTTCTGAACGGCGAGATTGCCGAAGGGCGGCATCATCTCCGGGATGGCCTGCGGGATCACGATGTCCCACAGCGTCTGCCGTTCGGTGAAGTTCAGCGCCCGCGCCGCTTCGCGCTGGTCCTGGTGGACGGCGGCGATGGCGCCCCGCACCACCTCGGCGCCATAGGCTCCGATGTTGAGGCTGAGCGCCAGCACGCCGGCGAGAACCGGGGGAAGCCGCAGGTCGAGGCCCATCGCACTGCCGGCGAGCGGCAAGGCAAAGTACAGCCAGAAAAGCTGAACCAGCAGCGACGTTCCACGGAAGAGTTCAATATATGCCACGCAAATGGCATTGATCGCCCGGTTGCGGGAAAGCTTGCCGATGCCGGAGGCAAAGGCCAGCATGGCGCCGAGGACCGTCGAATACAGCGTCAACTGGACGGTGACCCAGGCGCCCTGCATCAGGGGCGCAATATAGTCTGTCAATTGCATGAATTGATCCAGCCTACTTGGGCATCATCCGACCGGAGTGTCGCGAGGATCGATAAGATGATGCTTCCAGAACAAATCTTGGAGCGTCGATCCGATGCAACGAGCCGGACACGCTCTGAAGGTGTAACGCGCCAAGGGCGGGCGCCGAAGCACCCGCCCAAAGCAGCTTTCGGGAGAGATCGGCTACTTGGCGGCGCAGAGCTCGGCCGTCGTGTGCTTGCTTGACCCGTCGACATCGGCCTGGGTGAAGCCATAACCGGTCAGAACCTTGGACCACTCGGGCGTCTGCTTGTACTTGGCGAGGGCGTCGTTGACGGCGTCGCGCAGGTCCTCGTTGCCCATGGCGAAGGTGAAGCCGCCCCAGCTGCGCACTTCCTCGCCATCGATCACCGGATCGGTGAACTCGCCGGCAACCTCGACGCCCTTGCCCTGCTCGGCAAGACCGCTGACGGTCAGGCCGGTGGCGGCATAGGCGTCGGCGCGGCCGGTCGACACCGTCGAGATGGCGTCGGCGTTGGAGGCGATGGTCACCAGGTTGCCCTCCGACACGCCCAGCTTCTGCATCATCTCCAGCTGGTCGGCGCCGGCCATGATGGCGACCTTCAGGTCCTGCTTGTCGGCGAAGTCGGAATAGGCGTGAATGCCCTTGGGGTTGCCCTCGGCCACCAGCAGCCCTTCGCCGTAGGAGGTGTTGGGCTCGGAGAACAGCACCTGACCGCAGCGGTCCGGCCGGATCGCCATTTCGGCGGCGACCATGTCGAAGCGGTCGGCCTTCAGACCCGGAATAAGCGAGGAGAAGTTGGTGGTGACCCACTCGATCTTCTCGATGCCGAGTTCCTTCATCAGCGCCTTGGCGACGTCCGGACCGGCTCCCTTCGCCTCGCCTTGCGGGTCGACATAGCCGTAGGGGATCTCGTTGGCCACGGCGATGCGGATCGTCCCGTCTTCGCGGATCTTTTCAAGCGACGCGGCGCTGGCCGCGCCGGCCACCGCCATGAGGGCCAGCGTGGAAACCGCCAGCATGGTCGTCTTGTTCAAAATGGTCATGTCATCCTCCTGTATCTGGATAGAAAATTGTCCGGCCGCGCCCCGTCGTTGGCGGCCGGGGATGGTCAGGCAACCGCGGAAAGTCGTGCCGGTTCCGCCAGCGCCCAGTCCTCGACCAGCCCCTTGTGCAGCGCCGAGATCGCGGCCTCGAAATCGGTTGGTTCGACGACGATCTGCAGATCGACCTTGCGGATGAGGTCGTGCACGCCGAGCGGGTGAATGCCGGCCGCCGCCAGGACGCCAATGGCGCTCGTCAGGATCGAGTTGTCGCCGATGTTGCGACCGATCGCCGAGACGAGCGACACCTTGCGCAGGGTCATCTGAGCGGTTGGGAAAGCCTTGGCGAGGTCGGCCTGGACTGCCTCGATCGCCTTCGCCTTGCCCTTGAGGAAGTGGGTGATGGTGTTGGCATTCGACGTCTTGGAGAGAATGCCGACCCTGTGGCGCTTCAGCGCGTCGAGGATCGCGGAGTCATAGCCCTTCACCCCCACCATGTCCTGGTCGTGGAACTCGAAGGCGAAGACGTTCCGGATGCCGGTCACGATCTCCACCTCCGGCGCGCCGGCTCCGAGGTCGGCGCGGAACACCGTTCCCTCGTGTTCCGGCTCGAAGGCGTTCTTGACGCGGAGAGGAATCCCGGCCTGCCGCAACCCCTTGGCCGCGCGCGGATGGATCGCCTCCATGCCCAGATTGGAGAGTTGGTCGGCGACGTCGTAGTTGGTTTCGCCGATCACCCGCACATTCTCCAGCCCAACCACGTACGGATCGGCCGAGGAGAGATGGAACTCCTTGTGAATGATCGCCTCGCGCGCGCCGGTGACCACGGCCACCCGCGACAGGGTGACCTCGCTGTAGCCCCGGTCGTAGGTGCCCATCAGTACCTCGCGGCACTGCGCATAACCGGTGACGATGGGGAGTTCGGACGTGACGTCGACATCGGCAAAGCCGTTCCCGATCACCTCGTCGAGCGGCAACTGACGATCGTCGCGCCAGCCCGTGAGATCGACGAGGCGCGAGCGAACCCCGCGCCGGTCGAGCAGCAGCGTGGTGTTGAAGGCCGAATGCGCCTCGCCCAGCGAGGCCAGCATCTCCCGAACCGTCAGCAGGTGCTGGTCGAGCCGGAAATGGCCCGACGAGCACAGGCGCCGCAGGTCGGTCAGGCACGAGCGAACGCCTTCGACCCGCTCGTGAACGAAGCCGTCGGCGATCCGGCGGTCATTGGCGTCGGTAAAGATGCGTTCGTTGTGCGACCGCATCTGGTCGGCGACGGCGGTCAGGGCATCGGTCCACGCCGCGCCTTTCTCCGCATCGGCAAAAAGGGCGTAGACCCCGGGCTTGCCGGTCTTCTTGTGTTCCAACAGCGCGTTGGTGATGCCGGCATAGGCCGATACCACGAAAATCCGGTTGTAGAGTGCAGCTCCCTTCCGGTCCCCGATCAACACGGTATCCAGCAGTTCGCCGGTTCGGGACATCGAGGTGCCGCCGATCTTCTCAACGGTATGGCTCATGTTCGTCTCGGTCATGGGTTCCCAGTCGCTTCCCCGGAAAGGGAAGCGCTGCCTGTGTTGGTCGTCACTCGGTTCGATCAGCCCAGCTCGCCGCTCTCGATGGCGAGCGGCGCCTGCGGATCACGCGAACTCAGGAAGGCCGGTCGCGGCGCCTTGGCGGCAAAGGGAGCGCCGAGACGGTTGGACCAGGCGTTGTAGACGAAGAAGGCGTTCGAACGCGGGAACGGCGTGATGTTGCCGTTCGACCCGTGCAGGGTGTTGCAGTCGAACAGGATCACCGTGCCGGCGCGGCCGGCGGCATAGTCGATGCCGAACTTCTCGGCCATCCGGGTCAGGCTCTCGTGGGAAGGCACGCCGATTTCCTGACGCTTCAGCGAGGTCTTGTGGTTGTCCTCCGGCGTCTCGCCGGCGCAGGCCACGAAGGTCCGGTGCGAGCCGGGTATGAGCATCAGCGGACCGTTCAGAGGACCGTTGTCGGTCAGCAGGATCGAGGCCGAGATCGCCCGCATGCGCGGCATGCCGTCCTCGGCGTGCCAGGTCTCGAAATCGGAGTGCCAGTAGAACTCCTTGCCGGTGAAGCCCGGCTTGTAGTTGAGACGCGACTGATGCAGGTAGACGTCGTCGTCGAGCAGGAAGCTGACGCGGCCGGCAACGCGCCGGTCACGGGCGAGGCGAGCGAACAGGGCGCTCTGCTCGTCGAGACGGAACACGGTGCGAACCTCGTCCGACCCCGGCTCGGTGATGACGTCCTCCGGCGCCAGTTCGGCGCCGCCCGAGCGGAGCCCGGCCGACTCTCCCTGCAGCGCGGCGATCTCCGCTTCGGAGAACACATTCTCAAGGATGAGGAAGCCGTTCTTGTCGAACGCCTGCATTTCGGCGCGGGTGAGCGGCGCTTCCGGGCTCCACTGCCGCCAGACGGTGGGGTCCTTGCGTTCGAGCCAGCGCTCCTGCGGCAGGCGGGTCGGATAGTCGTCCTGATTGGCGTTGTTGATGGCTGCGAGTGTCATGTCGACGCCTTTCGTTGTTCGGTTGGAAAGCGGGACGGGCTCACGCGTCTTCGAGGGGGGCGTAGGAGCCATCGGCGCGATGGACCTCCTGGCCGCTCACCGGCGGGTTGAAGCAGCAGGCCATGACCATCTCGCTATGGGCCGACAGTTGATGCCGATCGTTGAGATCGAGCGCATACATGACGCCCGGCCGGATCTGATGAACCACCCCGGTGTCGAGCTCCTCGATGGTGCCTTCCCCCGAGATGCAGTAGACGCTCTCGAAGTGGTGCTTGTAGTGGAAGACGTGGCTGGTGCCCGCGTAGATGCGGGTGATGTGAAAGCTGAATCCCATGGCGTCGCCCGCCAGAAGAAGGCGCGTGCTGTCCCATCCATCGGCCTTGACGAGCCGATCGGTGCCGCGGGCTTGGGTGAGCTCTCTGACGATCATTGTTTCGTTTCTCCTTATTCGGCCGCCGCTCGAAGCGATCCCACGACCGAGCCGAAGGCCGCTTCCATGATGTCGAGACCGGCTGCGAGGTCCGCCTTGGCAATGGTGAGCGGAGCGAGCACCTTCACGACCTCGTCGAAGCTGCCGGAGGTCTCGATGATCAGACCGTTCTCGAAGCAACGCCTGCAGATGGCGGAGGCCTGCTCGCCGCTGGCGGTTTCGATGCCCAGCATCATGCCGCGCCCCTTGACGCGCAGGCCGTACTCGTTGGCGATGGCTTCGAGGCGACGGGCGAGATACCCCGCCTTCTCGGCCACCTCATCGGCAAAGCCACCGTCGGCCCAGAACTTTTCCAGTGCCGCCGCCGCCGTGATGAAGGCATGGTTGTTGCCCCGGAAGGTGCCGTTGTGCTCGGCCGGCTTCCAGACGTCGTACTGCGGCCTGATCAGCGTCACCGCTAGCGGCAGCCCCATGCCGGACAGGGACTTGGCCATGGTGATGATGTCGGGCTTCAACCCCATGCCGTCGAACGAGAAGAAGCCGCCGGTGCGGCCGCAGCCGGCTTGGATGTCGTCGATGATGAACAGCGCTCCATGGCGATGGGCGATGTCCTGGATCTGACGCAGCCACTCTGGGGATGCCGCGTTGAGCCCGCCTTCACCCTGCACCGTTTCGACGATGATGGCCGCCGGCGCATCGATGCCGCTGGAGGGGTCGGACAACTGGCTGTCCAGGAGATCGGCGGTGCTGATGTCGGGGCCGTAGTAGCCGTCGAAGGCCGCCCGGGTGACGCCGGACAGCGGTGTCGCCGCCCCACCGCGGTGCTTGCCGTTGCCAGTCGCCGCCAGCGCGCCCAGCGTCACGCCGTGAAAGCCATTGGTGAAGGAGATGACGTTGTCGCGGCCGGTGACCTTGCGCGCCAGCTTCAGCGAGGCCTCCACCGCGTTGGCGCCGGTCGGCCCCGTGAACTGGACCCGATGATCGAGCCCGCGCGGCTTGAGGATCAGGCGTTCGAAACTCGAAAGGAACAGTTCCTTGGCATGGGTGAACATGTCCAGGCCATGCGCGATCCCGTCATGCGTGACGTAATCGATCAGCGCCGCCTTGAGGTCGGGGTCGTTGTGCCCGTAGTTCAGGCTCGAGCAGCCGGCCAGGAAGTCGATGTAGGGCCGTCCCTCGCTGTCGTAGATCCTGGCGCCCAATGCCCTGTCGAACACCTTGGGGAAGCTTCGCGAGTAGGATCGAACCCGGCTCTCGACACGGTCGAACGTGGCAAGGGTCGTTACGTTTGATGATTTTGTCATTGGCGCGTCTCCTCTGTTTTTTTGTGGACAAGAGTGGCGTGCGAAAAGTGGATCATTCCCAAAGGGAAGCGACCCGATCCTGTCTGAACGGCCCGATGGTCACGGCGATCTCGCTGTCGTGGGCGCCGCCGAAGTGGATATCCCGCGAGAAGAGTTCGGATCGCCGCATCTCGGCGTCCATCGCCCGGGCCACGGACTCGAACAGGGCCCAGGATGCGGCGTTGGCCTCGGTGATGGTGCACTCGAGGTAGCGGATATGGTTTGAGGTGCGTCGAGCCAGAACGTCCCCGATGAGGCGTCTGGCCAAACCCTGCCCGCGAGCACGCTGGCCGACACAAATCTGCCAGACGAACAACGTGTCCCCACGCTGTGGCGGCACGTAACCGGACAACCACCCCACGACCGAACCGTCCAGCTCGGCAATGGCGCAGGTCGAAGCGAAATGGCTGCACTGCAGCAGGTTGCAGTAGAGCGAGTTCTTGTCGAGCGACGGTGTCGAGTCGATCAGGCCCCAGACGCCCGGACCGTCGCTCGCTCGGGGCATCCTGATCACGGGCGCCTTTTTGCGCCACGTGTCTGTAGCTGTCAAAATGGGTTCGCCGTAAATCATGGCGACAACTTAGCTACAAAAAACTAAGTGTCAACCACCCTTAGGGCCAAGCAGGGGTTGAACGACACCCAGATATCTGGAAAACTCCTGAGAATCCGGCATTTAGGCCCGCACAAAATGTTCATTTTTGACAAAACGTCAAAAATCCGCCAAACCAACAATATATTTAGTACGAACTAACTATTTTGCGATTGTCAATGGTGCGAGGCCGGCTTGGGTTCGGCGAGCATGCAGGGTATGATCGCACCGATGATCGATAGGGTGCCATGTTGGAAGATCGGACCAAGCGGGCGTTGACCGCGATGCGCAGGATCCTGCGAACGACGGAACTCAACAGCAAACAAGTCATGAGAGAGACCGGCCTGACGCCCTCGCAGCTCATTTTCCTGCAAATCCTCGACGAAGAGCGCGAGCAGACTGCCGGGCATGTCGCCTCCCGCATGGGCATCACACAGGCGACGACCACCGTGCTGCTTCAGAAGCTCGAAGCCATGGGCATGATCCAGCGTCGCCGGGGCGAACACGACCGGCGTCAGGTTTGGCTGTCACTGACGGAGGCCGGAAGGAAGGCCCTCGCAATCGCACCGAATGGCGCGCACGCCCAGTTCAACAAGCAGTTCATGGATCTTGAGGACTGGGAACAGGCCATGCTGATCGCCTCCCTGGAACGCGTCGCGGCCATGCTCGGCAATCACGAACCGGGCGTCGCGGCGGTGCTCGACGCATCTGAGCTTCTGGCGGGACAGGAGCCGGAGCGGACGGAGACCGGCAGGTGACCCTGCC
>JAUVXG010000205.1 GCA_030603685.1 Pleomorphomonas sp.
CCGCTCTGGACGTCACCATACAGGCTCAGGTCATCAGCATGATCTGCACGCTGCGCGACCGTCTGGGCACCGCGATGATCATGATCACCCACGACCTCGGCATCGTCGCCCAGACCTGCGATCGCATCGCCGTGCTTCGTCAGGGCAGGCTTCTCGAGATCGGTGACAAGCGCGATGTCCTCGGTCAGCCACAGCACCCCTACACGCAGAACCTGATCGCCTCTCATCCTTCGATGCCGGCGCGACAGACGACGCCCGTCGTCATGCACGACCAGGCTTCACCCAAGGCGCGGCCGCTCATCGAGATCGACGACCTTCCCGTTCGCTTTCCAGTGACCGGTCGAGCCTTGTTCGGCGGTGGGCCGCGCGAATTCTCCGCCGTGAAGGGCGTCAGCTTGCAGGTAATGCCCGGTGAGACGGTCGGCATCGTAGGCGAGAGCGGCTCCGGCAAGTCGACGCTGGCGCGGGCCCTGCTTGGCCTTACGCCCATTTCCGAAGGGCATGTCGCCTTTGATGGCGCCGACATCGTCACCGAGCGGACCAAGGCGCTGAGGAAGCTCCGTCACGAGACGGCAATGGTGTTTCAGGACCCCTATAACGCGCTCAACCCGCGTCTCACCATCGGCGCCATGCTGGCCGAAGTGCTCGCCGTGCAGGAGAGCGTGCCGAAAGAGAGGATCCCCGAGCGCATCGGCGAGCTTCTCGATCTCGTCGGCCTCGAACGCGAGTTCGCCGACCGCAAGCCGCTGTCGATGAGCGGCGGCCAGTGCCAGCGGGCCGGCATCGCGCGAGCGCTGGCCGTCAGTCCCAAGCTGATTGTTGCCGACGAGTGCGTCGCCGCCCTCGATGTCACCATCCAGGCGCAGATCGTCGACCTCTTCCGCGATCTCAAGAAGCGGCTCAACCTGACGCTGCTGTTCATCGCCCATGACCTCGCCATCGTCCGCAGTCTCTGCGAGCGGGTGGTGGTGATGTATCACGGCGAGATCGTGGAAGAGGGAGCGACCGACAAGGTGTTCGCCGCGCCGCGTGAGGCCTACACGCGGGCGCTGATCGGCGCCATTCCGGATATCGACCCGGACAAGCCGCTTCTGCCTCCGAAAGGTGGGGAAGAGTTTGACGAAGAAACGCCCGGGCTCGTCACGGGCGAAGCATCATAACCAGAAGGGAACTCGACATGACCGCAAAGTGGACCAAACTCAGCGTGGCGACCGTTCTCGCCACCCTCGTTTTCGGGGCTTCGATCGCCGAGGCCGCCGGTGTGCTGACCATCGGTCGCCGTGAGGACGGCACGACCTTCGATCCCATCAAGACCGCCCAGAACGTCGACAACTGGGTGTTCTCCAACGTGTTCGACGTGCTGGTGCGCGTCGACAAGACCGGCACCCAGCTGATCCCCGGCCTTGCCGAAAGCTGGAGCGTGTCGGACGACGGCCTCACCTATACCTTCAAGCTCCGCGACGCCAAGTTCTCCAACGGCGATCCGGTGACCGCCGAGGATGCCGCCTTCTCGATCCTGCGCATCCGCGACAATCCGGGTTCGCTCTGGGCCGACAGCTACAAGATCGTCGACACCGCGACCGCCGCCGATCCGAAGACGCTGGTCATCAAGCTGACCGGCCCGTCGGCGCCTTTCCTGGCGTCGTTGGCCTTGCCCAACGTTTCGGTGCTTCCCAAGAAGGTCGTCGAAGACATGGGTGAGGACGCCTTCGGCGAGACGCCGGTCGGCTCCGGCGCCTTCGCCGTCAAGGAGTGGCGGCGCGGCGACCGCGTGATACTCGTCAAGAACCCCGAATATTGGGACGCCGCCAACGTCAGCCTTGACGGTGTCGAATGGATCTCCATTCCCGACGACAACACGCGCATGCTGAAGGTGCAGGCCGGCGAGATCGACACGGCCATCTTCGTGCCGTTCTCCCGCATTGCCGAACTTCAGAAGGATCCCAACCCCAAGGTCCATCTGGATACGTCGACGCGCGAGGACCATCTGCTGATCAACCACGAGCATGGGGCGCTGGCCAAGAAGGAAGTGCGCCAGGCGCTCGACATGGCGATCGACAAGAAGGCCATCGTCGATGCCGTGACCTTCGGTCTCGGCGAGGTTGCCTACTCCTATGTTCCGAAGGGCGCCCTCTACCACTACGCCGACAACCTTCAGCGGCCCTATGATCCGGAGAAGGCCAAGGCGATGCTCGCCGAAGCCGGCGCGGCCGATCTCAAGCTCAACTACATCGTCAATGCCGGCGACGAAGTCGACGAGCAGATCGCCATTCTTCTCCAGCAGCAGCTTGCCAAGGCCGGAATCACGGTGGACCTGCAGAAGGTCGATCCGAGCCAGAGCTGGGACATGCTGATCGCCGGCGATTACGACATTTCCGTCATGTACTGGACCAACGACGTGTTGGACCCGGACCAGAAGACGACCTTCGTGCTCGGCCACGACAGCAACATGAACTACATGACCCGCTACAACAATCCGACGGTCAAGGATCTGGTCGGTGCCGCGCGCGTCGAGATGGATCCCAAGAAGCGCGAGCAGATGTACATCGATCTCCAGAAGATGGCCAAGGACGACGTCAACTGGATCGACCTCTACTATAGCCCCTACCGCAATGTCTCCCGGTCGAACATCGAGAACTTCTATCAGAATCCGCTCGGTCGCTTCTTCCTGGAAGACACCAAGAAGAACTGACCCGTCCTGTGAGCTGCCGCATTGACGGCGGTCGGCAAACGCTCGCCTCGGCATCTTGCATGCCGGGGCGATTCCTATCAGGTGCCGCGTTCATCACCCAACCGTCATCGTGCTGTAAACGCGCTGACATCGGCGCTTCTTACCATAGTCGGGTTTTCTCCTTCCATTTCAGGTGAGCCCGATGAAGACCTTGCTTTTGGCGTCCGTCGCCATTGTCGCTTCCGCCGCCTTTGCCAACGCCGACGAAGTCGCCTTCAAGGCGACGCTGGCTTCGCAGGCCGTATTGCCGGCCAATACCATGATCGCTGCGCCGACCGATGCGCCCGAGTTTCTGAAACAGGCCGGCAAATTCTCGACGCCGGATCGCAAGCGCGCCACCGTGCTCGGTTCCGTGCCGGGCGCTGACGGCGTCCGCAAGACCGGCCTTGGCCTGCCGTTCGACGGCCAGCCGGTCCAAGGCTTCTCGGGCATCAAGACCATGGCTGATGACACGTTCTGGAGCCTCAGCGACAATGGTTTCGGCAGCAAGGCCAACTCCAGCGACGCCATGCTGATGCTTCATCACGTCAAGTTCGACTGGCAGGCCGGAAAGGTCGAGCGCCTCGACACGATATTCCTCAGCGATCCGGACAAGGTGGCTCCGTTTCCGATCGTCATGGAGGGCGCCGACAAGCGCTACCTGACCGGCGCCGACTTCGATGTCGAGTCGATCCAGCCGGTGGATGACGGGTTCTGGATCGGCGACGAGTTCGGTCCCTATCTCCTGCACGTGACCGCTGACGGCCGACTGACCGATGTCGTGCCGACGCTTGTCGACGGCAAGCCGGTGCTGTCGCCGGACAACCCGACCATGGGGCTGCCGTCCGATCCCACCAAGCCGATGCCGGCCTTCAATGTCCGTCGCTCCAACGGCTTCGAGGGGCTGGCGCAATCCAAGGATGGCAGCAAACTCTACGCGCTGATGGAGGGCCCGCTGTACCTGGGGGACGGCAAGTTCGAGCAGATAGACGGCACGAACGCCATCCGCATCATCGAGTTTGACGTTGCAAGCAAGGCGTGGACCGGCCGTTCCTGGCTTTATCCTTTCTCGGGCGCCGGCACCAATATCGGTGACTTCAACATGGTCGACGAGGCCACGGCGTTGGTGATCGAGCGCGATGGCGGCGCCGGCCTCGCCGACAAGACCTGTGCCGACCCGACCAAGCCGGAGCCGACCTGCTTCGACAAGCCTTCCAAGCACAAGCGCATCTACAAGATCGCCTTCGGTGACGACAACGTCGGCAAGGCTGTGCGCAAGATCGGCTACATCGACCTCCTTGATGTTGCCGATCCCGATGGCAAGGCCAAGCAAGGGACGGAGAACGGCGTCTACACCATGCCCTTCGTCACCATCGAGAATGTCGACGTGGTCGACGCGACGCATATCGTCGTCGGCAACGACAACAACCTGCCATACTCGGCCGGCCGCGCGCTCGACAGGCCTGACGACAACGAGTTCGTGCTGCTTGAAGTCGGCGAGTTCCTGGCCGCGAAGTAACCGGCAAGGGCTGAACGAAAAGGCCCCGGAGCGTTGAGCTGCCGGGGCCTTGCTTTCTCACAGTATGGAACTCACTCGAAGCGTTCCGGCAGGTAGTCGTCCTTGGCGAGATCCGAGAAGCGGGTAACGGACGCGTCGAAGGCGAGCTGCATGGTGCCGGTGGGACCATGGCGCTGCTTGCCGATGATGACTTCCGCCTTGCCGGTGACGCGGTCCATCTCGGCCTGCCACTTGAAGAAATCCTCGGTGCCTTCCTTCGGCATGCGCGACTGCATGTAGTACTCGTCGCGGTAGATGAACATCACCACGTCGGCGTCCTGCTCGATCGAGCCGGATTCGCGCAAATCGGAGAGCTGCGGCCGCTTGTCGTCGCGGCTTTCGACCTGACGCGACAGCTGCGACAGGGCGATGATCGGAACCGCCAGTTCCTTGGCCAGTGCCTTGAGGCCGGTGGTGATTTCGGTGATTTCCTGCACGCGACCACCTTGGGCGGATCGTGCCGAACCCGAAAGCAGCTGCAGGTAGTCGACGATGACGACGTCGAGCCCACGCTGGCGCTTCAGGCGACGGGCGCGAGCGGCCAACTGGGCGATGGAGATGCCACCGGTGTGGTCAATGTAGAGCGGCAGCGTCTGCATGCGCTGGGCAACGGCAGCCAGCTTGGCGAACTGGTTCTCGTCGATGTTGCCACGACGGATATCGGAGGAGGACACTTCCGACTGCTCGGCGAGAATACGCGTCGCCAGCTGCTCGGACGACATTTCCAGACTGAAGAAGCCGACGATGCCGCCATTCACCGTCTTGAGCGAGCCGTCCGGCTGCTCGGCTGCCTCGTAGGCATTGGCGACGTTGAAGGCGATGTTGGTGACCAGCGACGTCTTGCCCATGGCGGGGCGGGCGGCGAGGATGATCAGGTCGGACCTTTGAAGGCCGCCCATCGTCCGGTCGAGATCGGCGAGGCCGGTGGCGATGCCCGACAGATGACCGTCGCGCTGATAGGCGGCGGCGGCCATGTCGATGGCCTCGCGCAGCGCGTCGGAGAAGGTGTGGAAGCCGCCCTCGTAGCGACCGCTCTCGGCGATGCCGAACAGCCGGCGCTCCGCGTCCTCGATCTGGGCGCGCGGCGGCATGTCGATCGGCGCATCATAGGCGATGTTGACCATGTCCTCGCCGATGCGGATGAGGTCGCGACGGACGGCGAGGTCGTGGATGATGCGGCCGTAGTCCTCAGCGTTGATGATGGTGGTCGCCTCTGAGGCGAGCCGCAGCAGATACTGCGTCACCGGCATCTCGGCGATCTGATAATCGGCCGGATAGAAGGTCTTCAGCGTGATGGGCGAAGCCACCTTGCCGCCGCGGATGAGCTGGCCGATCTTCTCGTAGATCGCCTTGTGCTGTTCGATGAAGAAATGGGGCGGTTCGAGGAAGTCGGAGACGCGGAAGAACGTCTCGTTGTTCATCAGCATGGCGCCCAGCAACTGCCGTTCCGCCTCGACATTGTGCGGCGCGCTGCGGGCGAGCGCGGTAGCCTGATCTTCGACGCGGCGGATGGTGGACATGGGTCGGACGGGTTCCTGATGGCAAACGAGGAAAGGACAGTATCAAGCCGCAGTGCTGACAGGGGACGGCAGTGGCGACTGACCCCGATATTCACAAACGAGTCTGATTCATGAAACGAGGAGCATTGACTCTCGCTTGTGATCGAGTCTCCCGGGAGAGAATCGACAGTGCCTTGTTTTGACACGAAAAACCCCGGGGCTGGAGACCCCGGGGCCGATCTATCACGATGATCTCGAACCGAAGCCGGCTCAGAGTTCCTCGCGGTCCATGCCCTCGTCATCGAGCACCGAACCGACTTCACGAACGAAGGTGTCTTCGCGGGCGCCGGCGGTGACGTCCTCGCCCTTGGCCTGGCGCTGGGCCTCATCCTCGGAGCGGGCGATGTTGAGGGTGATGGTGGCGCGAACGTCGGCGTGCAGCACGATGTCGACGTGGTGGACGCCGAGGTTCTTGATCGGCGCGTTGATGTCCACCTGCGAGCGGGTGATGGTCTCGCCGGCAGCGGCCAGGATGTCGACGATGTCGCGGGCGGCGACGGAACCGTAGAGCTGGCCGGTCTCGGCAGCCTGACGGACGACGACGAAGGAGCGCTGGTCGAGACCGATCTTGATCTGCTCGGCCGACGACTTGCGCTCGGCGTTACGGGCTTCGAGGGCGGCGCGCTCGCGATCGAAGCGGGCCTGGTTCTCCTTGGTGGCGCGAAGCGCCTTGCCCTGCGGCAGCAGGAAGTTGCGGGCGAAGCCGTCGCGAACCTTGACCGTTTCGCCGAGAGTGCCGTGCTTGCCGATGCGCTCGAGAAGGATGACCTTCATTTTCTGTACTCCGTTCTGTCTGTTGTAGCGTTGCCGCCGTTTCGGGGATCGAGGCCGTCAGGCACTCGGTCGTTGGTTGAGCCGCTTGGCCCTGAGGCCGAGCGGACCGTCGAGAATGCCGGCGATCGCCAGCGGAATGAGGGGGATCGAAAGCACGAACGTGGCGCCATAGGTGACGCCCAGGATGAGTGGGGCTGCCGGGTTGCCGCGGACGAAAACGTGGAGGACGGCAAATCCCACCATCGCAAAGCCCATGCCCGCAGATCCGGCAACCACGCCGGCCACGAGGCCGACCGGGCTGTCGACGCTGGCGAGCAGCGCCGCGCCCACGAACAGGCCCGCCATCCACATCGGCAGCGACAGCGTTTCGGCTATGGCATCGTCGCCGCGCTTGAGGCGGCCGGACATCCGCACCACGCGTCCGCCCAGCCAGAGATTGAACGCCGTGAGCACAAGCCAGAACATGCCAAGCGCAAAGGGCATCAGACGCATGTAGACGAGCAGAGCTGGCAAAAGGTCTTCGCGGGTCGGCGCGCCGGGCTCGCCCGAAGCCTGCCCCATGGCCACCAGCATGTCGGCAACATCGGAGGCGGTCGCCTGGATATCGAAACCGATCACCATGCCGACGCCAACGATGGTCGCAGCGGTGATCAGGACCATGGCCGTGAAGACGCGACCGAGCGGATACCACTCGAAGCTTCGGCCTTCGGGGTCGAGCGGCCGGCCGAGGCCGACGAGATAACCATAGAAAGCCATGGGGCCGGCGATCACCAGCGCATGCAGCAACGCCGCCTTCCAGGACACGAAGACCCAGAGACCTACGAGCCCCGCGAGCACGGCGAGAATGCCGGCCAGTGTGCCCCAGCCGATGGTGACAATGGCGACGGGAAGCGCGGACATGAAGAACAGCGGCGTGCCAAGGGCACCGCCACTTGTGACGGCCGCGA
>JAUVXG010000218.1 GCA_030603685.1 Pleomorphomonas sp.
GACGATGGCCGAGAACAGGATCACCGCGTAGGTGGCCGCCAGGATCAGCTCCCGCTCCGTTCCATCGGGCAAGGACAGGGCGAGGGCGGCGGAGATGGCGCCGCGAACCGCCGCCCAGATCAGGATGGTGCCGGCCCCCCGCTCGAAATGCAGCCAGCGCCCCAGCACGGCGAGCGCGGCGGTGACGGTGACTGTGCGGGCGACGAGCACCACCGGCACGGCGACCAGACCGAACAGGAAGGGTGTCGCCTGAAGGTGGAGGACCAGCACCTCGAGCCCGAGCAGCACGAACAGGGCGGCGTTCAGCAAGTCGTCGACGAGGCGCCAGAAACCGTAGAAATAGGCGCGCGTGCGCTCGCTCATGCCGCGCGACGTGCCGACGTTGCCGATCAGCACGCCGGAGGCGACGACGGTGATCGGCCCGCTGACGGCGATGGCCTCGGCCAGCGCATAGCCCCCCATGGCCACGGCGAGCGAGATGAGAACCTCGACCGAGTAGTCGTCGATCTGGCGGAAGGCATGAAGGGCGGCGAAGCCGATGGCGGAGCCGAGCAGCAGGGCGCCGGCGATCTCGGCCAGCATCTCCAGCGTGGCGAGGCCGATGCCGGTGTCGCCGCTGCCGGTGGCCATCGACAGCGCCAGCGAGAACAGCACCACGCCGACGCCGTCGTTGAACAGCGACTCTCCCTTGACGTCCACCCGCAACTGGTCGGGCAGCGTGACGTGCTGAAGCACCGCCGAAACGGCGATCGGATCGGTGGGCGCTATCAGGGCGCCGAACACGAAGCACCAGGCGAAGGAGAGCGACAGGCCCAGGACCTCAGCCGCCACGAACAGCATGGCCGCCACCAGCAGGGCCGACAGCACCACCCCGATGGTGGCGAGCAGCGTAATGGCAAGGCTGCGCCGCTTGAGTTCCTCCCACTCGACGGTGACCGCGGCGGCGAACAGCAGGAAGGCGAGGATGCCGTCCATCAGCGTCGACTCGAGGTCGATGCGCCGCAGCATCGTTTCCACCGTGCTGACCGGCCACAGCGACGGCACCAGATACTGGACCGCCAACAGGAGAACCGCCGCGCCGAGGCCCATCAGCAGCAGCGCGATGTGCTCCGGCAGGCGGATGAAGCGGCGGTTGAGCCAACTGAAGCCGGCGGTCACGAAGACCAGCAGGGCAAAGACTTGGAAAAGGGTCAGCTTGGCCTCCGCGTGCTCATGGACGGGAAAGGAAAGCCCCGGCCGACCACGCGGGTCGACCAGGGCTCATGCCGGATCACGGCAGGGCATAGGCGATCAGCTCGTCGCTGATCGGCGTTTCCATGAAGTGATGGCCGCCGGCCATGATCACGAGATACTGCTTGCCATCCACCTCGTAGGTCATCGGCGTCGCCTGGCCGCCGCCGGGCAGCGTGTCGCTCCACAGCATCTCGCCGGTGCGGAGGTCGATCGCCCGGATGAGGTTGTCGGTGGCGGCGGCAATGAACACCACGCCGCCGGCGGTCACCACGGCGCCGCCGTTGTTGGGCGTGCCGATGTCGATGGGCAGCATGGAGGGGATGCCGAACGGGCCGTTGGTGCGGGCCTGGCCGAAGGGCCGGTCCCACAGCGTCTTGCCGGTCTTGAGATCGATCGCCCGGATGCCGCCATAGGGCGGCTCCTTGCAGAGGAGCCCGGTGAACGGCAGACGCCAGCCGGCGTTGACGTTGATGGCGAAGGGCGTTCCCGCCTGCGGGTCGCCGGCGCCCTCGGCGCCGCCGATCTCGCCGCGGGCCTGACCGCGCGGCGCCCAGCCCAGCTCGTCCGCCTTGTCACGCGGGATGAGGCGCAGGTAGTTGGGCATGTCGTTGTAGTTGGCAACGATGATGCCGCGTCCGGGGTCGACGGCGATGCCGCCCCAGTCCGATCCGCCGTTGTAACCGGGATACTCGATGCTGGACCGCGACGTGGTCGGCGGCGTGTAGAAGCCCTGGTAGCTGGCGGTGCGGAACTGGATGCGACAGACCATCTGGTCGATCGGCGACATGCCCCACATGTCCTTTTCCGTCAGATCGGGCTTGCGCAGCGTGTGGTAGAGCGAGTGCGGCTGGGTGGGCGAACGCTCCTCGGGCTCGACCCCGCCGATGGGCGCCGGCCGCTCCTCCACCTTGGTCAGCGGCTCGCCGGTGCGGCGGTCGAGGACGTAGATGTCGCCCTGCTTGGAGGGCAGCAGCAAGGCGGGCACGCTGCCGCCTTCGGCCGGGAAGTCTATGAGGCTGGCCTGCGAGCCGAGGTCGTAGTCCCAGACGTCCTTGTGCACGGTCTGGAAGTGCCAGACGGGGCGGCCGGTGCCGACGTCGAGCGCCACGAGCGAAGTGGCGTACTCGTTCTCCACGTCACTGCGTTCGCTGCTCCAGTAATCGACCGCCGAGTTGCCGAGCGGGAGGTAGACGAGGCCGAGTTCCTCGTCGCCGCTTGCCGCCGTCCACATGTTGGGCGTACCGCGCGCGTAGCTTTCGCCGTCCGGCGGCGGGCCGTTGAGGTCGGGCTGCTTCATGTCCCAGACCCAGCGCAGGGCGCCGGTGACGGCGTCGAACCCCTGGATGGCGCCGGAGGGTGCGGTGCGCTTCTGTCCGTCGAGCACCTGGTGGCCGACGACGATGATGCCTCGGACGATGGTCGGGGCTGCGGTGATCGACAGCATGCCGGGCTCCACCTCGCCCATGCCGACCTTGGTGTCGACCGAGCCGTTGTCGCCGAAGTTCTCGCAAGGGGCGCCGGTGTTGGCGTCGACGGCGATCAGGCGGGCGTCGAGCGTGCCCTCGATGATGCGGCTGGCGCACAGCTCCGTCGGGGCGACGCCGGGCAGGTCGTAGTAGGTCACGCCGCGACAGGCGGCCGTGTAGGGAATCCAGTCGTCGCTGACCCTGGGATCGTAGCGCCAGCGCTCCTTGCCGGTTGCCGCGTCCAGCGAGATCAGGATGTTCTTCGGCGTGCAGAGGTAGAGCGCGCTACCGACCTTGAGGGGCGTCGTCTCGGCGCCATACTTGCCCTCGGCGAACGACGACTGGGGCAGATCGCCGGTGTGGATGGCCCAGACGCGCTGGAGCTCGCCGGCGTTATCCGGGGTGATCTGGTCGAGCGGCGAGTAGCGCCGGGCGCTGTTGCTGCCGCCATAGGTGGGCCAGTCGGCGCCGGCATGCCACAGCGAAGGGTCGGACATGGCGTTGGCCGGGCCGTCCGGCGGCAGGGCGCCTGCGTAGGTGGTGGTGTGCGGATTGGGCAGGATCAGCGCGATGGCCGCCACGAGAACGACGATCACCGCGTCGGCGACGAGCGCCGAGCGCCAGTTGCCGAGCCGCGGCGTCAATACGGGAATGGTGGCGACGACGAACAGCAGCAGGACGGTCGGCGCGACGACGCGCGGCACCAGCGCCCAACCGTCGAAGCCCGCCTCCCAGACCGCCCAGATCAGGGTGGCGGCATAGACGATCACATAGACCCACAAGGCCAGGACGCTGCCGCGCCAGAGAAGACCGGCCGTCGCCAGAAGGCCGAGGCCGGCCAGCGCATAATAGGGCGAGCCGCCGACATAGATGAGATAAGCGCCGCCAAAGAACAGGATGAGCCCGATGAGGCCGATTATCAGTGCGAGAAGAAGAACCGGCCATGGTGACCGGCGCGTTGTTGGAAGAAGGGTCATGTGTCGCCTCCGGTATGGGTGGCGTTTCGGTCTTGCCTCGCGTGAAGCGGGACGGCGAGGACGGAATGGCGACCGCATTTCCACTGCGAAATAGGCCTGGAAACTGCCCGAGGGATCCCGTCGACTGTGGCGGCAACGTTCGGGCCGGCGCATGGTTCCGTTATTGTGAACGTTGCGGGTCGATTGCTTCCGGCGGTCGGCCGGAGCGAGGCGTCCGGCCGCAGCAAAGCCACAGCGCCGTCGCAAAACGTGCGAGGCCGCGGCCACCTCTTGACGAACCCTGCTTGAATCGAATCAATGGCCGTGTCGTCATGGTTCGCATCGAACCGTCTCGGGGGAGGACGGCAATTTTCTTGAGGGGCCGTCGTTCGCCATGTCCACCGCCATCCTGACGTCCGCCAGCATCGGGCGCGCCGAGCAGTTTTCGACCCGCGTCGCCTTCTTCATCGCCGGCTTCGGCGGTGCCGTCTGGGCGGCGCTGGTGCCCTTCGCCAAGACGCGGGCCGGCCTTGAGGCCGGTGGCCTCGGCCTGCTGCTGCTGGCTTTCGGCATCGGCTCGATCATCGCCATGCCGCTCGCCGGAGCGCTGGCCGGCAAATACGGCTGCCGGCGCGTGCTGATCGCCTCGTCGCTGATGGTCTGCGTCGCCTTGCCGGCGCTGGCGACGGTATCGAGCGCGCCGCTGCTCGCCGCCGCCTTGTTCATTCTCGGCGCCGGTGTCGGCTCGGTCGACTGCGTGATCAACATCCAAGCGGTGATCGTCGAACGGGCAGCCGGCAAGGCTCTGATGAGCGGTTTCCATGGCCTGTTCAGCGTCGGCGGCATCGTCGGCGCCGCCGGCTGCGCCGGTTTGCTCAGCCTCGGCGTCTCTCCGGTCACGGTTTCACTGGTCGCGGCGGTCTTCACGGCGGCCATGCTGATCTGGGCGGCGCCGCATTTCCTCGGCTTCGGCGGCGATACTTCCGGTCCGGCTTTCGCGCTGCCGCGCGGGGTGGTGCTGTTCATCGGCATCCTCTGTTTCATCGTCTTCCTGACCGAGGGCGCCATCCTCGACTGGAGCGCGGTGGTCCTCACCTTCACGCGCGGCGCCGATCCGGCACACGCCGGCTTTGGCTACGCGGCCTTCGCCACCACCATGACCATCGGCCGCCTGTCGGGCGATGCCATCGTGCGGCGGGTCAGCCGCACGACGATCATCCTGGTCGGCGGGCTTCTTGCCGCCTCCGGCCTCCTGGTCGCGACGCTGGTGCCGTCGGTCCTGGCGGCGATGATCGGCTTTGCGATGATCGGCGCCGGCTGCTCCAACATCGTGCCGGTGCTCTACAGCGCCATCGGCAAGCAGACGCTGATGCCGGAAAGCGTGGCGGTGCCGGCGGTGACGACGCTGGGCTATGCCGGTATCCTGATGGGGCCGGCGGCCATCGGCTTCGTCGCCCACGTCGCCTCGCTGCCGACCGCCTTCCTGATCATCTCGGTGTTCCTGATCGGCGTGGCAGCGAGCGGGCGCTTCCTCAAAGTATAACGAGGGGTTTGCGGAGGCGAACGCCGCCCACTATTCTTGCGCCATGATCTACGTCGCCGACCGCCTCTATATCGACGAAAAGGACCTATCCTTCTCCTACGTCCAGGCGTCCGGGCCGGGCGGGCAGAACGTCAACAAGGTGGCGACGGCGGTGGCGCTGCGCTACGACCTCTACAATGCCTCGGGCATCCCCTGGGAAACCAAGGTGCGCGCCTCGCGCATCGCCGGCCCGTCGCGGATCACGCAGGCCGGCGAGATCGTCATCCAGGCCCAGCGTTTCCGCTCGCAGGAGCGCAACCGCGAGGATGCCCTCGATCGCCTCAAGGCCATTCTCGCCGAGGCGGCGATCCCGCCCAAGCCGCGCGTCGCCACCAAGCCGACGCGGGCGAGCCAGGTGCGCCGCGTCGATGCCAAGACCAAGCGCGGCGCCATCAAGCGCGACCGGCGGGCGCCGATCGGCGAGGAGTGATCATGGCGCTACTGACGGGCGGCTGCCTGTGCGGCCGCGTTCGCTACGAGGCCGAGAGCGACGACGCCATCGTCGACTATTGCCATTGCGACAGCTGCCGCCGCTCGACCGGCGGCGCCACGGTGGCCTGGATGCAGGTGTCGCCGGATCGCTTCCGCGTCACGGCCGGCGAGGCGGCGGCCTATCGCTCGTCGCCCGGCGCCAGCCGGCATTTCTGCCCGGCCTGCGGCAGCCAGCTCTACATGACCGATGACGCGGGGCGCTCGGTGGGCGTCACGCTCGGCACGCTCGACGACAAGAATGCCGTCGCGCCGGCCGCCCACGGCTGGGACGGCGACCGTCCCCGCTGGCTCTGTCTTGCCGACGATTTGCCGCGCTTTGCCGGCAACCCCGATTACGACAGCTGATCTTCCGGGGTGGGCAGGGCGCCGGCGTCCTCGTCCGTGGCGTCAGCGGTTTCCAGCAGGTTGGCGTCGAGCTTCTTCGCCGTCTTGAGACCGAGGGCGCGCAGCATCTCGGCCTGGCGGATGACATTGCCGCGACCGGTGGCGAACTTGCCATAGGCGCGATCGTAGGCGGTCTGGGCGTCTTTCAGGCCTTTGCCCACCTTGTCGAGATCTTCGACGAAGCCAACGAACTTGTCGTAGAGCTCGGCGCCGCGCTTGGCGATGTCCTGGGCGTTCTTGCTCTGCTGTTCCTTCTGCCAGAGCTGGGCGACGATGCGCACGACGAACAGCAGCGACGACGGGCTGACCAGCAGGATGTTCTTCTCCCAGGCCTGATGCCAGAGCTCGGCGTCGCGGGTGATCGCCACCAGGAAAGCCGGCTCGATCGGCACGAACAGGATGACGAAGTCGAGCGCCGACAGGCCGTGGATTTCCTGGTAGTTCTTGGCCGACAGGTCCTTGATGTGGCCACGGATGCTGTCGAGATGGCGGCGCAGCGCCGCCTCGCGGGCGGCGTCCTCCTCGGCGGAGGAGAACAGCTCGTAGGCGTTGAGCGACACCTTGCTGTCGATCACCATGAAGCGCTGCCCTGGCAGGTTCAGCACCACGTCGGGCTGGATGCGGCTGCCGTCCTCGCGCGAATGGCTCTCCTGCGGCACGAAGTGCACTCCCTTGACGAGGCCGGCCGCTTCCAGCACCCGCTCGAGGATCAGTTCGCCCCAGTTGCCCTGGCTCTTGTTCTGGCCGCGCAGGGCCGAGGTGAGGTTGTTGGCGTCGCGCGACAGCTGCTGATTGAGGCTGAACAGCTGCCGCACCTGCTCGCCGAGCGCCGAACGCTCCTTGGCCTCGTTGATGTAGACTTCCTCGACCTTGCCC
>JAUVXG010000090.1 GCA_030603685.1 Pleomorphomonas sp.
CCGGGCAAGGCCGGCCTCATCGGTACCGAGACCGGCCGCGACGCGGGCGCGCGTTCCGAACAGGTTGGCAACGACCGGCATGGCCGATGTCCGCCCCGCCACGGTCGGCGACGAGAAGCGCAACACCGGCCCGCCTGCCTCGATCACCCGTCGATGAATTTCCGTGACCTCCAGCCGCATGTCCACCGGCGCCGCCACATCGCGGACGTCGCCCTGCTTGTCCAGGAAATCGAGAAAGCTCGTGAGATCGGGAAAGCGCGGCAGGCTGCGGCTGAACATTTCGACTATTCCGACATCTTCCATCAGGTGCGTCGCGAAAGGCCTCAGGCCTCACCCCTCTCTCCAGCTCTCCCCCACAAGGGGGGGGGGAGGGTTCGTTGAGGCAAACATCCAGAACCCAAGTTCGTCTCAGGTTCTGGAAAGAACCAATCGGAGCCCTCTTCCCCCTTGTGGGGGAGAGCTGGAGAGAGGGGTGGCAAGCCCCCAGGCGTTGACCATTCTCGCCAGAGACATAACACCTTCTCGCCAATCGAACAGACTGCCACAGGAAAAACCGGTGCGTCTTTGAGCTATGACAAAAACATGAGCAGCGGTCTGTCCTAAGCTCGCCGTCTTAGAAATGGATAATGCGATGGCCGAACATTTCCGGGGCGAACTGCCCAGACTTCTCCGCATCCTGGCGGCGCCGGCCGGCTTTCTGCCGCTCGGACCGGCGCTGACGCTGGCCGTCCGCCGATTCGCGCGTCGCAAGCCGACTGTCTTCGACCGTCTGGGCGAGTACGGCAAGTGCTCGTTCCTGATCGAGCCATCCGACCTCGATTTCAGCTTCCTGATGGTGCCGGACGGGGTGCGCTCCGAAGTGAAATGCATGCGCCGCCGGGCCACCCAACCGGCGGACGTGACGGTGCGGGCGCCCCTCCTCGTGCTGCTCGGCCTGCTCGATGGCACCCTCGACGGCGACGCCATGTTCTTCAACCGAGCGATTTCGGTCTCCGGACGCACCGACGCCCTCGTCGCCCTCCGCAACGCCATCGAGGACGCCGAGCTGACGCCGGCCGACTTCGTCGGCGCGACGGGCGGCCTCGGCAAGCTGGTCGACCGCTCGGTGATCGGCGGCCTTGGTCTTGCCCGCCGCTTCACCGGTTCGCCGATCCACGGAGAGCCGTCATGAGCCTGGAACTGGTCTGCCCCGCCGGCACCCCCTCGGCCTTGCGCGCCGCCGTCGAGGCCGGCGCCCATTCGGTCTATTGCGGCTTCCGCGACGAGACCAACGCCCGCAACTTCCCCGGCCTCAACTTCTCGCCCGACGAGATGATCGAGGGCGTCCGCTTCGCCCATGCGCATGGCGCCAAGGTGCTGGTGGCCATCAACACCTTCGCCAAGGCCGGCTCCATGGAAGCCTGGAAGGCGGCGCTTGCCAACGCCGAGAAGGCCGGCGCCGACGCCGTCATCCTGGCCGACCTCGCCGTGCTCGACCACGCGGCCACGCATCACCCGAACCTCCGCTTGCACCTCTCCGTCCAGGCTGCCGCCGCGACGCCGGAAGCGATCGCCTTCTACGCCGACACCTTCGGCGTCAAACGCGTCGTCATGCCGCGCGTCCTCTCCGTCGAGGAAATCGCCAAACTCAACGCGGCGATCAACGTGGAAACCGAGGCCTTCGTCTTCGGCGGCCTTTGCCCGATGACCGAGGGCCGCTGCTCGCTGTCGTCCTATGCCACCGGCAAATCGCCTAACCTTACCGGCGTCTGTTCGCCGCCCGAGCATGTCGCCTATTCGGAAGACAGGAACGGAACGGCGACCCGCCTCAACGGCTTCACCATCGACCGCTTCGGCGCCGGCGAGCAGGCGGGTTACCCGACGCTGTGCAAGGGCCGCTTCGTGGCCGGCGGCAAGACGTCCTATCTCTTCGAGGACCCGGTCAGCCTCAACGCCGCGAGCCTGATCGCCGCCTTCGCCAAGGCTGGCATCACGGCGCTCAAGATCGAGGGGCGCCAGCGTGGCAAGGGCTATGTCACCGAGGTGGTGCGCACCTTCCGCGCCGCCGTGGACGCAATCGACGCCGGTGGCACCGAAGTCGAGGTCGGGCGTCTGCTCGCCGGCCTCGTCGAGGGCGGCCGCCAGACCTCGGGCGCCTACAAGAAGACGTGGCGCTGAGCCGGAGATGACAATGACCCAAACCGGCCTCACCCTCGGCCCCGTTCTCTTCAACTGGTCCCCCGACCGGCTTCGCGATTTCTATGCCCGTATCGCCGACGAGGCCGATGTCGATCGCGTCCATCTCGGCGAGGTCGTCTGCGGCAAGCGCCAGCCCTTCACCGACGGTCTCTGGCCGGAGCTGATCGAGCGCCTTCAGGCGGCGGGCAAGGAGGTCGTGCTGTCGACCCTCGCCCTGCCCTACAATCCACGTGAGCGTGCGTCCGTCGTCGACTTCTGCAAGGTTGGCGAACTCGCCGAAATCAACGACCTCACCGCCCTGCCGACCGTGGCCGGCAAGCCGTTTCTGGTTGGCCCCTTCGTCAACGTCTACAATGAAGGCGCCGCGCGCTTCCTGGCCGGACGCGGCGCAACCGGCATCTGCCTGCCGGTGGAACTGCCGATCGCTTCGGTCGCCATCATCGCCGGCGCCCTGCCCGACGTGGAGTTCGAACTCTTCGCCTTCGGCCGCCTGCCACTGGCCCTCTCCGGCCGTTGCTACCACGCCCGCCTGCACGGACTGCACAAGGACGGCTGCCAGTTCGTCTGCGATCGCGACCCGGACGGCCTGCCCGTCGACACATTGGACGGCCAGCAGTTCCTCGCCATCAACGGCATCCAGACGCTGTCGAACGGCGTCGAGGCCTTCTGCCCGACACCGGAGGAGCTCGGCAGGCTCGGCGTCCGCCGTCTGCGGCTGTCCCCCCACACTGTCGACATGGTGGCGGTCAGCCGTCTTTACCGGGCGCTGCTCGACGGCAAGGCCAGCCGAGGCGAAACGCTGGCCGCACTGAAGGGCCTGAACCTTCCCGGCGAACTCGTCGATGGCTTCACGCGCGGCCAGCCCGGGAGCGCCCGCGTGGAAATGGCATGACGAAGCTGGATCCGTTTCGCGTCGCCTTCGTCCTGGCGGCGCTGACGGCCCTCAGGGCAATCGGTCCGGATATAGCCCCTGGGATCGGCGATATTGCCACCCATCCCAACGAACTGATCTTCGGCTTCTTCAGCATCCAGCTGTTCGGGTTTCTGACGGTGGCGTTGCCGCGCTGGATCGGCCGGCCGATCACGCCGGCCCCGATGCTCTGGGCCGTTCTCATCGCGCACGTAGCGACATTCGCCTGGGGATGCGTGGACCTGGAACTGGCAGGTTTCCTGCGAGCATTGGTGACGCTATGCGGCGTCATTCTTCTGCTGTCGGTCACGCCTCCCGGGAAGACCGCCGAGACCTTGCCGATCCTCGGTCTTGCCGCCCTGCACGGCCTGATCGGCATCCCGGCGTTCCTCTATGAATGGCCCGAGGCCACCATGGCCGGCCTCGCCGTCATCGTGCTGATTTGCATCGAGGTGTCGAACCGCATCGGCATCGCCGTGCTGGCGGTGGCGCGCGAGCGGGCGGGATATCCCAAACTCAAGCCCGTTCCGACCGTCATCGCCCTGCCGCAGCGTATGTTCACCATCCTGGCGCTGGCACTCTGGGGCCTGGGCTGGAACGCCGGTTGGCCGGCGCTGGCCGCCTTCCTGTTCGGCATCGCCTGGCTCGTTCACATCCAGCCCTGGCGCATCAAGCCTTATGCCGGATGCGTCATTCTGGCGGTCGGCCTTCTCTGGAAGCGGCTCGCCTTTCTGCTCCTGGCGCTGATGGACCTCGGCGTCGCCGACATTTCCCCTTTCGCCGTCATTCATGCCTTCGCCGTCGGCGGCCTGGTGACGCTCGCCATCGGCATAGCCACCTCCATCGTCCGCAAGAAGGACAAGCGATCCCTGATGCCCTCGCTGCTTGCCGACGTCATCTATGTGGCGATCGCCGGTGCGGCGATTGCCCGCGTCGGCGCTGCCATCGACTTCTCGCTCTACGACACGCTCATACCCCTGGCCCGTTGGAGCTGGGCGGTCGCCTTCCTGGGGTACATTCTGTTTACGCTGCGCGGCGCCATCTGGCCGCCAGCTACGACCAAGGTATAGCCCAGCCGAGCACATGAAGACGCCGAAACGCCCACCATGCAAATACGGCAACCCAGACCGTAAAAAACCAACGTCTTGAAGAACATAGGTCAGCTTGAAAAGTTGACCTTCTTCGGACTATTCTCATTAACAAGAAGCGCGTAATTTCCCTTACGCAAGACAGGTCCGAAGCAGGCATTTCGAGCCGGCCACTGGAAAATCGATGCAGACCGACAACCCGTTGAGCGCAGTCGTCGAACGTCTCCTGAAAGATGGCCATGGCCGTCTGCTCGGGCAGCGCTCATTGCGCGCCGGACAGATCGTCTATGGCGGCGACGAGGCCGCCGACGGCGATCTCCTGATCGTTCGGTCCGGTCGGCTCCGCTGCTTCACGTCGTTCGAGGGCAAGGAGCTGACGCTCTACATGCTGGAGGCCGGCGACGCCATCTACTTGCATGGCGGCGCCATGCTGGAAGTGCGCACCGCTTCCGACGTCGTGCTCGCCTCGCCCGCCGCCTTCCGGCAACTCGTGTTGGCCGAACCCGAGCTGGCGCTCGCCGTTTTGCCGGCCCTCGACCGTCTGGCCCAGAAATCGATCCGCATGATCGAGGACATCGCCTTCCACGGCGTCAAGCATCGCCTCATCCGCGTGCTCTGCGACACCGCCGACAGGATCGGGCGCCCGGCCGAGGAAGGCATCGTCATCGACCACCTGCCCAACGCCGAGGATTTTGCCATGCAGATCGGCGCCACGCGGCAGTCGGTCTCAACCGTCATCGCCGAGCTGGTGCGCTCGGGCATCCTCTACCGCTTCGGCGGCGGTTCGATGGTGATCTCCGATCTCGGCCGTCTGCGCCGTGAGCTCGCCGACGTCCGCTGACGCCATTCCAGGAGTTTCCGACCATGTGCAGCGATTGCGGCTGCGGCAGCAAGGCCGCCACCACCACCATTCCCGTGATCGAGAACCTGTTGTCGGAGAACGATCGGATCGCAGCCCACATTCGCGAGCACCTCGATGCCCATGGCGTGTTGTCGATCAACCTGATGTCGTCGCCCGGCTCGGGCAAGACGCAGTTGCTCGAGGCGACCATCGCCGCGCTCCCGAAGGGCATTCGCGTCGCGGTCGTCGAAGGCGACCTTGAGACCGAGAACGACGCCGACCGCATCCGCCGTCACGGCGTGCCGGCGGTTCAGATCACCACCGGCGTCACCTGCCACCTCGACGCGGTGATGATCCACGACGCGCTGCATGTTCTCGATCTCGATGACATCGACGTGCTGTTCGTCGAGAATGTCGGCAACCTCGTCTGCCCCGCCGACTTTGACGTCGGCCAGCACCATGACGTGGTGCTGCTGTCGGTAACCGAGGGCGACGACAAGCCCGACAAGTATCCGGTGATCTTCCGCAAGGCCGATCTGGTGCTCCTCACCAAGACCGACCTGCTGCCGGCCATTGCGGAATTCTCGACGGAACGTGCCCGCGCCGCCGTCGGCCGCGTCCACGGCCCCGGCCCGGTGCTGGAAGTCTCGGCCAAGAAGGGAACGGGTCTCGACGCCTGGACGCAATGGATCGTCGATCGCCTCGGCGAACGCCGGCAGGCGATGGGGCGCGCCTGAGCGAGTCTCCGTTTCGGTCACGCGACCAGCTTTGCCGCCGCCTCCGCAAGAGCGGCTTCCGCCCACTCGTTGAGGCTCTTGCCCGAGAGCTCGGCGGCCGTGGCCGCCTTGGCATGAACTTCCGGGGAGATGCGGAACATTACCCGACCGGAATAAGGTTTCTGCGGCGCCTTACCGATCGTCCGACAGGTTTCGAGATAGTCGTCGACCGCGGCTCGGAACGCTGCCTTGAGGTCTTCAACCGTTTCCGCGTGGAACCCGACGACGTCGCCGAGTCCCGCAACGCGACCCACGAAGATCTCATCGGCAGCGTCGAATTCGATACGGGCATGATAGCCCTTGTAGGTCATGCCGCTCATGGCTCGACTCCCAGCTTCGACAGAAACTCGCGGGCATCCCGCACTTGGTACCTCTTGGCCTCTTTCTCCGGGTGAGGCCGATGAAAGCTGGCGATGACGCCATCCCTTTCGAACCTGACCCGTGAGCCGGCCCCCTCGATCACACGACAGCCCACGGCAACAAGAAGTCCCTCAATATCGGCCCAGGCGATCGTGCCCGAGACGGGTTCGGCGAAAACCGAGACCAGAGCCTTCTTGTGCTTGCTATTCATGCTAGCAGTATAATAAAGATCGATCTCGCGGACAAGTGCAACACCACCCGTCAGCTCTTCGCCGCCTCAAAGCTCTCGATATAGAGTTCGCGCCCGGTCAGCACTTCGGCGTCGGACCCACCGCAGCCCGAGCAGACGAATTGGTACTTCTCCACCTGGAACACCGTGCCACAGCTCCGGCATTTCGCGGTAACGCCGACCTCGTCGATGTCGAGCCGTGCACCCTCGGCTAGGGTGCCTTCCGCGAAGATTTCGAAAGCCAGCCGGATCTGCCGGCTGTCGATGCCGCGCAGCTTGCCGATCTTCAGTCGAACGGCAACCACCCGATCGACGCCGTTCTGCTTGGCATGTTCGGTCAGGATACGCATCAGCCCTTCGACGACCGCGGTTTCATGCATCGACAAGTCCTCTCTAGTCTGTCCGCTTCATCTATCCCAATCGCTGCCTCGGTGGGAATACTTGTCCGTGAAATGACGAATTTTCCGGCCATTTGTTGCAAGCCACTCGCAACAAAAGGGAATCCCTTGGATTCTGCATGGCGGGAATGCACAAAGCTGTATCGGACATACTACTTAGAAAATGCCCTCAAATCGCCACTTAAATCCTTTTGAAGCACGCGATTCGAGACAGGTCCAAACGGCAGACAACAAAGCAAATATCTGATTTCTCTATCGTTTATATCCTGACAATAATATGAATGTAAATATCATTTTTACTTCCGACAGCAAAGCATTGGCGTCGTGGGAATGCGTATATGTCGGCTAGCCGACATACCCTAGTGGATGCTGTGATTAACGTCATCCATGACAGCCAAGATGCATGCCTGCGGAAGGATCTCCACTCATGCTCTCCCTCACTCAGATCGACCCGATGGCGCTGGCCTGGATGGGCGCGGTCTTCCTGTTCTTCGGCGAAGTCGCCGCCCTCATGAGCCTGCCGAGCCTGGTACGTGTCGTCGTCTGGTCGACCGTCGCCGAGATCGGCTACATCCTGATCGGTATCGGCCTCGGTGGTGAAGCCGGCCTGACCGGCGCCTACATGCACTTTGGCTATCAGGTCATCATGCGTGGCCTCGTGATTGCCGCCGGCTGGTACATCATCCGCCGCACCGGCTCGTCGCGCCTCGACGACCTCGCCGGCTCCGGCCATCGCATGCCGGTCGCCGCCACGTTGTTCGGCTTCGGCATGTTCTCCGTGATGGGCCTCTCGCCCTTCAAGGGATCCTTCTCCAAGTTCCTGGTGCTCTATGCCGCCATCGAGCAGGGCCACTGGGCCATCGCTCTGATCGGTACCGCCGCGTCGATCGTCGCCGCCTACTATTATCTGGTGGTGATCCAGCGCGTCTGCTTCGAGCATCCGGCGCGCCGCGTCGAGCTTGCCAGTGCTCCCGGCCTCGCCCTCCCCATCGCCTGGGCGCTCGCCGCCGTCACCGCGCTGATCTCGGTGTTCCCGCTGCCCTTCCAGCACGCCGCTGAAGCGCTGGCCGGTGCCGCCGGTGGCGTTCCTGAGTTCGAGTCGCCCTGGGCGCTGCTCGTTCTCGTGCCCTACATCGGCGCCTTCGCCGTCTACGGTCTCGGCCACGTTTCGAACCGCGCGCGCGACATCGGTGCCGTGATCCTCGCCGTTGCCACTCTGGCTCTCGTGGTGTTCGATACGAGCCTTGATCCGGCTTCCCGCGTCTTCGCGCTGGTGTTCGCCGGCATCTCCGCCGTGATGATCGTCTACTCCGTCGGCTACATGGCCCGCTCCGAGTGGACCAACCGCTACTACTTCTTCGCCTTCCTGATGATCGGCTCGCTGCTCGGCCTCACCACCGCGCACGAGATGGGCAACTTCTACGTCTACTGGGAGCTGATGACCTGGACCTCCTACTTCCTGGTCATTCACGAGCAGAACCAGAAGTCGCTCCGCGCCGGCCTCATCTACTTCATGATGTGCGCTTCCGGCGCCTATCTGATGCACTTTGGCATCCTGCTGACGCACGCCGAGATCGGCTCCTTCGAGTTCGCCGCGCTGGCCGAGAAGGTCGGCACGATCTCGCCGCTCGCCGGCCTCGTCATCGCGCTCTGCTTCTTCGCCGGTTTCGCGGTGAAGGCGGGCGTGTGGCCGGTCCATAGCTGGCTGCCCATCGCCCATCCGGCCGCGCCGTCGTCCATCTCCGGTCCGCTGTCCGGTATCCTGACCAAGGCCGGCGTGTTCGGCCTCGTCAAGGTGCTGTTCATCGTCATCGGCGTGCCGGCACTCTCGACCTTCACCGGGTGGGGCCTCAGCCTTGAAGTGGTTCTGATCGGCCTTGGCCTGATCACGCTCCTCTACGGCGAGATCCGCGCCCTGTTCGAGACCGAGATCAAGCGGATGCTGGCCTTCTCGACGCTCGCCCAAGTCGGCGAAATCGTCGCGGTGCTCGGCATCGGCACGGCGCTCGCCACCGACGCCAGCCTCCTGCACGTCACCAACCACGCGGTGATGAAGACCCTGCTGTTCTTCGCCGCCGGCGCCTTCATCATGCAGACGGGCCGGCGCAACATCGCCGACCTCGCCGGCATCGGCCGCGTCATGCCCTTCACGGCCGGCTGCTACGCGCTTGCCACCGTGTCGATCATGGGCCTGCCGCCCTTCTCGGGCTTCGTCTCGAAGTTCCTGATGGTCTACGCGGCGGCGGAAGCCGGCCACTACGAGGTGGCGACCGGCCTCTTGGTCGGCGGCATCATCGCCGTCGTCTACTATCTCCGCGTCGTCGGCATGCTGTTCTTCCGCCCCTGGACGGGTGAAGCCGGCATCAAGGAGGCCCCGCTCTCCATGCTGGTCGCCGTCGGCGTTCTCGCCGCCGCGATCATCTTCGGCGGCTTCGTGCCTTCCTTCCAGCTCGATCTCGTCGGTACCGTGGGTGCCGAGGTGGCTGCTCGCAGCGGTCTTGCCGCAGCGGTTCTGCCGAGCCTCGTCATGACCTGGACGCTGCCTGCCACCATCGCCTTCCTCGGCGCCGTGGCGGTGTGGCTTGTTGGCCGCAAGTCGGTCCAGCAGGCCGGATGGCTTGCCGTGGCGGTGCTGGTCGTGGCCTTCCTGGCGGTTATCTTCACCGCTCCGGCCTACGACACGCTGTCCTTCTGGTTCGCGGTGCTGATCGCCGGCGTCGGCGCGCTCAACATGCTGCACGCCACCGCCTATCTGGCCCACAACCACGCCCAGCCGCGCTTCTTTGCCGCCTTCGGCATCATGATCGCCGGTCTCCTGGGCATGACGGCGGCCAAGGACATCTTCACCTTCTTCGGTTTCTGGGAGCTGATGTCGAGCTGGGCGCTCTGGGCGGCCATCATCCATGAGGAGAACGACGAGGCGCGGAGGGAAGGCTTCAAGTACTTCTTCTTCAACACCGTCGGCGCCTCCTTCATGTTCCTGGGCGTCGCGGCGCTCGCCGCCCATGCCGGCACCTTCGATCTGGTCGAGATCGGCCAGAAGGCGCTCGACATGCCGCTCATGACGCTGGCCATCGGCATCATCCCGGTGTTCATCGGCCTCGTCATGAAGGCTGCCATGCTGCCCGTCCGCATCGACGTGCAGATGCACCCGGCACTCGCCCCCACTCCGGTCTCCGGCTACATCTCGGCGGTCCTGCTGAAGTCGGGTCCGTGGGGTGTGCTGAAGCTGTTCAGCCTGTTCGGCGGCAGCGCGGTGTTCCTGCGCCTCGGCGGGGAGATCGGCGGCGTTCCGGCGCTGATGGACATCATCGCCATCATCGCGGGCATCACCGTCGTCTACGCCGGCGCCATGGCCGTGGTTCAGAACGGCATCAAGCTGTTGCTGATCTACTCCACCGTCAGCCAGCTCGGCTACGTGCTGATGGCGCTCTGCCTCGGCACCTCGCTCGGCGTCGCCGGCGGCCTGTTCCACTTCGTCAACCACATGTTCCTGAAGGACACGCTGTTCCTCGTGGCCGGCGCCGTCATGGTGAAGAGCCATGCCAGCCAGCTCGACGAACTCGGTGGTCTCGGCCGGAAGATGCCGATCACCTTCGGCTTCTTCCTGTTCGCAGGCCTGTCGCTGGCCGGTGTGCCGCCGCTCAACGGCTTCTCCTCGAAGTGGATGATCTTCTCCGCTGCCTTCGAGAGTGGCCACTGGGCCCTTGCCACAGGCGCCATGGTGTCCTCGCTGTTCACGCTGGCCGCCGTGCTGAAGTTCGCCCACGCCGCCTTCATGGGCGCGCCGACGGCGAAGGCCCTCGAGGCCGAGGAAGCGCCGCTGTCCATGCTGGTGCCCATGGGCATCCTGGTGTGCGCCAGCGTCCTGCTCGGCTTCTTCCCGGGCCTTGCACTGGTGCCGATCGCCACAATGCAGACCGAACTCGGCCTCACCCCGGTCGACGCCTCGATCTTCGGCCCGCTGCCGGGCGCCGGTGGTTGGAGCCCGTTCGCCCTCAGTGTCCTGGTTCTGATCGTCGCGGCGTTGTTCATCCCCTGGATGCGCCTTGCCCACCGCGGCATCCAGAAGAGTGGCCTGCACTTCGCCGGCGCCACGCCCAATGACTTCCTGCCGGAGGCCGGCGGTCGTGTCGGCGCCGTCAACCTGTTCGAGTCCCCGACCGCTGCCATCCGCGGCCTCCTGGCGAGCAAGCCCGCCAAGGCCAAAGAACAGCACTGACGGGAGAGGAGAGACTCAAGATGTCCAACCAGATCGCTATCTTGCTGGCGGTGCTCCTCTTCCCAGGTGGAGTCTTCGCCCTCGCCTTCGGCCTTGCCATGAAGGGCGTCGACCGTCGCGTCGCCGCCCGCCTGCAGAGCCGTGTCGGACCGCCGCTGTTGCAGCCGTTCTTCGACATCATCAAGCTCGGCTTCAAGCGCACCATGGTGCCGGCCGCCGCCAATGAGACGGTGTTCCTCTACACCCCGCTCGTCGGCGTCGTCTCGATGCTGATCGCCGCCGCCCTGGTGCCGATCACCTCGGTCTACGCGCCGGACGCCGCCATCGGCAACCTGCTGGTTCTGCTCTACCTGCTGATGATCCCCGGCATCGTGCTGATGATCGCCGGCTCGGCTTCCGGTTCGCCCTACGGCGCCATCGGCTTCTCCCGCGAGATGGCCCTGATGATCGCCTACGAGGGGCCGCTGGTGCTGATCGCCGCCGCCGTCGCCATCCGCACCGGAATGGGCATGGGCGGCTGGGCCACCTTCTCGCTGAACGACATCGTCGCCTATCAGCAGGCCCACGGTTCCTTCCTGTTCGATCCGGTGATGTGGCCGGCGGTCGCCGCCTTCTGCTTCTTCTACCCGGCCAACCTCGGCATCGTTCCCTTCGATATCCCCGAGGCCGAAACCGAGGTGCTGGAAGGCCCGCTGCTTGAGTACTCCGGCCCGGTGCTGGCGTTGTTCAAGATCATGTCGGCGCTGAAGAAGGTGGTCGTGCTGAGCCTCGGCATCGTCCTGTTCTTCCCGGCGGCCCCCGCCAACCTCGCCGCCGGCTTCCTGGTGTGGCTCATCAAGATGGCGGTGCTGATGCTGGTCGGCATCACCGCGGTCCGTCTGTCGATGGGTCGCATGCGCATCGACCAGGCCTTTGTGTTTTTCCTGAAGTGGCCCCTGCTGCTCGCCGTTGCGAGCCTTGCGGTCGTCGTCGTGGTCTGAGGAGGGCTAGATGGGCCTGATACCCGATTTCAAGAAGATCGCCACGCGCTCGCCCTGGATCTACCGGATCAACGCCGGCTCCTGCAACGGCTGTGACGTGGAAATGGCGACCACCGCGCTGATCCCCCGCTACGACATCGAGCGTCTCGGCTGCCAGTACTGCGGCAGCCCCAAGCACGCCGACATCGTGCTGATCTCCGGTCCGCTCACCGTCCGCGTCAAGGATGCGGTGCTGCGCATGTACGAGGAGATCCCCGATCCGAAGGTGACGGTGGCGGTCGGCGTCTGCCCGATCTCCGGCGGCATCTTCCGCGAGAGCTACGCCGTGCTGGCGCCGATCGACCAGTACATTCCGATCGACGTCAACGTGCCCGGCTGTCCGCCCCGGCCGCAGGCGATCATCGCCGGCGTCGCCAGGGCCATCGATATCTGGCGCGAGCGTCTCTGAGGAAAGGCCGTAAGATGAACTTCCTGACGATTTTCGCCCGCAACCTGAAGCAGGGCCCTCAGACGGAGGCCTTCCCCCTGGGGCCGGCCTTCACGCCCGAGCGCCTGCGCGGCCGCATCGAGTTCAAGGCGGAGAGCTGCGAAGGCTGCCGCATCTGCGAGCGCGTTTGCCCGGCCAACGCCATCCGCTTCGCCAAGACACCCGACGGCATGACCTTCGACTGCTGGCACAACACCTGCGTGTTCTGCGGCAACTGCGAGTTCTACTGCCCGACGGACGCCATCCACCAGACCAACGACTGGGACCTCTCCCACGCCAATGCCGACAAGTTCGACATGGTGGAGCATGGCCTGATCCCCAACCAGAAGTGCGCCGACTGCGGCGCCACGGCGCTCAACACCGCGCCGATGGTGAAGAATGCCAAGCCGCCGCTCAGCGCCGAGGAATATACTGAGCTGCGCGCGCGCTGCCCTAAGTGCCGCGCCAAGTATCTCAAGAACCGGAAGGTCCCAGCATGAGCCGCCTACCGCAAGACCTGGAAGCCCGCCTCACCGCCGCGGCGCCGGCCGGCATCGAGTACTCGGCCGACACCGACCAGTACGGCGTCACCGTCGCCTGGTTGGGTCTCGCCAGCGCTGCCGACCTGTCACCCGTCGCCGCCCTGCTCAAGGAGCTGGGTGCGCGCCTGTCCATGATCACCTGCACCCAGCCCTCCGTTCCCGAAGAGGAGGAGGAAGACGAGGACGAGGAGAACGAGGACGGTGAAGAGAAGGCCGAGGCCGCTCCCAAGGAGATGCCCAAGACGTTCGGCGGCACGCCGCTCGACGGCACCTCCTACGAGATCGACTATCACTTCGACATCGCCGGCGACGCGCTCACCATCATCGCCTATGTGCCGCAGGGTGGCAGCATCGCCTCGCTGACGCCGCTGTTCCGCAATGCCGACTGGCATGAGCGCGAGATGATGGAACTCTATGCCGTCAAGGTGACCGATCATCCCGATCCGCGTCGCCTGTTCCTCGACGCGTCCGTCGACGGCGCCGTTCTCGAGCGGCTGATCCCGTTCTCGACGCTGGTCAACGCCGCCAGCACCAAGGGCCTGTGGGAACGCCTCACTGCCGCCGGAAAGAAGGGTGCAGCATGAGCACGCACAACGTACCCGAAACCTTCAGCATCCCCGTCGGTCCACTGCATGTGGCCCTCGAGGAGCCGATGTACTTCAAGATCGATGTGAAGGGCGAGACCGTCAGCCACATCGACATCAACGCCGGTCATGCCCACCGCGGCATCGAGTATCTGACCACCAAGCGGACGATGTACCAGAACGTGGTGCTGACCGAGCGCATCTGCTCGCTCTGCTCCAACAGCCATCCGCAGACCTTCGCCATGGCGGCCGAGAAGATCGCCGGCATCGAGGTTCCGGAGCGCGGCATCTACCTGCGCACCGTCGCCGACGAGATGAAGCGCGTCACCTCGCACCTGTTCAATGTGGCACTGCTCGTCCACCTGGTGGGCTACGAGACCTACTTCATGCACATGATGCAGGTGCGCGAGATCGGCCAGGACATGCTGGAGTCGATCTTCGGCAATCGCCAGGACATTGGCGCCATGTGCATCGGTGGCGTCCGCTACGATCTCGACGACAAGTCGATCGCCTACATCAAGGGCGCCCTCGACAAGATCGAGGCCGAGACCAAGGACATCATCAAGACCTTCAAGACCAACGGTTCCATCCTGCGTCGCACCAAGGGCGTGGGCGTGCTCACTCATGCCGACGCCATCACCTGCGGCGTCGTCGGTCCGGTGGCCCGCGCCTCCGGCATCGATTATGACGTACGCCGTGAAGCGCCCTACGCCGCCTACGATCGGCTGCCGCTCGTGGTGCACTCGCTGACCGACGGCGACGTCTGGTCGCGGGCCATGGTCCGTCTCGAGGAAATCCTGACCTCGATCGATCTCCTGCGTGTCTGCCTGCGCGATCTGCCTGGCGGTCCGGTCAACATCAACGACCGCCCGGACATTCCGCCCGGACAGGCGGTGACCCGCAGCGAAGCGCCGCGTGGCGAGGTGATCTACTACCTCCGCACCAACGACACGCCGCAGCCCGAGCGCGTCAAGTGGCGCGTGCCGACGTTCATGAACTGGGACAGCCTGCGCTTCATGCTGCAGGACGCCAAGGTCGCGGACGTCGCCATGATCGTCAACAGCATCGATCCCTGCCTTTCCTGCACGGAACGCTGAGGACGGTCATCCGGGAAGTTGCCAACTTTTCGGATCACGCAAAAGCGCGAAAACTCAGCCGAGAGCAAGGGTGCTATCCGCTTGCTCCGGCGATCCGAGATCGGGGACGCACAAAAACGGACAACGCGTCCCCGTGAACAACCAAGAGGAGTGACACCCATGGCCTATATGATCGAGACGGACACCTGCACCTCCTGCGGCGCTTGCGAAGACGAATGCCCCAACAAGGCGATCAGCCACAAGGGCAAGGTCTATTCGATCAACGCCAAGAAGTGCACCGAGTGCGAAGGCCACTTCGACACGCAGCAGTGCGCCGAAGTCTGCCCGTCGGGCTCGTGCGTTCCGGCCGCCGCCTGAGGCAGCTTTTCGAAGGCGCCGCGACCGGCGCCTTCCCACGATACGGGAAAGGGAGCGGATGCCCGCGGGCGCCGCTCCCTTTTCATTTGGGGGTTCGGGAGAGCCCGAGACAACCGTTGTCTCGCAAGTCGCGGGGAACTGGTCGCCCAAGCGGTTATACCGCCTCCGTCGGGTTCTGACCTTTCGGGTCGGAAGCTGACGGAGGCGGAAGCGCCCGACCGGGCGCCGGCCGGTCAGGCCGAAACCCGCTTGAGCCGGATGAGTCCGGATCAAGCGGAACGCGTATTACCTGTCTGGATCTATGGCGTCGAGAAAGTCCGTCATCTCGTCCTCGCCGCTCTCCAGCTCGCTGCCAACCATGACGGCAACGGCGAAGGCGATGGCCGACGATGTCTCGGTATGCGTCGTCGCCCCGCCCCTCAGGTTCATCACCAGCGTCGGGCAAAGAAACAGCGCAAGACGGATCACCTCTCGCCAGTCGGCCGGCAGCAGGCCGCGCGCCTTGAGGGTTGCGAGCAGCGGCCGCCAGACCAGTTCCGCCTTGGCGGCGAGAAGCGCCCGCCGCACTGGCGTCAGCGCCCAATCGGTGTCGATGGCCATCGTCCCGGCACCAAGACGCGCCGCCGCCGAGAAGCGACGCGTCGCCGCCGCCGGGTCGTAGAGCCAGAGCGGATGAGCGAACACGTTGTGGAAGGTGGCCTTCGCCTCGGCGATCAGCGACGGAACGCTTTCGCCGGCAAAAGCCGGGTCGTAGAAGCTGAGCCTGGGGCCCTCGCCGTACCAGACGTTGGCATTGTGCGCGTCGCCATGCGCCACCACGCCGCCAGCATCGGCCAGCGAGTCCGGCCGCAATCGCGCACCCGCCGCCGCGAAGAGATCACCGACCGAGCGACGATAGGGCCGCCCGTTGACGATCAACCGTCGCGCCGCGAAATCCTCCCAGCCAAGTTCGACGCCCGGCAAGAGCACGGTCTTGCCGAGGTAGAAGCTCGCGAACCGGCCGCCGGGAAAACGCCGCCTGGGCATGTCGACAAGGCGATCGTGAAACAGGCGGTGGATCGGCTCGGCCGCCACCTCGGCTGGCGTCACCGAATGCAGACTGTCGAGATACACCCGCGCAATGGATACATCGAGGCCTCGCTCGGCCACGACGGCATCCGCCTCGCCGGCGAGATCCCGGCGACCGTCGAGCGAGGCGATGTCGAGCGCTCTCAGCACATCGGAAAAGCGGGGATCGGACCGGCGTCGGTAGACCAGCACCTGCTCGCCGGGCAGGTTGGACACGAACACCGGCATGTCCACCGGCAGGCCGGCGCGCGCCAGGATGTCGGCGCGATAATACTCGCCAGTCATCGCCTCCTCGCCATCCTCCTGATGAAACTTGAAGAAATAGTCGGCACCACCCGCCGAGAAGAAACCGTTCAGCGAGTTGAGGCTGTACTGGTCGCGATTGATGGCGACGCCTTCGGCCGTAAGACCGAACAGGTCGGCGAACAGCGCCGTCAGCGCAGCGGTCGCCGCGCCCTCGTCGGTGGAGGCAAGGCGGCGAATCTCGGCAGTGCGGCTCGGTGCGGTCATGCCGCCCCCGGCTTGATGATGGTCTTGAGGCCGACCGAACGACCGGCCAGAAGACGTTCGTAAGCGGCCGGCACATCGTTGAGACCGACGGTCTCGTCGATCAGAGCCAACAGGCGGCGTTCCAGCTTCGGCATCAGGGCCACAGCCTCAGGCAGTTCACTGGTAAAGGCATGGCAGCCAACGAGAGCGATTTCCCGCTCCACCAGCCTTACCGGATCGACAGCAAGGCTGCCATGGCCGATGCCGACCAGAGCCAGCGTTCCGCCCGGCGAAACAAGATCGAGAAGCCCATCGATAACTGCAGGGCTCCCGGTCGCATCGAGCACAGCAAGCAAGGGCGCGCCGCCAAGCGCCGCCGAAACGACTTCGGCCTTGAGATCGACGACACGGGCTCCTGTCACCTCGGCCACGCGCGCAGCCCGGTCGGCATTGCGGTCGGCGACCAGCAACGGTCCGTCGTGCCGTTCGGCAAGGACGAGCGCGGCGAGACCACCGATCGGCCCGCAGCCAGCGATCAGCACCGGCGAGCCAGCAGGCACGGCCAAGCGCTTCACCGCATGCAGCGCCACTGCCAATGGCTCGGCCATGGCGAGCGCTGCCGGATCGAGCCCGGCAGGCGCCTTGACCAGCAAGGCGGCCGGCAGCACGACCTCCTGAGCAAAGCCGCCGTCGCAGACCTCACCGACGAAGCCGAGCTTCTCGCAGACATTCGGCCGGCCGCCACGGCAAGCCGCGCAGACGCCGCAGGTGACGCGCGAATCCGCGACCACCGCATCGCCGACCGATAGGCCGGCGACGCCCTCGCCCAGCGCCCGCACCGTACCGGCAAACTCGTGACCGGCCACCGACGGCGACCGGCTGATCCAGGCGCCGGTGCGGAAGTTGTGAAGGTCAGAGCCGCAGATGCCGGCGGCCGTCACGGCAATCCGAACCTCTTCGGACTTGGGAGCCGGAGGCGGCGCGATGTCTTCGACCCTCAGGTCGCCTGCTGCATAAAGGCGGACGGCCTTCATCGCTCAGCCCTTGAGATAGACGTCGCGGACCGACGATACCGCCTGCTCGTGCGACGAGAAGCCCTCGTAACGAGCGAGCACGCGGGCCGTGTGGGCGAGTTCCGGGTAGGCACCGGCCGTCACATAGCCGATCGACGACCTCTTGACGAAGTCAAACACGGACAGCGGCCCCCAGGTGCGCGCCCAGCGGCTGGTCGGCAGCACGGCATTGGGGCCGAGGCCGAAGTTGGCGATGGACACCGGTGTATGGGGACCCATCAGGATCTCCGCCGCCTCGGTGATCTTGCCGAGATGGGCGTAGGGGTCGGTTGAGAGAATCTCCAGATGCTCCGGCGCGTAGGCGTTGACGAAGGCATGGCTCTCCTCGACCGAAGAGGTCAGGATGATGCCGCCGAAGGCACCGCCCAACACCTTCTTGGAGAACTCGACGCGCTGAGGCGTCATACGCGCCCAGTGCTCGGGCAGCGCGGCCAGCGCCTCCTCGGCAACCCGGCGCGAGTGGGTGACGATATAGGCCGACGAGTCCGGGCCGTGCTCGGCCTCGATCAGCACGTCGAGCGCGGCAAGTCCGCCATGCACCGTGTCGTCGGCGAAGATGATCGCTTCCGACGGGCCGGCCGGCAGGCCGGCGTCGATGACGCCCGACAAGAGGCGCTTGGCCGCAACCACCCACGGGCTGCCGGGTCCGACGATCTTCAGCGCCGGCTTCACCGTCTCCGTGCCGAAGGCCACCGCCGCGACGGCCTGCGCGCCGCCGACCTTGTAGACCGTCTCGACACCGGCAAGGCGCGCCGCCACCAGCGTCGCCGCATCGACGGAGCCATCCGGCGTCGGCGGAGTTACGATGGCAAGCTCCGGCACGCCGGCCACCACAGCCGGCACGGCGGTCATCATCGTCACCGACGGGAAGGCGCCCTTGCCACGGGGAATGTACAGCGCCACCGACTTGATGGGCGTCACCCGATCGCCGGCAAAGGCACCGGGGCGGATCTCCTTCAGCCACATGGCCTCCGGCTTCTGCTCTTCATGGAAGCGGCGGATGTTCTCGATGCCATAGCGGATCGCCTCGACGACTTCAGGCTCGACGGCCTTGAAGGCAGCGTCGAACTCGGCCTCGGTCGCCTTCAGCGCACCAGGCTTCACCTCGGACTTGTCGAGCTCGCGGGCAAAACGATGGAGCGCCGCGTCGCCTTCCGTCTTCACCGCCTCGATGATCGGGCCGACCTTGTCGAGGAAGAAGGTGAGGTCGGTTTCCGAGCGCTTGAGCAGGGCGGCGCGGCCGGCGGCGTCGAGCTTGGCATAGTCGTGGAAGGAAACGTCGGTCATGGGTGCGGTCCTCGAACGGCGGGCGCTTCTCGCG
>JAUVXG010000233.1 GCA_030603685.1 Pleomorphomonas sp.
ATCGCGGCCAGAAAGAACCTTCAGCCGGCCGTGGTGGAAGCCTTGCTTGGGCGCATGCGCGCCGACGGCCTCTCGGCGCTGGCCGCCAACCTGAGCGTCAGCCTGCCGCCCAGCGCCGTCCGCCTGCTGGTGGACAACGCCCACGACAATCCCAGGCTGGCCAGACAGCTCGCCGCGCGCATGGATGACGTGCAGGACACGGACCTGATCGACCTGTTCCTCGATCTTGACGGTCGCGGTCGTCGCCGCGTCATCCAGGCATTGGAAATTGCCGCCCTCAGGGAGTTCGCCGCCCGCCGGCCGCTGCCACGCGTGCCGATGCCCGATCCCGACAAGGTGGCGACGCTGGCGCGCGCCTGCCTGCAGCGCAACACCGAGGCCATGTCGCGCATCCTGTCGGACCTGACGGGCCTCGAAACCCCGTTCCTGGTTCGGCTGCTCGCCGACCCCGGTGGAGAGCCGCTGTCGATCTGCCTCAAGGCGGCCGGCCTCGACAGCGGTATCGCCACCCGCGTCATCCTTTTCTCCGGCGTCGACGACACGCGCAACTACTTCGACGTCAAGCGTCTCGTCGATCTCTACGAGATGGTGTCGCTTCGCTCCGCTCTGCTGCTTGTCGATCGTTGGCGCGACGCACTCCCGTCCGCCAAGCGGACACCGGTCCATGTGCCACAGACCCAGGCCGGCACTCCCATCCGATCGACCGCAACCGCGGCCGGCCGCGACCAGACCCCGGAGACCATGCCCCAGGCCAGGCGCGATCGCGCCTGACGCTGCGAAGGCATCATGCGTCTGCAAGCTGACCGGTTCGACGCCGATATCGGTTTGGGCTGACCGTTCGAGTTCGTTCGCCCCTTGGCTCCCCCGAGGGCAGCGGCATCCTATTCGAAACGGGGTATCGATTCGTCCGAACCCGGCCGGAGGCCGGCTTGTCTGCAAGAGCGCCAGAGTCTCCGTTCCGCGCGTCCTATCCAGCCACAGGCAACTTTGATGTGCAGCAAGCGTCTTGCGTGGCTTTTCCTAGCATTCGCAGGGCATGAACTCGATTTGCATCGTATTGGTGTTACTCTTTTCCAAGTTCCACTTGTTTTCATTTTTGAAGCGCTGTAATGACATGTCCGACAGCAGATCATGGGTTTGTTGCAGCTTCACACGTAGAAATCTTCAAAAAATTCTCCGATGGTGGAGCAGTTAACGAGACGCAACAGAAATATCCGAATTCAAGCAGAACAGGTACAAAGATGAGCGAGATGGAAGACGACCTGACGATAATCGACCTTGCCGCGCATATCGTCGCCGCATATGTCGGCAACAATTCCGTTCCGGCCGCGGAACTGCCGAACCTGATCTATGACGTCGTGGGCGCTCTCAATCGCGTGCAGGGCGGTGCACCGCAGGAAGTCGAAGCCGAGCCGGTTCGTCCGGCCGTTCCGGTCAAGAAGTCGGTCACCAACGACTACATCATCTGCCTTGAAGACGGCAAGAAGTTCAAGTCGCTCAAGCGCCATCTGCGCACCCACTACAACATGTCGCCGGAAGAGTATCGCGAGAAGTGGAGCCTGCCGGCCGACTATCCGATGGTCGCCCCCAACTACGCGGCCGCGCGTTCGGATCTCGCCAAGAAGATGGGCCTCGGCCAGCAGCGCCGCCGCACCCGCTGATCGGCTTTCGCCTTACCAGTCATGACAAACCCGGCCGCGAGGCCGGGTTTTTCTTTGAGCGGTGCCGCTTCGATCCTGCCGAGGGGCGATGTCTCAGGCTCTGGCTTGCTCGGCAATCTTGCGCAGGCGCTCAACCATCGATCTCAGTCCGTTCGAGCGCTGCGGCGTGAGATGCTCGCGCAGGTTCAGCTCGTTGAAGATGGCTTCGGGATCGATGGACAGGACCTCCGAGGCCCGTTTGCCCGAGTAAGTGGCGTGCAGGATGGCGATCAGCCCCCGAACGATCAGCGCGTCGGAATCGCCGATGAACGTCACGACCGGGTCGACCTTGTCGTCGGAGAGGCTCGGCTTGAGCCACACCTGGCTGACGCAGCCGCGCACCTTGTTCTCGTCGCTATGGTCGTCCTCGGCCAGCGGTTCCAGTTCCTTGCCGAGCTCGATCACATAGCGATAGCGGTCTTCCCAGTCGTCGAGAAGCGAGAAGTTGTCCCGAATTTCGTCGAGGGTCGTCGCCACGTCCGGTCTCCATGTTTTGCCGTGTGGCCCCGGTATAGACCGCGATCATCTGTAAAGAAAGAGACCGCCGGACCTGAGGTCGCGGCGGTCGAGTTCCCGGCGGGCTTGCCGTCGGGCAGGGAAACATCAGCCACCGGACTTGTCCGGAATGGCCGTATCAAATGCCCTGGGGCGCCTTGCCGGGGCCGCGCCAGGCGGGACCGAGGTCCGTGGCAGTGAGCGTTCCATGGTCGACACTCGCTCCGGCCGGATTGTCGGCGAGCGACTGATCGATGAAATCGTAGACCATGCGGGCGCCGGTTTGCGCCTTCAGCATGAATGTGGTGGCCACGCGTCCGCCGATCTCGCAAGCGGTCGGATTGCGGCCGCAAAACCCGCTCATGTCGGAAATGGTCGCCTGGGCTGCGCTCGCCGCTTCCAGCGCGCCGATGGGCTGCACCCTTGCGGCTTCCGCCTGCTGCTCGGCGGAATGGTCGACGGGAATGAGAAAGATGACAACGGACAGCCAGAATGCCGTCCTCAGGAGAAACATCATAATGCACTTCCCTGTTGTTCATCGCCCTTGGAGGGCGTCCGGATCTTTCGCGGCCGAAACCGTCGCTGTCCGTTCGATGTTCCCGGTTCTAGCAGGGACGTTTTAGGATCGAATTAGGCCGATCATTCAAATCGCAGGGAAATTCGACGAAAATTTGAGTCCAATTTTATCGATCGGCCGCCGCCGCGGTCGAGCGGGACGGATTCGCCTGGATTATCGCAGGCTTCCCATCGTCAAAGATCAGCGTTCACTCACGCTTAACCGTGAATTCGATCTTTTCGACCAAAACCCTTTTGGAGGCGTCTCTCCCCCTCGCCTCATGCCTCCCATCAACATTCCATAAAGGGGCGCATGGCACCGTGGCGTCAGAAAAGACAAATGGTCCGTCCCCGAAGCGTAGCCGGCATCGCCGGAAACTTTCGGAAACTCAGGACCAGCATGTCGGAGGCTCCCCCGGGTGATTCCGCGGCGGTGCCGGCCCGCCTGCGATGGGGATGCGTGTTGCGTAACTGTGAGTTCAGAGCCGCGCTGGAGCGCTCGTTTGATCACCTCGTGCACAGCTCGGTGGTCGACGATCCGGTCGAGGTCGACAGGCACAGAGGATTCATCGGTTCCCATCTGGTCAGCGGCTTTTCCGCCTTTGGCCTCATTCCGCCAGCGCTCGCCGTCGATCCGTCCTCGGCCGGCTTCACGGCGACGGCTCTTTCCATTCTCGGGCTCGAGATTCTCGTCGCCCTGTTCGTCTCCCGCACAGGCCGGTTGGCTCTGGGCTACCTTTTGTCCGCCGCCATCCTGACCAGTCTGGCCGTCTGGGTTGCGCTCCATACCGGCGGCCTGGCCTCGTTCGCCGTGGTCTGGTTCGCCATCGCGCCCATCGAAGCGGCCCTGTCCGGCCGGCGGTCGACCGTCGCCGGCGCCGCGCTGATCAGCGGCGCGGGCTTCCTTCTCACGGCCGTTCTCACCCTCACCGGCGACGCCAGCCGTGCCTTCACCTTCGCCGGTGACGGCACGACCATGAACTTCCTCGCCTGCGTGGTCGCCCTCGGTTACGCCTCCGGCGTCGCCATCGGCATCGAGCGGCGCGAGCGGGCGACCTCGCTCTCCATCGCCCGTCAGGAGCAGCGCTATCGCCTGCTTGCCGAGGCGATGAGCGACCTCGTCACCTGCCACAATCCGTCCGGCGACGTGACCTTCGTATCGCCTGCCGCCATGCGCCTGCTGTCGGTGCGGCCAGCCGACCTGACCGCCGACGGTCTGTTCCGGCGCGTCCATATCGGCGACCGGCCGGCCTATCTTTCGGCCATCTCGGTGGCGCTTCACCAGGGCGCGGCACGGGTGGAGTATCGTCTGCGCTGCGGTGACGAACTCGACTCCGACGGTTGGATCTGGGTCGAATCGCACATGCGCCACCTTGCCGACGAGCAAGGCGACGACGCGGTCGTGACGGTTACCCGCGACATTTCCGAGCGCAAGCAGCACGAAGCGGAGCTGGAGACGCTGCGCGCCGACTCGGAAGCCGCCAACCTGGCCAAGACCCGCTTCCTCGCCAACATGAGCCACGAGCTCAGGACGCCGCTCAACGCGATCATCGGCTTTTCCGACATCCTCAACCAGGAGCTTTTCGGCAAGTTCGAGTTCGATCGGCAACGGGAATACTCCGGCCTCATCAAGGAGTCGGGCGAGCATCTCCTGCAGGTGGTCAACGACATTCTAGATCTTTCGAAGATCGAGTGCGGCTCCTTTGACGTGAACCCGGAAGCCTTCCGCGTCGGCCCGCTGGTCGATCGTTGCCGCCAGATGATGGCCCCTCAGGCCGAGAAGGCCGGCATCCTGCTGGTCTCGGACATCGAGCCCAACCTGCCGGAACTGGTTGCCGATCCGCGCGCCTGCCGACAGATCGTGCTCAACCTCCTCTCCAACGCGGTGAAGTTCTCCAATCGCGGCGGTCAGGTCACCTGTTCGGTCCGCCGCCAGGGGCGTCGCATGGCGATTTCGGTGCGCGACAACGGCATCGGCATTGCCGAGAAGGATCTCAGTCGTGTCGGCAGCCCGTTCTTCCAGGCGGAGACCGGCTACGACCGCAAGCAGGCTGGCACGGGCCTCGGCCTCTCCGTGGTGAAAGGCCTCGTCGCGCTGCATGGCGGCCAGGTGATGATCGACTCCGACCTCGGCAAGGGCACCACTGTCACCGTTCTGCTGCCGATGCACCCGTCGCGCGATGGCGCCGAACCGATTTCCCGCGTTCTGGATGTCGACCAGATCCAGCGCGTGGCTCGGAGGGCCTGATTGATGGCAGGACGCAAGACCCAGGGAAAATCGGGACTTGTCGCCCTTCTGCTCCGGGGCGCCGTCGGTAATCCGATGGCCACCGCCGGCGGCTTGATGATGACGGCGACCGCCATTGCCATCCTGACCAATGCCCTCGCCCTGCAGCCGGGTGTTCATCCGGCGCCGCTGTTCGTCGGAACCCGTCCCGTTGCCCCGACGACGCCGGCCGCCACTCCGGCCCCGACGTTGCGCTCCTCCGACGGATCCGCCGTCGGAGCCACCGATCACAGCCTGATCGCCGACATACAGAAGGGCCTCAAGGACTTCGGCTACTACAAGGGCGATGTCGACGGCCTCGCCGGTCCGCAAACCTCGCAGGCCATCCTGGCTTTCGAACGCGCCTTCCGTCTCACGCCAACCGGCGAACCGTCGAACAACGTGCTGCTGGCGATCCGGTCGGTGCGGCCGAAAACCAGCCTGAACGGCGAAAGCCCTGTCACGAGCGATCCGCTGACCGTCGGATCGCTGCCGGCCAACGCCGGGGCGCCGGTGCCCCCACCGAAGCCCGACACTGCCGCGGCTCAGGCGTCGCCCGCCGAGGCCCAGCCGGCAGGGATTTCGCTCGACGGCATTGGCGATCTCATCGCCTCGGTCGTTCCGCCCAAGGCCAATGCGAGCCCGGCCGCAACCGCCACGCCGGCGGCGGCCGCCGCCGATGCCAACCTCGCGCGTATCCAGCGCTCGCTGTCACAGCAGGGATTCGGGCCCGTCGCCATCGACGGCTTGATGTCGGCCGAGACCCGTGCGGCCATCAAGCGCTTCCAGGCCTATTACAACCTGCCGCAGACCGGCGCCATCGACGAAGCCTTCGTTTCCCAGCTCATCAAGGTCGGCGGCCTCTAGGGTCGAAACCCAATCAGTCAATTGATTAATTAGGTTTGTCATGATTCACTTCATCAAACGATGGAGCTTGAATCATGGCAGGAGAGTTCTGGCTGAATGACGAGCAGTGGGCCGCGATCGAAC
>JAUVXG010000033.1 GCA_030603685.1 Pleomorphomonas sp.
ACCAGCGCCGCCGAGGCGTCCGGTGACGCATCGGTGGGCGTTCAGACCGTGGCGGCGGCGGCCGAGGAGTTGTCCGCGTCCATCGCCGAGATCGCGCGCCAGACGGAAAACGCCACGCAGGTGGCACGTCGGGCATCGGAGGAGGCGCGGCGTACCGACGCGACCATCGGCAGTCTGGCCGAGGCTGCGGAGCGGATCGGCAACGTGGTGACGCTGATCAAGGCGATCGCCGAACAGACCAATCTTCTGGCCCTCAATGCCACCATCGAGGCGGCGCGCGCCGGCGAAGCGGGCAAGGGGTTCGCCGTCGTCGCCTCGGAGGTCAAGAACCTCGCCGGCCAGACGGCCAACGCCACCGAGGAGATCGCCACCCAGATCGCGGCCATCCAGGTGTCCACCGCCGAGGCGGTGACCGCCATCCGCTCGATTTCCGACATCATGGTCGACGTCGATCGGACCACCATGATCATTTCGAGCGCCGTCACCGAGCAGGGAACGGCGACATCGGAGATTTCCAGCAATGCTCAACGGGCGGCGGCGGGAACCCGCGCGGCAACCGAGGAAACCCAGGCGCTGACCCGGGTGGTTGGGGAAACCTCGCAATCCGCGTCGGCGGTTTCGGCTGCGTCCAACGACATGAACGAACAGGCGGGCCGTCTCAGGGACGCCGTCGAGGGTTTCATAAACCGCGTCATGGCCGCATAGCGCGAAGGAAGCCGGCCCAAGGATGGTACCGAACGCAACGGCGCCAGTCCGGTAACCGCTACCTGGAGAAGACGGAAAGCCGCCCCTTGTCGGGCGGCTTTCGCATTTCAAAGGCCCTCGGCTGGCACCAAGCGGATCACGCAACAAGAAAAAGGCCGGCCCCGGGGGAGGGCCGGCCAGCGCCGGAGGAGAGGCGCCAGAAAGGGCGAGGCTGGTGGAGGGAGCCGCCTCGCCTCGGTTGTCAGCTGCGGGTCAGCGTGCCATCCCAGGTGCTGACCGCCTTCTTGGCGTCTTCCTCGGAGAACCAGACGGAAGTGACCGACTTGGTTTCGGTGAAGAAGGCGACGCCATCCTTGCCGAGCGTATGCAGGTCGCCAAAGAACGACTGCTTGTGGCCCGAGAAGGGGAAGATGGAGAAGGGCACGGGAATGCCGACGTTGATGCCGACCATGCCGCCGTCGGTCCGCTTGGCGAACTCGCGGGCGTGGCGGCCCGACGTCGTGTAGATGCACGAGCCGTTGGCGAAGCGGTTGGCGTTCATGATCGCGAGGCCTTCCTCGAAGTCCTTGACGCGCTTGATCGACGTCACCGGCCCGAAGATCTCTTCCTCGCCGACATAGGAGCCGGGCTTCACGTGATCGAGAATGGTCGGCCCGACGAAGTAACCGTCCTCGTAGCCGGGCACCTTGACGCCGCGACCGTCGAGCACCAGCGTCGCGCCTTCATCGACACCGCGCTGAATGGCCTTCTCGATCGACTCCTTCTGGCCGGCCGAGATGACCGGGCCGAGCTGCGAACCGGCAATATAGGCGGGGCCGATCTTGAGTTCCTGGGCGAGCTTCTTGAACAGCGCCACGAACTCGTCCGCGATGCTCTCCTGGACGCAGACGACGGGCAGGGCCATGCAGCGCTGGCCGGCGCAGCCGTAGGTCGAGTTGATGATGCCGCGCACCGTGCGCTCGAGCACGCAGTCCTCAAGCACGAGGGCGTGGTTCTTGGCTTCGGTCAGCGCCTGGACGCGCTTGCCGTTGGCGGCGGCGGTCTTGTAGATGTGCAGGCCGACCGAGGTCGAGCCGACGAAGCAAACGCCCTTGATGGCCGGATTGACGAGCAGGCTGTCGGCCTCGACGCGCGAGCAGGTCACGAGGTTGACGACGCCCTTGGGCATGCCGGCCTCGATCAGCAGTTCGAGCATGCGGCTCGCCGTCTGCGGCACCATCGAGGCGGCCTTGAGAACCACGGTGTTGCCGGTGGTGACCGCGAAGGGGATCATCCAGCCCATGGGGATCATGGCCGGGAAGTTGTAGGGCGCGATGGCCGCGAAGACGCCGAGCGGCTCACGGAACGAGACGGTGTCGTAGCCGGTCGAGACGTTCATGCAGGTGTCGCCCTGCATCAGGTAATGGGTCGAGCAGGCGCATTCGACCACTTCGATCGCCTTGAGAACGTCGCCCTTGGCTTCCGACAGGACCTTGCCGTTCTCGGTGGCCAACAGCTCGGTCAGCTCGTCGAGATGGGCATCCAGCAACTGTTTGAAGCGGAACATCAGCTGGATGCGCGTCGGGATCGGCGTGTCGCGCCAGGCCGGGAAGGCGCGGGCGGCGGCCTCGACGGCCGAGTCGACCTCTTCCTGCGTGCAGCAGGGCGCCTCGGCGATCTGCTTGCCGGTCGAGGGGTCCATCACCGGCATGTACTTGGTGGTCTTCGACACCCGCCACTCATTGTCGACGAGGTACCTGAGACGCTCGACCTTGCCGAACTGATGCTTCAGGATTTCCATGTTCATGATCTTCTCCGTAGTGCTTGTCTCAGGATATCGCTCGCCTTGAAGCCGATGCTTGGCGATGGGAACTCTTGCCGGACTGGTCAGCGCGGGGCGGCCGGGGCGCCGAGCCCGGTAAACAGCCACTCGTGCGCCGGTTCGTTGTGGAACTTCCAGATGCGCTTGGGGCCGGCCATGACGTTGAGGTAGTAGTTGTCGTAGCCGTGGATGGTCGCGACCGGGTGGTAACCCTTCGGCACCATGACCACGTCGCCATCCTCGAGCAGCACCACCTCGTCCAGGCTGCGGTCGTCGGTATAGACGCGCTGGAAGCCGTAACCCTGCGGCGGGTTGAAACGGTGATAGTAGGTTTCCTCCAGATGACTCTCGGCCGGAATGTCATCCTGGTCGTGCTTGTGCGGCGGGTAGCTGGAGGTGTTGCCGCCCGGCGTGATCACCTCGACCACGAGAAGCGAGTGGGCGGACCCATCGTTCTCCGGCATGATGTTGGTGACGAGCCGGGTGTTGGAGCCCTTGCCGCGCGTGATCTGTTCATGCGTGCCCGGCGGGATCAGCTTTGCCGGGAAGCCGGCTGCGCCGGGAGCGGAGCAGACGGCGACCTCGGCATTCGTGGTGGCGGTCAGTTCGTACCGCCCGCCGACCGGCACGTAGGCTGCCCAGGGGGCGCCGTCGAACGGGCTCATCCGCTCGCCGATCTCGCCCTGGTCCTTGCCGTCGATGGCAAGCCGAACCTTGCCCGACACCAGCACCAGGCAAACTTCCCGCTGCCCCGTTTCTGCCGCAAGGCCCTGGCCGGCGGTCAGGCGATGGAGGGCGAACCCGACATAGGTCCAGCCGGCGCTCGCGGGCGTCACTTCGCTGACCAGGCCTTGGTCGGCCTTCGGCCGGACCCGCAGATGGGAGTTGGACATGGCTTTCTCCTTCTCGGCAGTGGCGTCAGTCGAAGATGCGCTGGAGGCGCTTGGCGGCTTCGTAGGCCTCGCGCGCACCGGCAACCTGCTTGCGCGGCGACGTCTCGGGCACGGCCACGTCCCACCAGTGTCCGCCGGCATCGGTGGTGACCAGCGGGTCCGTGTCGATGACGATCACCGTGGAACGATCGGCCGTCTTGGCCTTCGCCAGCTCCGTTTCCAGTTCGGAAATCGACGACACCTTGACGGCGATGGCTCCCATGCTCTCGGCATGGGCGCGGAAGTCGATGTCCGGCTGGGCCTGCATGGCGCAGTCCTGCCAGAGGTTGTTGAAGTTGGCGCCGCCGGTGGCCATCTGCAGCCGGTTGATGCAGCCGAAGCCGTGGTTGTCGAGCAGGACGACCGTCAGCTTCTGGCCGAGGCTGACCGATGTGGCGAGCTCGGAGTTCATCATCATGTAGGAGCCGTCGCCGACCATGACGACGACTTCCTTGTCGGGGTTGGCCATCTTGACGCCGATACCGCCGGCGATCTCGTAGAACATGCAGGAGAAACCGTATTCCAGGTGGTAGCTGCCCGGCACCGTCGGCACCCACAGCTTGTCGAGTTCACCGGGCAGTCCGCCGGCGGCGCAGACGACCACCATTTCGGGCCCGCCGAGTGTCCGCGCCACCGCGCCGATCACCTGCGCGTCGGAAGGTTTCTCGACGTTGGTCGACGCTAGCGCCTTGTCAGCGTCTTCGAGCCATTTGGCCTTCTCGACGGCAGCGCGTTCGGCAACGCGCGTTGCCTTCCATGCGCCGAGCCCTTGCGACAACAGGCCGAGGCCGACCTTGGCGTCCGCCACCAGCGGCGCGGCGTTGTGCTTGGTGGTGTCGTAGCTGGCGACGTTGAGGGCGACGATCTTGAGCTCGCCGCTCTTGAACAGCGCCCACGACCCTGTCGTGAAGTCCTGGAAGCGGGTGCCGATAGCCAGCACCAGGTCAGCGTCGGCGGCCAGCGCATTGGCGGCCGAAGTGCCGGTGACGCCGACGGCGCCGAGGGCGAGCGGATGCGTCTCGTCGATCGAGGACTTGCCCGCCTGCGTGACGGCGACTGGAATGCTGTGCTTTTCGGCGAAGGCGACCAGGTCGGCGGTGGCTTCGGAGTAGAGCACGCCGCCGCCGGCGATGATCATCGGGTTCTTCGCCGCCTTGAGGAGGCCGATGGCGGTCGCGAGTTCGTTCTCGTCGGGGCGGATGCGGCGCGGCACCCAAACCTTTTCCTCGAACAGGCTCTCGGGCCAGTCATAGGCCTCGGCCTGAACGTCCTGGCACATGGAAAGCGTCACCGGACCGCATTCGGCCGGATCGGTCAGCACGTGCATGGTCCGCTGCAAGGCGAGGATCAACTGCTCCGGCCGCTGGATGCGGTCGAAGTAGCGCGACACGGTCCGGAAGCAGTCGTTGGCCGACACGGTACCGTCCTGGAAGTCTTCCACCTGCTGCAGCACCGGGTCGGGCCGGCGGTTGGCGAACACGTCGCCCGGCAGCAGAAGAAGGGGCAGGCGGTTGACGTGAGCGACGGCCGCCGCCGTGATCATGTTGAGCGCGCCGGGACCGATCGAGGTGGTGCAGGCCATGAAACGACGGCGGAACGACGCCTTGGCGAAGGCGATCGCCGACAGGGCCATCGCCTGTTCGTTGTGGGCACGGAGCGTCGGGAACGTGTCGCGCACCTGATAGAGCGCCTCGCCTAGCCCGGCCACGTTGCCGTGACCGAAGATCGCCCAGCAGCCGGCGAAGATCGGCAGCTTCTCCCCGTCGATGATGGTCTTCTGGTTGACGAGGAACCGCACCGTCGCCTGCGCCACCGTCAATCGCACTGTCTTGCCTGCCATGTCATCCTCCCGAAGTGGGCGCCGTCGTCGTAGCGGTCGGCCCCTTCTCGCTTTTCTTTCAACCTTGTCGATCAAGCCGCCCGCGAGCTGCCCAGCGACAGCCAGACGTCGACCAGGGCGCCGAACTTCTCCGCCATGTCGGCAATGGCCGCCTCGTCGTCGATCTCGCCGTTGAGCCAGCGCTTGGCGGCGTCGGCGAAGATGGTGCGGCCGACGGCGAAACCCTTGACGCAGGGCGCTGTCCTTGCGGCCGCAAAGCCCTGCTTTAGCGTTTCGATCGGCGCCTCCAGCCCCAAGAGTACCACGCCCCGGCAATAGGGATCATTGCTCCTGATCACGTGGTCGATCGCCTGCCAGGCCTTCTCCGAGGCCTGGGGCTCCAGCTTCCACCAGTCGGGCCTGAGGCCGGCGGCATAGAGTTCCGTCAATGCCTTGGCCGCCGTATCGTCTCCGAGTGGTCCCGCCTTGGATGCGATGATTTCGACCAGGATTTCGCGGCCGACCTTGCGCGCCGCCTCATAGGCGGTGAGGAGCTTGGCGGTCTGCTCGGCCTTGAGGTCGGCGGGGTCGTCGGGATGGTAGAAGCACAGCACCTTGATGCAGTGTTCGAGCGGCCATTCGATCAGTCGACTGCCGAGATCCTGGCTGAACTCGAATTTCAGCGGACGCGAACCGGGCAACTCGATCGGCTTGGCGACCCAAAGCCCCTTGCCGGCCCCGGCGGCGAACAGCGCCTTGTGGCCATATTTGTCGTCGAGCAGCATGCCGAAACCGGGGCGTCCGGCAGCAACGCGCCGCGCCGCCTTCACCGCGAGCACCTTGAAATCGGGGACGCGCTTCAGTGTCGCCGCATCCTGCGCCAGGTCTTCCACTTGGCTGCGGTGATCGAGGGCAAGCGCCATCAGCGTCGGATAATCGCCACGGCGGGTGGTCGCCCAATGGATGTGATTGAGAGACGGATCCTTGCGGAGTGCCCGCTCGCTGCTGCCGTGGGCGAGGAAGTGGCTGAGTTCCTCCCAGGTCGGGTATTCCGGAGAACAGAGGAGGCGCGACACGGCGAAGGCGCCGCAGGCGTTGGCCCAGGTGGCGCAGGTGGCGAGCGGCTCGCCCTTCAGCCAGCCCCTCAGGAAGCCCGACATGAAGGCATCGCCGGCCCCGAGGACGTTGAAGACCTCGATCGGGAAGCCCTTGCCGACGATGCCGGCTTCAAGGTCGTCCGAGATCGGGCCGTCGTAGACGATGCAACCCATGGCGCCGCGCTTCAGCACGATGGTGGCCGCGGCGTTGATCGACCGGATCAGCTTCAGCGATGCCAGCACGCTGTCGGCGCCGGTGGCGATCATGATCTCTTCCTCGGTGCCGACGATCAGGTCGCAATCGGCGAGGACCGTGCGCAGGAGGCCGGAGACGCGGTCGGACTTGACGTAGCGCTCGAAACCCGCATCGTGGCCGGCAAGCCCCCAGAGGTTCGGCCGGTAGTCGATGTCGATCACCACCTTGGCGCCGTGCTTCTTGGCAAGCGCAATCGCCTTGCGCTGTGCGGCCTCGGAATGCGGACGCGAGAAATGGGGGCCGGTGACGACGATCGAGCGGCTTCTGGCGATCAGGGCCTCGTCGACGTCGTCCTCGCAAAGCGCCATGTCGGCGCAGTCGGAACGATAGAAGATCATGGGCGACACGCCCTCGTCCTCCACCGCCAGCAGCACCAGGGCCGTCAGGCGCTCCTTGTCGACGACGATGCCGGAGGTGTCCACCGTTTCACGGCCGAGCTGCTCGAGGATGAAACGCCCCATCTGCTCGTTGCCGACTCGCGTCACCAGGGCCGACCTCAGACCGAGGCGAGCGGTTCCGACGGAGATGTTGGCAGGGCAGCCGCCGACCGACTTCGCGAAACTGCCGATATCCTCAAGGCGAGTGCCGATCTGCTGGCCGTAGAGGTCGACCGAGGCTCGGCCGATCGCGATGAGGTCGAGTGTCTTGGCCGCGCTGGGGGTGTCTGTCATTTTTTCCTCGCAGGGCTTTACGTCGTTACGCTGTATCGCGCCGTTGCAATAAGAATATACGTTCCGATCGAAAACGTCGATGAAATTATTGTTCTACTACCAACGTAGTATCCCGGAAGGGGCCGCTTCCCGGGCGTCGTGCTTGGTCGCGCTGGTCAGTTCCACTGTTTTCTCTCGGCAACCGCCACGCAAAGCGCCAAAGCGAGCACCATGGAGGCCGAGAGCGGTCGAAAGCCGCCATAGTCTGCTTCGACGACTTCGAACCAAACGTTCGAAATCGCGGCAATGGGTGAGAATGGCGAATCCGTCAGCGAAACCAGCGGGACGCCCCGCTCCCTGAGAACTCTGGCCTGTGCGACGGTTTCCGATGCATAGGGTGAGAAACTGACGGCGAGGGCGGCATCATCGGGGCCGGCAAACTGCAGCAGATCGCCGTCGGTCCCCATCGGCGAGCTTGCCAGTTCGCAGCGCAATCCGAGCTTGGCGAACGAGTAGGCCATGTAGCTGACGATCGGGAATGAGCGGCGGCGCGCCAGGAGGTAGATGGTCTTGCCATCGGCAAGGATGGATGCCGCCGACGAGAACTTCTCATGGTCGACGGACTGGAATGCGTTTTCCATCGATCGGCGTCCCGCCGCGAAAAAGCCCTCCAGCGTCTTGCCGGCCTCGTCGTCCGGATCGACGCCGTGATTCAGCGACTGAAGACGTTCCTCATACTCGGAACTGCGCTCGCGCATCCGGTCGCGAAACAGGCGCTGCATCTCCACAAAGCCGTCGAAGCCGAAGTGCTGGGCAAAGCGGATGATGGCCGATGGCGGAACGCCGACGTGCTTCGCAATCGAGGAGACGGTCCCGAAGGCAACCTCGTCCGGGCTGGCAAGGGCGAAGGTGGCGATTTGAAGGAGGCGTTTGGGCAGGGTCTTCTGCCGCCGAACGATTTCTTCCTTCAGTGGCTGATAACCGGTGAGCACTGCCCGTGCGGACAGGAGGCTGCCCGACTGCTCTGAGAGACTGGGCATGCAAGATCACTTTGCGGCGTCATTGCCAGGGTGCGAGCTTGTCGCCCAAGCCCGGCTGAAGGCATCGGGCGCAACTTGTCGGGTCGAGCCGCGGTAAGGCGGCCGGCGATTGTCACCGGCCGCCACCGTTTCAGTAGGCGATTTCGACCTGCCGGCCTTCTTTCAGCGACTTCACCGCCGCGTCGGCCATGGCGAGGGCCTTGAGGCCGTCCTCACCCGACGGATGCATCGGCTTGCCGGCTTCGAGCGCCTTGATGAAGGCGGCGATCTCGTTGGCATAGGCCTGCGTGTAGCGCGTCATGAAGAAGTCGAGCAGCGGCTCGCGAAGATACCCACTGGCGTTCGCCACCTCGACGGTGGTGGCGCGCAGGTTTTCGGCGTGCACCATGCCCTTCGAGCCATGCACCTCGATGCGCTGGTCGTAGCCGTAGGTGGCGCGGCGCGAGTTGGAGATCTGGGCGATCTTGCCCGACTTGGTGGTCAAAATGACCGAGCCGCTGTCGATGTCGCCGGCCTTGCCGATCTCCGGGTCGACCAGGCTCGAGCCGACTGCAAATACCTTGACCGGATCCTCGCCGAGCAGGAAGGCGGCCATGTCGAAGTCGTGGATCGTCATGTCGCGGAACATGCCGCCCGAACGCGCCACGTAGGTGGCCGGCGGCGGGGAGGGATCGCGCGAGGTGATGGACACCATTTCCACCGTGCCGATCTGGCCGGCGTCGATGCGCGCCCGCGCTTCCATGAAGTTGGGATCGAAGCGCCGGTTGAAGCCGATCATCAGCGCCGCTTTTTCCTTGGCGACCGTGTCGAGGCAGCGGCGCACGCGATCGACGTCGAGATCGATCGGCTTCTCGCAGAAGATCGCCTTCTTGGCGCGGGCGGCCTGCTCGATCATGTCGGCATGCATGTCCGTCGGCGTCGTGATCAGCACGGCGTCGATGTCCTTGGCGTTCATGATCTCGTCGATCGTCCGAACCTCGGCTCCCGACGATTTCGATATGAAGGCCGCCGCCTCGGGCAAGGCATCGGCCACGGCGACAAGCTTCGCCCCCGGCGTGGCGGCAACCGCGCCAGCGTGCACCTTGCCGATGCGCCCGGCGCCCAGCAGTCCAAATCTCAGCGTCATGATAGAGCTTTCTCCCTCGACAGTTTCCGCCGGGCCATCTCGTGTGCCCCGCCGGCTGATTGTGTCTGCCCGCCGCGCCAAAAGGTGAAATGCGTCACACCCCCCTCGGGCGGGTCGTAGCAAGCCTGTTCCAGCGTCCTCTTCGCCGAGTTTGGCACCGTGTGTAGTGGATGATATGGAACAGTCGTTTTTCAATATGGAATTTAAGTTCCATATCGCCGGATCGTCAAGGCCTTCTCTGCGCAATCGCCCCTTCGAGGGCGTCCGGATCATTACCATTTGGTCGAATGCTCGGGACGAAAGAGGGGCGGCGATCGTGGTGGCTCTGAAGGATGATGTGCATGGTATCTATTATTATCAATGGTTTGAGGCTTATCTGCCTCTAGCCGGCGGCTTGACGGTTGCGCCGACTGATAGCGAAGGATGGGCAGGCGAGGGGCGTCGTGTGGTGTAGGTTGCCGAAATGCCCGGCCGCTTCTTTGCCGATGCCAACAAAAGCCGGATGGGTTAACATCGGCTGGAACGATGGAATACGGTTGAAACGTCCAATTCGATTGGAGTGGAGTGGGGATGAGCGAAGACAACGAGCCGATGGATTTCGAGGGCGCCGATGGCGTCGGAGCGCCGCCGCAGGAGTTTCGCGCCCTGCGCGACGTCATCGTCGAACGCCGTGACAAGCTGCCGCGCCGCTTGGCGCAAGTTGCCGCCTATGCCGTCGAGTCGCCTGATGAGATCGCATTCGGCACGGTGGCGAGCATCGCGTCCGCCGCCAAGGTGCAGCCTTCGACGCTCGTTCGCTTCGCCAAGGCAATGGGTTACAAGGGTTTTTCAGAGCTGCAGGTGGTATTCCAGGAGCGGCTGCGAGACCGCCCGACCAATTATGACGAGCGTCTCGATGCGTTCTCCACCCATTCATCGGGTCGGCCAGTCACGGCGGCCATGCTGGACGGGTTCGGCAAGGCGGCGATCCGCTCGGTCGAACGCGTTTGCGAACGGATCGACCCCGCCGTCATGGACAAGGCCGCTCGCATTCTCGCCGACGCCGAAACCATCTATCTGCTTGCCCAGCGCCGTTCCTATCCCATCACCTCATACATGGCCTATGCCTTCGGAAAGCTGGGGATTCGTACCGTGCTGGTGGGCTCGCCGCTCGGCATCGATCGTGAGATCCTGAACTTCGCCGGTCCCCGCGACGCTGCTTTCGCCATCAGCTTCACCCCCTATGCTTCCGGGACGGTCGACCACATGCGGCAGGTCGCCTTGCAGGGCGTGCCCCTCGTGGTGATCACCGACAGTCCGTTCAGTCCGCTGGTACCGGAGAACGGTGCCTGGTTCGAGATCGTCGAGGCCGATTTCGAGGGGTTCAGGTCGCTCGCGGCGACGTTGACCGTCGCCACGGCGCTGACGGTGTCGGTGGCAGACCTTCGTCGAGGTCGTGATAAACGGAATTTACATACCGAATGAAATGAAATAAGGAATAATCAGATCAGAAGTTGATGCGCCATTGGGCGTGATTACCGTCATGGGCCGAGCCGCTCGTCGATCCCCGGTTCATGGTCGGATCTTGCCCAGATCAATGAAAGTTCGCTCTTGCAACGGAGCGAGGACGGAATGCGTGTTCCATGGCGTCGCCGGCCGAAGAGGATGGTCCGCGCGATATCCTGACGTCCGGTCCGGACGAAGCGTTTGGCAAGCAACAGCCCGGTCGGCGACAGGACCGAACCGGTGAGGCTACTGGGAGAGAAGACATGATTCGCATTGGGGCCAATCCCATCTGCTGGTCGAACGATGATCTGTGGGAGATCGGCGGTGACATTCCCGTCGAGCAATGCCTGACCGAAGCGCGCGAGGCCGGTATCGAAGGCATGGAGAAGGGGCACAAACTGCCCGAGGACGGGCCGGCTCTCAAGAAGCTCCTCGCCGACTACGGCATGGTCTTCGTTTCGGGCTGGTACTCGACGTTTCTGCTCGAACGCGACGCGGACGCCGAGTTTGCGGCGGCTCAGAACGAGCTGAAATGGCGCAAGGAGGCGGGTGCCGAGGTCCTCATCGTCTGCGAGTGCACGCGCACCGTTCACGGTACAAAGTCGGCGCCGCTCACGAGCCGTCCTGTGCTGACCGATGCCGAATGGGCCGTCTTCCTGCCGCGCATGACCCGATTTGCCGAGCTGGTGAAGGGCTACGGCCTTCAGGTGGTCTACCACCACCACATGGGCACGGTCGTCCAGACGCCGGAAGAAGTCGATCGGTTCATGGCCGGAACAGGCCCGGCGGTGAAACTCCTCCTCGACACCGGACACATGACCTGGGGCGGTGGCGACGCTGTGGCCATGGCGCGCAAGTATGCCGATCGCATCGGACATGTTCACACCAAGGATGTGCGTGAGCCGATCGCCAAGAAGGCGCTTGCCGAAGGCTGGTCGTTCCTCGATGCCGTTCTTGAGGGCGTCTATACGGTGCCGGGTGATGGAGCGATCGATTTCACGGGCGTGTTCAAGGCCTTGCCGAACTACTCGGGCTGGGTCGTGCTTGAGGCCGAGCAGGATCCGGAAAAGGCCAACCCGAAGAAATACGTCAATATGGGTATCACCAACCTGAAGCGTTTCCTGGCGGAAGCCGGACTTCGCTGACCACGCTATCCCGGCGCGGACCTGGCCCTCTGAAGCAAGCCTTCAGAGGGCTTTTTGTTGGTCCGCGAATGTTGCTCGATGCCATCGGTGCAACGGCCATGAACAAGGGCCCGGAGATGTTGTCTCCGGGCCCGCTTGAGAAGGACGGGGTTGTTTCGGCTCGGTCGGTGCCTGTCAGCCCACGCGCAGCGCCTCGCGCATGGCGCAGGCGAGCCGCGTCGCCTCACGGGCGTCGGCGATGCTGCTCGGGGTGGGGCCCCCGGTCCGAACGGCGCCGACGAAGGCGCGCGCCTCGTGCAGGAAGGCGTCGCCGAACCGCTCGAAGAAATCGACCTGGCCTTCGATCTGACGATTTCCGCCGACTTCCAGCGTGATTGGCCGGCGCGGCACGTTGCGACCGATATCAAGGCCCGCCCGGGTTCCGGTGACGGTCATGGTCGCCTCGTAGCCGCGATGCGACGTCCGGGAGACGTGGAAGGTGGCGACCTGTCCACCCTTGAAGGTCACGGTGGCAAAGCCGTTGTCGACATCGCCGCAGTCGCCCAGCGCCGGATACATGACGCGGCTGCCGGCGGCGCTCACCGACGAAACCTCGGCCCCATCCAGCATCCAGCGGACAAGATCGATGTCGTGGATGCAGCAGTCGAGGAAGATACCGCCGGACGTCGGTGCGAAGCGGACGAAGAAGCCATCGGGGTCGACGGGGTCCTCCGATCGGCAGCTGATGGAGAAGACGTCACCGAGTTCCCCCTTGGCGATCATGCTCTTGGCTTCGGCATAGGCGGGATCGAACCGGCGCATGAATCCGATCATCACCAACTGGTCGGGGTGCTGTTCGGCAACGGCGACCACCCGGTCGCAGTCGGCGGTCTCCAGGGCGATCGGCTTCTCGCAGAAGACGTGCTTGCCCGCCTCGAGGCTGGCGATCGTCTGGTCGGCATGCAGCGACGTCGGGGTCACCAGCCAGACGGCATCAAGCCCGGGATGGCCAAGAAGCTCGGTCAGGCCGGGGTAGGTCGAAATGCCGGGAAGCGTTGCCTCGGCCCAGGCGCGCTCTTCGGCGATAGGGCTTGCGGCCGCTACGAGAGAAGCGCCGGGAACGCGAAGGGCCAGGTTTTCGGCGTGGCGACGGCCTAGCCGGCCGAGCCCCACGATGCCGATGCGGACGGAAGCGGACATGAGGACCTACCTCGAGATCTGCGCCGGGCCGGTCTTCAAGACGCCGGCGCCGTCGGCGCAATGGTTTGTTGGAGTGGCAGAAAAACGCTTCATAACCGGCGTCGAAAAGTCGGCCCATCGGCTCGCCCCGCCGAAATGGCGGGACTGCGAGTGATCGGCCGTCCGCCTTCACGGGCGATGCGGCCGGATCCGACCGCGGCTCATGAAAGTGACGAGGCAGCGGAGCCGCCTCGCCATACTTGCTCTCAGCACTCTCTTTGAGTGGCGAGGATCACTTGATCGAGGCGCGGAAGTCCAGGAGCTCCTGGGCGTTGTCCTTGGTGATCAAGGTGGCGCCGGAGTCGATGCGCTTGTCGATGGTCTTGCCGGCGATGATTTCCAGCGCCTTCTCGACGCCAAGGCGACCCATGTCGTAGTTGCCCTGGGCGATGGAGCCGTAGAGGTCGCCGGCCAGCATGGCCTTGAGGTTGTCGGTGTTGGCGTCGACGCCGATGATCGGAACTTCCTTGCCGCTCTGCTTGAGGGCGCGCAGGGCGCCGAGCGCCTCTTCGTCGTTACCGGCGAACACGCCGGCGATGTCTGGCGTCGACTGCAGCACGTTCTGCGTCACCGTGTAGGCCTTCTCGCGGTCCGAGTAGGCCGGCTGACGCGCGGCGATCTCGATGCCGGCAGCTTCCAGCACTTCCTTGGCGCCGTCGCAGCGCTGGGTCATGCTTGGGTTACCGGGCGCGCCGTCCAGCAGCAACACCTTGTCGCCCTTCTTGAGCACCTTGAGAAGTGCCTCGCCGCCCGCCTTGCCGGCGGCGACGTTGTCGGTGCCGATGAAGGACGCGTAGTCGGTGAACTTCTCGGGCATGCCCGTGTCGACCAGCAGGACGGGGATGCCGGCCTTGCGGACCTTTGTGATGACGTTGACGGCGGTGTCGGGCTGCGACGGGGAGAAGATCAGGGCATCTGGCTTCTGGGCGAGAACGTCCTGAACCATGTTGATCTGCTGCTCGACGGCATCTTCGGTCGGCGGGCCGAGCACGATGAGGTCGACGTTGTTCTTATCGGCGGCGGCCTGGGCGCCGGCGGCGACGATCTTCCAGTACTGGCTCGACAGCGTCTTGAGGACGTCGGCGATCTTCACCTTCTCGGCGGCGGCGGCCGGGGCGCTGAAGGCGGTGAGGCCCGGCAGCGCAGCGACGGCGAAGGCACCGGCCATCAGGGCGGCGACGAAAGTTCTCCGGTTCATGTTCTCACTCCCATTACGACTGGTTTGGTTCCGAGACCTCGCGTCTCCTCGTAGCGAGGCCTCGTTACGTCCGGTCCGGCGGGGCGCACGGACCCATGTCGTGGACGTAGGGCGGGTCGATCCTGGAGCTGGGCTTGCGGCCTCAGCGCCCGGATTTCATGACATTCTGGCGAAGGACGTCGACGGCCACGGCCACCACGATCACCGCGCCGATGGCGAAGGTCTGGAAGGCGCTGTCGACGTTCAGAAGGTTGAGGCCGTTCCGCAACACGGCGATCAGCAGCACGCCGATGATGGTGTTGGCGATGGAGCCGACGCCGCCGAAGAAGCTGGCGCCGCCTACGATGACCGCCGCGATGGCGTCGGTCTCGTAGTCGAGGCCGGCCAGCGGATAGACGGCGTTGACGCGTCCGGCGAGCACCAGGCCGGCAAGCGCGGCGGTCAGGCCCGAGATCGTGTAGACGAGGTTCAGGATGCTGTTGACCTTGATGCCGGACAGGCGGGCGGCTTCCTTGTTGCCGCCGACGGCGTAGATGTAACGCCCGGTCGAAGTTCGGGTCAGGAAGAAGTACATGCCGACATAGAGGATGGCGACCAGGATGAAGCTGACGGGGACCTGGCCGATCGAGTTGTTGCCGAGGTACTGGATCTCGTCGGGGAACATGCTGATCGGAGCGGCGGCGGTGACGAACAGAGCGATGCCGCGCGCCATCTTCTGCATGCCGAGCGTCGAAATGAAGGGGTGCGGCAGGCGCAGCTTGGTGAGCAGCAGGCCGTTGACGAGGCCGAGCAGCGCGCCGGAACCGAGGCATACCAGCATGGACGCATAGGGGCCCAGGCCCCAACGGTCGGAGGCGATGCCCATCATCATGGCAGACAGCGCCAGCACCGAGCCGACGGAGAGGTCGATACCCGCCGTCAGGATGGCCAGAAACATGCCGATCGACACGATGGCGCTGACCGCCGCCTGCGAGGCGACGTTCATCAGGTTGTCCATGGTCAGGAAGCGGGGCGAAAGCGCGGTCATGACGGCGCAGAGCAGGAGCAGGCTGAGCAGCACGCCGAGCTGGTAGAGTTTCTCGGTCATGGCGGCGCTCTTGCCCACGGCTTTCTCAGCCGGCAGCTTGCCGTTGTTGGTCAGGACGTCGTTGGACATCGAAAATTCCTCCCAGGGAATAGGGTCCGGCAGCGCTGGCCGGGAAAAGGCTGGTCTTGAGGTCAGGACGCCTGCTTGAAGCCGGACGCGGCGTACATGATCTTTTCCTGCGTCGCTTCGCCCTGCGTCATCTCGCCGGTGATCTCGCCCTCGTGCATCACGAGGATCCGGTCGGCCATGCCCATCACCTCTTCCATTTCCGAGCAGATGATGATGACGCCGGCGCCGTTTGCGACCAACTGGTTGATAAGTTTGTAGACTTCCACCTTGGCGCCGACGTCGATGCCGCGGGTCGGCTCATCGAAGATGAAGATCTTGGCGTTGGACAGCAGCCACTTGGCGATGACCACCTTCTGCTGGTTGCCGCCCGACAGCTTGCCCACCAGCATGTCCATGCCCGAGGTCTTGAGCCGCATCTCGGCGCAGACCTTCCTGGCCGTCTCCTTGATGCGGCCGAGGCTCAGCCAGCCGGCCTTGCCGTACTTGTGCATCTTGACGATGGTGGCATTGAACGCGACGCTCTGGATCAGGATGAGGCCCTGTTCCTTGCGGTTCTCGGTCAGGAAGGCGATGCCGGCGTCGATGGAGTCGAGCGGCTGGCGGATCTTGACCGGCTTGCCGAACACTTCGATGGCGCCGGAGTCATAGGGGTCGGCGCCGGTGATGGCGCGTGCCGTTTCGGTTCGTCCCGCACCGACCAATCCGGCGAATCCGAGGACCTCGCCGGCCCGGAGGTCGAAGGAAATGTCGTGCAGCACGCCCTTGCGGTTGAGGTTCCGGACGGACAGGATGACGTCGCCGTGCGGCGCCGGCTCCTTCGGATACTTGTTCTGGATGCTGCGGCCGACCATCAACTGGATGATGTCAGCCACCGAGCGCTCCTTCATGGCGAAGGACTCGATGGAACGACCGTCGCGCATCACCGTCACGGTGTCGCAGTTGTCGCGCACCTCGTCGAGACGGTGCGAAATGAAGAGGATGGCGACGCCGCGCGCCTTCATTTGAGCCATCACGCGGAAAAGGTCATGCGCTTCCTTCTCGCTGAGGCTGGACGTTGGCTCGTCCATGATGATCAGCTTGGCGTTTGACCAGACGGCGCGGCAGATTTCGATCATCTGCTGGTGACCGACGCCGAGCGTGCCGAGCCTGGCGGTGGGCGACACGGCGAGCCCGAGGTCGGCGAGCAGTTCGGCTGCCTTGGCATTCATCTGGCCGCGATCAAGAATGTTCAGCGATTCCGCCAGATACATCTCGCGGCCGAGAAAGATGTTTTCCGCCACCGTGAGGTGCGGAATGAGGTTCAGCTCCTGATAGATGCAGCCGATGCCGATGCCCATCGCTCGCCGGGGATCGAGAGAAGTGTAGGTCACTCCGTCGAACTCGATCGTTCCACTGTCCGGCGTATGAGCGCCCGTGAGCATCTTGATCAGAGTCGACTGGCCGGCGCCATTCTCGCCACAGATACCGTGGATCTCGCCGGCGCGCGCTTCTATGTCCACGCCGTCCAGCGCAATAACGCCGGGGAACTTCTTAGTTAAACCCTTGACTTTCAGTAGGATTCCATCGGCGACCATTTCCGATACCTCGGTTGCGGTGTCGAGCAAGAGGTCGCCGCGCCGCCCTGGAAATGGCTTCGCTGCCTGACCGTCTCCTCCCTACCTTCAGCCGGTCGGCTCCCCGCAGACCGGCCTCCTCCCTTGTCTCATTCATTCAGGAATGAAACGACTGTTTTTCTGCATAGAATGGAAGATTAGTTCCACGACGAGCTTGGGGCGTCAAGTCCCTTTCATCTCCATCATGTCGCGCAATATGCACCTTTCGGTCGTATCCATCATGGTGTGTTTTGGCTATATAATTGATTTAAAAAGGACTTGGACCGGGTGGAGTCTCGTCGAAGATGTATCCCCACGGATGCAGGTCATACTAACGTATGAAATGGATGTTTCACGTATATTGGGACGCAATCCAGCTATCTCGAGTCTGTTTCGGGGATAGCCGTATTCCGTCCATCAAATGGCACAATCGTACCGAGCGAGGGGCGTCGCACATAAAGCTGGGTCGGAGAGTCGGCACGCGTATGTGGGGCGGGTGTCGCAGCCTTGAGGCGTTTGCTGAAGCGCGGCCTCAGATGGCCCGCTCGGCCCGCGCCGTCCGAACGATCGACGTCAGGAAAGCCGCGATGAACAGGATCGCCATCAGCAGTACGATGGTCGGTGCCGGGGCGCTGTCGAGGAAGAAGGACAGGTATACGCCGGCGAGCGAGGCGGCCACCGCTACGGCTTTGGCAACCAGAAGCATGGCGGCGAAGCGCCGGGTGACCAGAAAGGCGATGGCGCCGGGCGCGATCAGCATGGCTATGGCGAGGATGATGCCGACCGCCTGCAGGGCGCCGACGATGGTCAGCGAAATCAGCGCCAGCAAGCCATAATGCAGAAGGCCAACAGGAAGTCCCGAGGCTTTCGCCTGCGCCGGGTCAAAGGCGTGCAGCAGCAGGTCCTTCCATTTGGCGCCGATGAGGCCCGCAGCGATGGTGGCGATCGTCGCGGTGAATGCGACATCCTGCCATGACACGCCGAGCATGTCGCCGAACAGGATGTGATCGAGATGAACGGTCGCCTGGACCTTCACGTGGAGAACGAGGCCGAGGCCGAACATGCCGGAGAACACCACGCCCATGACGGTGTCCTGCTTGATGCGGCTGTTGTCCTTGAGAAAGCCGGTGGCGAGCGCGCAGAGCATGCCGGCGGTGAAAGCGCCGATCGCGTAGGGCAGGCCGACGATGTAGGCGACGACGACGCCGGGGAAGACGGCGTGCGAGATGGCGTCGCCCATCAGCGACCAGCCCTTCAGGACCAGGAAGCAGGAGAGCAGCGCTGTCGGTACGGCCACCAAGGCAGAGATGACCAGCGCTCGGATCATGAAATCGAACTGGAACGGCAAGAGGAGCGCGTCGATGGCAGTCATCGGGAGGCCTCCGGTTCTTGCGCGGCGCGCCGACGTGCCGCTAGCAGGCCATGGCGAGGTGCCATCAGGAACACGGCGAGGAAGATGATCGCTTGAAGAACGACGATGATGCCGCCCGTGGCTCCGTCGAGGAAATAGCTGGCATAGGCGCCGATGAAGCTGGTCAGCGTGCCGATTGCCACCGCAATGGCGATCAGGCGTGGAAAGCGATCGGTGAGAAGGTAGGCCGTGGCGCCCGGCGTCACCACCATGGAGATGACCAGAAAGGCGCCGACGGTCTGGAGCGCCGCCACGGTCGATGCCGACAGGAGGGTGAAGAACACGATCTTGAGGGCGGTCGTGTTGAGGCCGATCGAGCGCGCATGTGTCTCGTCGAAGAAGGTCACCATCAGGTCCTTCCATTTGGCGAGCAGTATGGCGAGCGAGACGAGACCGATGATCGCGAGTTGCAGGATGTCGGCCGGGGCGATCGCCAGGACGTTCCCGAGCACGATGGTCTGGATGTCGACCGACATGGGCGACAGCGACACCATGAACAGGCCCAGCCCGAAGAAGGAGGAGAAGATCAGGCCGATGATGGCGTCTTCGCGGAGCTTGGTACGCTGGTTGAGGAACAGCATGGCTGCGGCGGCGAGGCCGCCAGCGAAGAAGGCGCCCAGCGAGAATGGCAGGCCGAGCATGTAGGCGCCGGCCACGCCGGGGACGATGGCGTGCGACAGCGCGTCGCCGATCAGCGACCAACCCTTCAGCATCAGGTAGCAGGACAGGAAGGCACAAACGCCGCCGACCAGCGCCGACACCCACATGGCGTTGACCATGTAGCTGTAGGAAAAGGGTTCGAGAAGCACGGCCATCATTCAGGTCTTTCCGCGCCGGCGTTCAGTCGGGTCGCCTTGCCGTCGCGCAGCACCAGGGCCCGCTCGTCGTCGGTAATGACGCCGACGGAATGGGCCTCGCCATTACGCTGTTCGCTCAGGATGAAATGCCGCAAGGCGCCGCCGAAGGCCATTTCGAGGTTGGCCTGAGTGAACACCTCGGCGGTTGGTCCGTAGGTCAGAACGGTGCCCTTGACCAGTACGGTACGGTCGCAGAACTCCGGCACGCTGCCGAGATCGTGGGTCGAAACCAGCATGACCCGGCCTTCCTCGCGCAGCTCCTTGAGCAGGTCGATGATGGCGCCTTCAGTCTTGAGGTCGACGCCGGTGAATGGCTCGTCGAGCAGGATGACGCGACTGTCCTGGGCCAGCGCCCGCGCCAGGAACACGCGCTTTCGCTGCCCACCGGACAGTTCGCCGATCTGACGATTGCGGAACTCCGCCATGCCGACGCGGAAGAGGGCGGTGGCCACCGCTTCATGGTCGGCCGGGCGCGGCCGGCGCAGGAAACCCATGTGGCCGTAACGGCCCATCATCACCACGTCCTCGACCAGCACCGGGAAGTTCCAGTCGACTTCCTCGCTCTGCGGCACATAGGCGACCAGGTTTTGGCCAAGCGCGTCGGCCACAGGCATGCCGAAAATGGATATGGAGCCGCGCGCCAGTCGTACAAAGCCCATGATCGCCTTGAACAGGGTCGACTTGCCCGATCCATTGACGCCGACCAGCGCTGTGATGGTGCCGGGCGGCGCCACGAAGCTGGCGTCACGCATGGCCGTATGGCCGTTGCGATAGGTTATGGTCGCCGATTGCACTTCGATTCCGGCGCTGGTGGAGCTGGCGATCGTTCCTTGGTGGTCCAGCTTTTCGCTCATGGGCGTGCTCTGTCGGCGGTGGCTTCAAAGACTGACGCGGAAATCATGGCGTGTTGGCCAACCCTTTGGCAACTGTTTCCGCCGTAACGCGCAGCAGGTCGATATAGGTCGGCACGGGGCCGCCCTCTTCACTCAGCGAGTCCACGTAGAGAACGCCGCCATACCTGGCACCGGTTTCGCGCGCGACCTGCTGGGCCGGCTTGGGTGACACGGTGCTTTCGGAGAACACGACGGAGATGCCATGTTCGCGCACCGCGTCGATCACCTTGCGGACCTGCTTTGGCGTGCCCTGGCTGTCGGCGTTGATCGGCCAGAGGTAGAGCTCGTTGAGATCGAAATCACGGGCGAGGTAGGAGAAGGCGCCTTCGCTCGTGACCAGCCAACGCCGGTCCGGCGGCAGGGCGGCCAGTTCAGCCCGAATGGGGTCGATGGCCGCCGAGATCTTGGCCTTGTAGGCTTCGGCATTGGCCTTGTAGATCTGGGCATTCGCCGGATCGTGTTGGACGAAGGCATCGCGGATGTTGTCGACATAGATGAGCGCCGAGGTCGGCGACATCCAGGCATGCGGATTGGGCTTGCCTGTGTATGGCCCCTCAGCGATGCCGATCGGGTCGATGCCGTCCGAAACGACGGCGCTTGGCACATCCTGAAGATTGTCGAAGAACTTCTCGAACCAGAGTTCGAGATTGAGGCCGTTCCACAGGATCAGCTTGGCGCCTTGCGCCCGCTGAATGTCGCCTGGAGTCGGTTGATAGTTATGGATCTCGGCGCCGGGCTTGGTGATCGACTCGACAATGGCGGCGTCGCCGGCCACATTCTTCGCCATGTCGGCGATGACGGTGAAGGTCGTCACCGCCTTGAACTTCTCCTGGGCACTAGCCGTACCTCCCGCAAGCCCTTGCGCCACCAGGGCGGCGATCGCCAACCCGAACCATCTTCGTGTGTTCCGGAATCGCGGGCCGCGCATGCTCGATCTCCTGTAGGCTAGTCTCGAATGTGTAGCATAGGCATCATATGCTATTGCGAGGCGTTTGCAAGTACATATTTGAGGGCAGCCGTGCAGGCTGACCGCGCCGAAGCGCGGCCGCGGGCGGCGATCGGATTAGGTGATATCCGCCGCGCCCGGGCGCGGACTGTTCGTCGTTTGGATCAGGCGCGGTGATCGAGGCGGGCGACCAACCGGTCGCCGAGCCACTGGATTCCCGACACCAATATGATCAGAACGGCGACGACGGCGATCATGACGCCAGTCTCGAAGCGCTGATAGCCGTAGCGGATGGCGAGATCGCCAAGGCCGCCGGCACCGATGGCACCGGCCATGGCCGAGGCGCCGACCAGCGTCACCAGCGTCACCGTGAAACCGGCCACGATGCCGGGCATCGCCTCCGGGACCAGAACTTCCCGGACGATGGTCCAGCGGTTGCCGCCCATGGCGCGGGCCGCCTCGATCAGGCCGGGATCGACCTCACGCAGTGACACCTCGGCGACGCGGGCGTAGTAGGGCGCCGCGGCGATGGCCAGCGGCACGATGGCCGCCGCCGTGCCGAGCGACGTGCCGACGAGAAGCCGGGTCAGCGGGATCAGCGCCACCAGAAGAATGATGAAGGGCACCGAGCGGAAGCCGTTGATCACCCAGCCGAGCGCCCGATTGATGACAAGGTTCTCGGCGATGCCGCCCCGGTCGGTTGCGACAAGGATCAGTGCCAGCGGCAGGCCGGCGACGAAAGAGATGACGCCGGAGGCCAGCGTCATGAGCACCGTCTCCCAGATCGACTGGAGCAACAGGTTAAACAGGACGGGAGACATGGCCGAGCACCTCGACGCGGGCGTTGATGGAGCGGAGATAGGCGGCAGCTTCGTCGGCGAGGCTGGCCGGCTCGCGCGGCACGGTCAGGAAGAAGCGGGCCACGGGCTGGTCGTGGATATGGTCGATCCCGCCGTGCAGGAAGTGTGCCTCGGGCAGATGCGCCAGGATTTCGGCGAACAGACCATTGCCCAAGGCGGGATCGGTAAGATCGACGCCGAGGACGACCTCTTGACCGTCTTGGGATAGGCGCGAGGCGATATGCGCCGGCAGTTGCGGCCGGACGCCTGACAGAAGACTTTGGGTCAGCTCTGTCTTCGGATCGGAGAAGACGTGCCAGACCTCTCCTTCCTCGACGACGCGACCGGCTTCGAGCACCACCACACGGTCGCCGATGGTCCGCACCACTTCCATCTCGTGGGTGATGAGGACGACGGTAACGCCGAGCTTGCGGTTGATGTCCTTGAGGAGAGTCAGAATGGCGCGAGTGGTTTCCGGATCAAGGGCGGACGTCGCCTCGTCGGAAAGCAGCAGGGCGGGCCGGGCGGAAAGTGCCCGCGCGATGCCGACCCGCTGCTTCTGGCCGCCGGAAAGCGCCGCTGGGTAGGAGCCGGCCTTGTCGGAGAGGCCGACGAGATCGAGCAGTTCCAGGGCGCGCGCCCGACGTTCGGCCTTGCCCCAACCGGCGATCTTGAGCGGCAGGGCGACATTGTCCACCACGGTCTTGGCGGACATTAGGTTGAAGTGCTGGAAAATCATGCCGATCTTGCGGCGGATCGGCTGCAGCTCGCTTTCGCTGAGGCCGACAATGTTGCGCCCTTCGATCTCGATGCGGCCGCTGTCGGGCCTCTCCAAGCCGTTGAGGCAGCGGATCAGCGTCGACTTTCCGGCGCCGGACCGGCCGATGATGCCGAGGATTTCGCCGCGTTGCACGGTGAGCGACAGATCGTCGAGGGCGCGCGTCGGGCCGAAGCTGCGGCTGACGCCGGATAGCGCGACGACAGGCGTATTCGGCGCGCCGGCTGCGGGGGCCACGGCCGCGAAGGCGGTGGCGGACGGCTGCGAGTTCACGTTTCTTCCAGTCATGTCTCGTCCGGAGAGTGCGCGGTCGGGCCTCCCCGATGAACGCGATCCGGCGGGAAATCGCCGCCGGACCGCCTCTTCAACGGTTTTCCGTCCCTGAGGTCAATAGGCGGCGACGCCGGTGCCCTTGTAGACCTCGTCGAACACGGCCTTGACGGTCGGATTCTGGTAGGCGGCGACCAGCTTGACTACCCATGGCTCCTTGGCGTCAGCCTCGCGGACCGCGATGAAGTTGCGGTAGGGATTGTCGGCAATCGCTTCCTGGGCGATGCGGTTCTCGGCCGAAAGGCCGGCCTTCAATGCCCAGTCGGTGTTGACGACGGCCCCGTCGAGATCGTCGATGGCCCGGCCGACCACGCCGGCGTCCAGCTCCTTGATTTCAAGATTCTTCGGGTTCTCGGTGACATCGGCGACGGTCGCCAGAATGCCCGTCCCCGGGGCGAGCTTGATGAGGCCCAACTGTTCCAGCACCTTGAGGGCGCGGCCCTCGTTGGAGGGATCGTTCGGCACGCCGATGCTGGCGCCTTCCTTGAGCTCGGCAACCTTGGTGTGGGTCTTGGAATAAAGGCCGATCGGCCACAGACCGGTGTAGCCGGCAACGACGATATGATAGCCGTTCTGCTGGATCTGGTTGTCGAGATAGGGCTTGTGCTGGAAGGCGTTGGCGTCGATTTCGCCACGCTCGAGAGCCTCGTTCGGCTGGGTGTAGTCATTGAAGGTGACCAGCTCCAGCGACAGACCGACCTTCTCGGCTTCGGCCGCCGCAGCCCGCCACACGTCTTCATCCTCGCCCGACATGATGCCGACCTTGACCGACGTCTTGTCGGCGGCAAGTGCCGCCGTCGCACCGATGGCGGCAATGGACAGGAGCGCAGCGGCGCCGGCAAGGGTAGCAAGGCCCGCGCGACGGGTGAGGGCGAAGGGAAGAGGCTTGGTCATCTCGCAAAAATTCCTGTTGGACATCCGGCATTCGGACTTCGGAACGAAAAGCTTCGTTTCGCATGAGACTATGGCAGATGCCGACTGTCGCGGCGACGCTGTGCACAGCGCTTGTGCAATGTGCTCGCGAAAAGTTCTACCAAAAATCGGCCGAGTATCGGACGAATTTTCTGGAGCCTCGCTTGTGATGAGCGCGTACCGTCGTGACAGATCGCGTCTAGCGAGCTGGGGTGATGTTGCTGCCGTGTGACGGCTCGGGTTGTCCCGCAAGACGAGGGTGCACCGGCCCGCGCCCGCTGCCGAGCGAAGGCAGCAGCTTGCCGATATCGGAGAAATCGCGCACCGAAAGCTCGATGTCCGCAGCCCTTGCGACGGCCGACACATCCTCCGGGCTACGAACGCCGACGGCCACGGCGGCCACACCTGGCCAGCTCAGGCTCCAGGCCGCCGCCACGGCGGCCGGCGTTGCGCGTCGGCGTGCCGCTATGGTCCGAAGAAGCCGCCGCATCGATTGCAAAGTGTCGGCAAGCCCTTCCGGATCGTCCGGCGGTACCGCCAGGTCAGGTCCGGCGGCGTGATTGGCAATGATTGCCGGGGTCCGCCGGCCGCGCGCCGGCAACTCGCCGTCGCTGACGCGACGATCGCACAGCGACATCTCCACGTGAACGGTGTCGCAGGCGCCGATCCGTTCGGCCCGTTCAAGATGGCTGCTGTCGGGCGCGATCAGTCCAAGGTTTCGCAGGAGACCCTTCTGCCGCAAGTCGAGGAGCATTGACCATGCATCCTCGAACAGGGTGTCGGAGGTGGCGGTGAGATGAAGCTTGACGAGGTCCGCGGTCTCGGTGCCAAGGCGGGAGAGCGATCTTTCAAGTTGCCGACGCAGTCGACGCGGCTCGAAGGTGGGGCGAAGCTGCCCATGTCGCGAGCGTTCATCCCAGTCGAAGCCGACGGCCAGCGAAACAAAGGGGCGTTCGCCAGCCGGCAAGGCGGCAAGGGCAACACCTATGCGACGCTCGACCTCGCCGCGATCGAGGATGGCATCGGTGTCGATCCAGTTGATGCCCAACGCGGATGCTTGGCGGACCACCTCGGCGATGTGGCTCTCGCTCTTTCCGAAAGACGCCGCGCCAAGCCCGATCCGCGATAGTTGCAAGCCGCCGACCGCGGCCGAGCCGCTTGGCGTATGTCTCTCCGGCATGTTCTCCTCTTGCGTGACGACCGTGCGCGTCTGCGCCAGCGTCCGAAAAGGCTAGCCAATGTCGGAAGGGGCCATCAGGGCTGGTTTTCTCTTTTTCGCTCGATCCCGGAACGAAATGCCGCCTGCGCATGGCTTTTCGGCAAGCCGTTTGCCGGTCGGCCAAAGACATCATGTTCTATCGACGGTTGCGCGCGGTTCCCGCCGGGCAGTCGTGATCCGCTGAATGGTCACGAACAGCAATGGCACGAAGAACACGCCGAGCAATGTTGCCGAGATCATTCCACCCATGACCCCGATGCCGATGGCATTCTGCGCCGCCGAACCGGCGCCCGTGGCTCGGGCGAGCGGTAGCACACCCAGTACGAAGGCGAGCGAGGTCATGACGATCGGCCGGAGACGAAGCCGTGCCGCCTCGATGACGGCGTCGACCGCCGTGCTGCCGCGTTCCATCAGGTCCTTGGCGAACTCGACGATCAGGATGGCGTTCTTGGCCGTGAGACCGATGGTGGTGAGCAGGCCCACCTTGAAGTAGACGTCGTTCGACTGGCCAAACAGTTGCGCGAAGGCAAGCGCTCCGAACACGCCGACCGGCACCGCGAGCAGTACCGAGAACGGGATGGACCAGCTTTCATAGAGCGCGGCCAGGCAAAGGAAGACGACGACCAGCGACACGGCGTAGAGCAGCATCTCCTGCGAACCGGCCAGGCGCTCCTGGTAGGAAAGGCCGGACCAGGCTGCCGAGTAGCCGCCATCGAGGTCGGCCACCAGCGTCTCGGCCGCCGTCATGGCGTCGCCGGAGCTGACGCCGCTCGCCGCCGTTCCATCGAGCGCAACGGCTGCGGTACCGTTGAACCGGTCGAGCGAGGGCGACCCTTTCACCCATTCGGTGCTGGCGAAGGCGGAGAACGGCACCATTTCACCGTCGTCGTTCTTGGCGTACCAGCGATCTATGTCGCCGGGCTGCATGCGAAACGGGGTGTCTCCCTGCACGTACACCGGCTTGATCTCGCCGTGGTAGATGAAGTCGTTGACGTCCGACCCGGAGAAGACGGTGGTGATCAGGCTGTTGATGCCCGAGAGATCGACGCCGAGCGCGCCGGCCTTGTTCCGGTCGATGTTGATCTTGAGCTGGGATTCCAGTGTGCGCGTGTTCCCGCGCAAGTTGGCGATCGATGCGTTGGTCGCCGCCTTGTCGGCCATCTCGTTGGCTGCAGAGTTGAGTGCGTCGCGACCTTCGTTGCCGCTGTCCTGCAAGTACATCGAGAAACCGCTGGTCTGGCCAAGGCCCTGAATGGCCGGCGGCGCCAGCACGAACACCTCGGCATCCCGAATCTTCCGAAAATGGGCGGAAGCGCGAGCGGCGACTGCACTTGCCGAAAGGCGACTGTCGGTTCGCTGGTCGAAGTCCTTCAGGCGGACGAAGCCCATGGCGCTATTCTCGCCGCTGCCGGAGAATCCGAAGCCAAGCGTCATGAATACGCTCTGGATCGCGTCCTTTTCCTCGTTGAGGTAGTAGTCCTGAACTTTGTCGATCACGGCCTGGGTGCGGGCGGCGTTGGCGCCAGCCGGCAGTGTGATCATCGTCATCAGGACACCCTGGTCTTCCTCCGGCAGGAACGAAGTCGGCAGGTTGCTGTAGAGCCCGTAGGCCCCTGCGATCAGGGCCAGAAAGAGGGCGAACATCCGCACGGGGCGCAAGACAACTCGACCGACCGTGCGGGAGTAGCCGTTGGTCAGGCGAGCGAAGCCACGGTCGAACCAGCCGAGCCAACGGTGAAGTGGTCCCTCGTGGCTGGGTTTCAGCATGAGCGCGCAAAGCGCAGGCGTCAGGATGACGGCGACCAGAACCGAGAGCAGCATGGCGCTGGCGATGGTCACCGAGAACTGCCGGTAGATGACGCCGACCGAGCCGGAGAAGAAGGCCATCGGAATGAACACGGCGGTCAGCACCAAGGCAATGCCGATCAGCGCGCCGGTGATCTCGCCCATCGATTTTTCGGTGGCTTCGCGCGGCGGCAGCTTCTCGTCGCGCATGATACGCTCGACATTCTCGACCACGACGATGGCATCGTCGACAAGCAGGCCGATGGCCAGCACCATGGCGAACATGGTCAGCATGTTGATCGAATAGCCGAGTGCGGCGAGTACGCCGAAGGTTCCGAGCAACACTACCGGCACCGCGATCATCGGGATCAGCGTGGCGCGGAGGTTCTGAAGGAACAGGAGCAACACCAGAAACACGAGGATGATGGCCTCGATCAGTGTTTCGACCACCTTCTCGATGGAAAGCTCCACAAAGGGTGTCGTCTCGTAGGAGTAGGCGATCTCCACGCCATCGGGCAGCGAATCCTGGAGGCTGTCGAGTTCGACATGAACGAGGTTGGCTGTGGAGATGGCATTGGCGCCGGAAGCGAGCTGAACGCCGAATCCAGCGGCGGGCTGTCCGTTGAAGCTCGACCTCTGGCCGTAGCTTTCGAGGCCGACCTCCACGCGGGCCACGTCGGACAGCCGGACCACCGAGCCGTCGGCTGCTGTCTTCAGGCTGATCCGGTTGAACTCGTCGACCGAGGTCATTTGCGACTGGGCGATGATGCTCGCCTTGAGCTGCTGGCCCTTGACCACCGGCGTGGCGCCGATCGAGCCGGCGGCCACCTGGGCATTCTGCGCCTTGATGGCGGTGGTCACGTCGCTCGGCACCAGCTGGTATTTCAGCATCGCCGCCGGATCGAGCCAGATGCGCATGGCATAACCCGAGCCGAAAGACTGCACCCCGCCGACGCCGTCGAGCCGCTCGATGCGGTCCTCGATCTGGCTGGACATGATGTCGGACAACTCGTCCGAGGTGTAGCGGCCATCGCGCGAGATGATGTTGCCGATCATCAGGATGCCGGATGGCGACCGGTTGACGCGAACGCCGGCGTCCTGCACGGCGTCAGGTAGTTGCGACTCGACGCGCGACAGCTTGTTCTGCACTTCCACCTGAGCCAGCTCCGGATCGGTGCCGTTGGCGAAGGTGAGCTCGATCGAGGCGGAACCGGTACTCGACGACGATTCCATATAGAGGAGGCCATCGAGCCCGGTCATGGCGCTTTCGATCTTCTTGGTGACCGAGTTCTCGACCGCCGCGGCCGTGGCGCCGGAGTAGGTGGCCGACACGCGAACCGTCACCGGTGCGATGTCGGGATATTGCGAGATCGACAGCGAGTAGATCCCCATCACGCCGGCCAGCAGCGTGGCGATGGCCAGAACGATGGCGAACACCGGCCGGGCAATGAAGAAGCTGGCGAGCGCATTTCGTGGCGAGGAAAGGGTCATTTGCCGCTCTCCTTCGCCAGATCCTGCTCGACCACGCCGTCATCGTCGATGGTTGCCTCGACGGGCACGACCTCGGCACCGGCCGAAAACTTCTGGAAGCCGTCGACGATCAGCCTGTCGCCGGAGGAAGCGCCATCGGTGACGATCCAGTTGTTGCCAGACGTGCCGACCGTGGTGATCCGCTTGGCTTCGGCCTTGTTGTCGGACGACACGACGTAGATCGTGGCGATGCCGTCGTCATCCCGCGTCACCGCGCGCTGCGGCACGAGGAACGCGCCGTTGAGCGTGCCGAGATCGACGCTGGCCTGGACGAACATGCCGGGCAGCAGGACTCGCTTGCTGTTGGGGAAGGTGGCGCGCAGCGTGAAGGTTCCCGTCGTTTCGCTGACCACCATGTCGGTGAGCAGGATCGTGCCTGTCTCGCCGTAGGCCTTGCCATTCTCCAGTGTCAGCGTCACCGCCGCTGGCTTGTCCATCTCACGCCCCAGACGCCCGCTGTCCACTTCGTCGCGGATGCGCAGGAGGTTGGCGCTGGAATCGACGAGATCGACGTTGATCGGGTCGATCTGGCGAATGGTGGCGAGCGCATCGGTCTGGTTCTCCGTGACCAATGCGCCGACGCTGACCGTGGACACGCCGATGATCCCGCCGATCGGCGCACGGATGGTGGCATTCTCGAGGTTGATGCGCGCCGTCTCCAGATCGGCTCGCGCCGCCTCTTCGGTCGCTTGCGCCTGCAACAACGTCGAGCGGGAGTCGTCGACGGTCTGAGCGGCGACCGCATTGCTTTCGCCGAGTTTCTCGTTGCGGTCGAAGGCCGTTTGCGCACCGGCGGTGGCCGCCTCGGCTTTCTTGACGGCAGCGGCGGCAGCGGCATAGGCGGCCTTGAACTTGGCGTCGTCGAGTTCGTAGAGCACGTCACCGGCCTTGACGACGCCGCCTTCTTTGAACGCGACCTTCCGTACGATGCCCGCCACCTGTGGCCGGATCTCGGCTGTTGCCAACGCCACGACGCGGCCCGGCAGCTCCATGGTTCGCGGCACCGAAGCCGGCTGAAGCGTCACGTAGCCGACCTCGGCCTTACCGGCCGGCGGCGGTCCCGACGGACCACTCGGCTGGCAGGCAGCAATGAAGGTCAGAACAAGTGCTACGCCGCCAAGTCTTCCGATAGCACGCATGTTTTGGCTCCAGCCATAGGTTCCGTATCCAATTGTTTCGGAACAAATCGTCGAACGATGGTCGTGAACGGGATCAATAGTTTCCCGCGCTTCGCCAAGTCAACGTCATGCTGGAGCTGAATGGTAACCGGATATACAGTTGTCGCAAGCTGGAAAAGAACTGACGTCGCATGCTTGAAGGGAAAGGGAAAGTTTTCGCGGACGATCGTTTCTGATCGCCCGCGTCATTGTCAATGGGACCGGGGAACTGGTCTTTGGAGCGTCTACAGCCCGAAGATGGCTGGCCACCAACCGAAGCCGACAAACAGACTGCCGGCGATGCCTGGGAGGAGCGGCATCCAGCGTTTGGTGAGCGGTAGCCCCTGGCGCCGCAG
>JAUVXG010000098.1 GCA_030603685.1 Pleomorphomonas sp.
CATCCTCGTCGGCCGAACCCGGAGGGCCGCCCCAGACGTGATCGCCGTGGTCGTAGAAGATCTCCGAGCAGGGACCGCAGGGACCGGTGTCGCCCATGGCCCAGAAGTTGTCCGAGGTGGCGATGCGGATGATGCGGTCGTCGGAAAGGCCCGCGATCTTCTTCCAATAGGTCGCCGCTTCCTCGTCCTCGGAGTAGACCGTGACCAGCAGCCGGTCCTTCGGAAGGCCGAACTCCTTGGTGATCAGATTCCAGGCCAGCTCGATCGCCCGGTCCTTGAAATAGTCGCCGAAGGAGAAGTTGCCCAGCATCTCGAAAAAGGTGTGATGGCGGGCAGTGTAACCGACATTGTCGAGGTCGTTGTGCTTGCCGCCGGCCCGAACGCACTTCTGCGACGTGGTGGCGCGGCTGTAGGGGCGCTTCTCCAGGCCGGTGAAGACGTTCTTGAACTGTACCATGCCGGCGTTGGTGAACATCAGGGTCGGGTCGTTGCGCGGCACCAACGGGCTCGACGACACCACCTCGTGACCGTTCCTGCCGAAATAGTCGACGAAGGTCTTCCTGATCTCGTTCACACCACTCATGACGATCCGCCTGCCTGCGCTGGGGCGGTGTCACGCATCATAGCGCGGCCGATCCGCCCGAACCCCATTTCCCGCGAGCCGCTCGCACGCTCCCGCAACCAACGCCCTGCATCGAGCGACAGCGAAAAAGGGACCGGCCGGCGGGGGTCGTCTCGGCAATCCGTATGGCGCCTCGTGACGGCAACCTTTCGGAGGGAAGGACGCGCAGGCCAGACCGGCTCCGACGTCATCGGTTCCAAGCAAGGCAAAGCGTTATTTAGCCGCCGGCCATGCGCCTGTCCAGCGGCGGCGGCCCGCAGACCGCAAGGATATTCCGCCGCCGGCCGCGGCGTTCCAGCCGCAGGTCCCGTCAGCCTTCGGGCGCCTCGCGCGCGGCCCAGGCGTCGATCTCCACCTTGAGGGCGGGCGAAGCCAGCGCCGACACGTAAAGCAGCGTCATGCACGGCCGATGGGCGCCGAAGAACGCCGTCAAAACCTGCCGTCGGCGGTCGGCTTCGATATCGCCGACAAGGTAGAACGTCAGCTTGACAAGGTCGCCAACACCCATGCCGGCCGCTTCGAGATTGCGACGAACATTGTCGAGCGCCAGCTCGATCTGCTCGACCGGATCGGATGGCGGCACACCGTCGAGGCGCAGCCCGATCTGCCCGGACAGAACCAGCCAGCGAGCACCCGGCGACACCTCGATCTGGTGGCTATACGCGGCGACCGGCGCATGAACGCCGGCCGGATTGCGACACTGCATGAAGGCCTCCAGGGCCTGTACCAAGCGGCATCAGGCCTCACGACCGGGGCGGGCGCGAGGCTGAGCCAACCGCCTTATTCGAGGTCAGGCGCCGTTCCCTCGGCATCGTCCTCGGGTGCCCCCTTCAGGATGGAGTCGGCGATGACGCCGGCATTCTGGCGGATGGCCGCCTCGATCTCGACGGCGAGCGCTTCGTTCTCGCGCAGGAACTGCTTGGCGTTCTCGCGCCCCTGCCCCAACCGCTGGCTGTTGTAGGAGAACCAGGCGCCGGACTTCTCGACGATGCCGGCCTTGACGCCGAGATCGATCAGCTCGCCCACCTTGGACACGCCCTCGCCATAGAGAATGTCGAACTCGACCTCGCGGAACGGCGGCGCCAGCTTGTTCTTGACCACCTTGACGCGGGTCTGGTTGCCGACGATCTCGTCGCGGTTCTTCAACGCGCCGATGCGGCGGATGTCGAGACGCACCGACGAATAGAACTTGAGGGCATTGCCGCCGGTCGTCGTTTCCGGACTGCCGAACATCACGCCGATCTTCATGCGGATCTGGTTGATGAAGATCACCATGGTCTTCGACTTGGAAACCGACGCCGTCAGCTTGCGCAGCGCCTGGCTCATCAGGCGGGCCTGCAGGCCCGGCAGCTGGTCGCCCATCTCGCCCTCGAGTTCGGCGCGCGGCGTCAGCGCCGCCACCGAGTCGACCACCAGAACGTCGACAGCGCCGGAGCGGACCAGCGTGTCGGTGATCTCGAGCGCCTGCTCGCCGGCATCCGGCTGCGAGATCAGGAGGTCATCGAGGTTGACGCCCAGCTTGCGGGCATAGACCGGATCGAGCGCGTGCTCGGCGTCGATGAAGGCGCACACGCCGCCGCGCTTCTGGGCCTCGGCCACCGTATGCAGCGCCAGCGTCGTCTTGCCCGACGATTCCGGGCCGTAGATCTCGACGATGCGCCCCTTCGGCAGACCGCCGATGCCAAGCGCAATGTCCAGGCCGAGCGAGCCGGTCGGCACCGTCTCCACTTCCACCACCTGGCCCTTGCCGAGGCGCATGATGGACCCCTTGCCGAAGGCCCGTTCGATCTGCGACAGGGCGGCGTCGAGCGCCTTGGTCTTGTCCATGGAGGTTCCTTCCACGAGGCGAAGTGAATTCTGCGACACTGGCTTCGCTCCTTATTTCACGGCCGTTCCCGGATTTCAAACTCACCGCTAATGTACACGATTTGTTCCTGCGGGCAAGCGACATATATGTCCTTGACAGAAAAAAGCAAGTCTGGTTTCGTTCCCGTCGTGTTCCGGTTGGTCCGAAACGCCGGAAATCGGGGAGAAAACTGCTGGCTACGGGGAATCGAAACGGGGCTTTCGGGCCGCTCATGGTGGTCGGCGGCTGTCATCAGGACGTGCTCGGCCGCGCCGGCCTCATCTACGAACCGGCGACTTCGTGCCCAGGCATCGTCACCCGTCGTCCGGGCGGCGTGGCGCGCAACATCGCCGTGTTGCTGGGGCGAGCCGGAGCGCCCTGTCGCTTTATATCCGTGGTCGGCGACGACTCGGCCGGCCGGGAATTGATCGCCGAACTCGACGCGGCAGGCCTCGATACCAGGGCGATGTTGATCGATGCGGCGGGCCGAACGGGCACCTACCTCGCCATCCACGACGAGACCGGCGAACTCGTCTCGGCCATCTCGGACCTTGGTCTCTACGATTCCTTCGTGCTGCCGGCGGCCGCGCTCGACGCCGACGACACCGCCTTGGTCTTCGCCGACGCCAACCTCGCCGCTGGCGAACTCCTCCGTCTTGCCGAGGCCCATGGCGACAGGCTGGTGGTCGATGCCATTTCGCGAGCCAAGGCCCCGCGTCTCAAGGCGCTCGTCACATCGGGCGCGCTCTTCATCTGCAATCTCCCGTCGGCGGAGCTCCTCGTCGGTCATCCGGTGAGCCGGCCGATCGAGGCGGCCGAACGTCTGGCGGCAGCCGGAGCCCGGCGGGCCGTAATCACCGGTGGCTCGAAGCCGCTCGCCATCCTCGACGAAGGCCGCATCACCGAGATCACGCCTCGGCCGACCGATGTGGTCGACGTCACCGGCGTCGGCGACGCCCAGACCGCCGGCATCCTGCTGGCGCTCTCCACGGGCGCCCCGCTTCTCGCCGCCGTGGAAGTCGGCATGGCAGCAGCCCGTGCCGCTTTGGCCACCGCCGGCGCCCTGCGCGAATTGCCGGAGGGCGTGGTCGCCTCGGCCACGTCAGCGGCCGGGATATAGACCAAGCTAGGCTTGATGAAGCCCCATTGAAACATCAGGACGATTTCCGATTTTTGCCGGGCATCGCGTCTTCCCTCTTTCACGAGGCAGCCATCCTGTCGTATAGAGTGCGGCTCGGAGATCCATCACTCGCCGCCGACGTCGCGTGCCCGCTCCGTGGCCTTGTCGTGCGGCCACAATCGGAGGCATGATGGCATCCCTGCCACTCGTCTATTCGCCCGAAGTCGAAGCCGCGATCGCAGCCGGCAAGCCGGTCGTCGCACTTGAATCGACCATCGTCACCCACGGCATGCCCTATCCGGACAACGTCGAGACGGCCCGCGCCGTCGAAGCCGAGATCCGCAGCCGCGGCGCCGTTCCGGCCACCATCGCCGTGCTCGACGGCAAGATCCGCGTTGGCCTCGACACCGAGACGCTCGACAAGCTCGGGACCATGACCGGCGTCATGAAGCTGTCGCGCGCCGACCTCGCCTTCGCGCTCGCCACCGGCCGGCCGGGCTCGACCACCGTCGCCGCCACCATGATCTGCGCCCGCCTCGCCGGCATCGACGTGTTCGCCACCGGCGGCATCGGCGGCGTCCATCAGGGCGCCGAGGAGAGCTTCGACGTCTCCGCCGACCTCGAAGAGCTCGGCCGCACGTCGGTGATCGTCGTCGCTGCTGGCGCCAAGGCCATCCTCGACCTGCCGAAAACACTGGAAGTGCTGGAAACCAAGGGCGTGCCGGTGGTCGGCTACGGCACCGACGAGTTTCCGGCCTTCTGGTCGCGCGGATCGGGCCTGAAGGCCCCGCTCCGACTCGACTCGGCTGAGGAAATCGCCGCCTTCCAGAAAGCGCGCGAGACGATCGGCATCGACGGCGGCATGCTGGTCGCCAATCCGGTGCCGGAGACCGACGAGATCCCGGCCGTCCGCATGCAGGGCTTCATCGCGGCGTCGCTCGCTTCGGCCAAGGCCGCCGGCATCTCGGCCAAGCAGGTGACCCCCTATCTGCTCGCCGACATGTTCGAGCGCACCGCCGGTTCGTCGCTCAAGACCAACATCGCTCTGGTCATGAACAACGCACGGCTCGCAGCCGACATTGCCAAGGCGCTGAAGGGCTGATCGCTAGCAACTTCGGGGCCGGTTCGCCGGCCCCGGTCTACTCGGCCAGCGTTTCCTTCACCGTCGTCGCCAGCTGCTTCAGCGAGAATGGCTTGGGCAGGAAGTTGAACTGCTCGTTCTCCGGCAGGTTCTTCTTGAAGGCGTCCTCGGCATAGCCCGACACGAAGATGATCTTGAGATCGGGCTGGGTCTTGCGCAGCTCGCGCAGCAGCGTCGGCCCATCCATCTCCGGCATCACCACGTCGGACACCACCAGATCGATCTTGCCATTCACCTCGGCCATGACTTCCAGCGCCTCGGCGCCGGTCGACGCTTCATGGACGGTGTAGCCGCGCGAGGCCAGCGCACGCGCGGCAAAGGCGCGCACCGCCTCCTCGTCCTCGACCAGCAGGATCGTCGCGTTGCCGGTGAGGTCGGCGATCGGCGTCGCCTCGACGTTCTTCTTCGGGACCGCGTCGGCCGGGGCCTCATGGCGCGGCAGGAAGATGTGGAAGGTGGTGCCGACACCCACTTCCGACACCGGATAGATGTAGCCGCCGGTCTGCTTGACGATGCCGTAGACTGTGGAAAGGCCGAGGCCGGTGCCCTTGCCCACTTCCTTGGTCGAGAAGAACGGATCGAAGATCTTCTCCATGATCTCCGGCGTCATGCCCGAGCCATTGTCTTCCACCTCGATATGCACGTAGTCGGCGGCCGGCATGCCCTTGAAGGGATAGGACCGGGCGCACTCGTCGGCCGTGACATTGGAGGTGCGGATCTCCAGCTTGCCGGCCTTTGTCATGGCGTCGCGGGCGTTGACGGCGAGATTGATCACCACCTGCTCGAACTGGTTGAGGTCGGCCATCACCGGCCACACATCGCGACCGTTGTTGACCTTGAGCTGCACCTTCTCGCCGAGAAGACGGCTGAGGAGGTTCGACAACTCGGCCAGGACGTCGGACAGCACCAGCACCTGCGGCCTGAGCGTCTGGCGGCGCGAGAAGGCCAGAAGCTGCCGGACGAGACCGGCGGCGCGGTTGGCGTTCTGCTTGATGTTCATGATGTCCTGGAAGGACGGATCGGTGGGCCGGTGGTTGTTGAGCAACAGGTCGGAGAAGCCGATGATGGCGGTCAGCACGTTGTTGAAGTCGTGCGCCACGCCGCCGGCCAGCTGGCCCACCGCCTGCATCTTCTGCCCTTGCGCGAACTGCGCTTCCAGCGCCCGCTGCTCGGTGGTCTCCAGCGCGTAGACGATGGCCACCTCGCCGTCGCCGGCGCCCTCCTCGACCGTCGACACGTAGAAGCGGGCGGAGCGGTCGCCTTCTCCGGCCAGAGACACGTCGATGCCGGTGATGTTGCCCTGCCCGTTCACCGCCGACACGAGCGCCTCGGAAATTGCCTTGCGGTCGCGTTCGGCAATGACGTCGGTCAGACGGCCGCGTGGCGCCGACGGGTCCGGCCGGACCGATGAGCCGAACAGCCGCATGAACGGCGCGTTGTTGCGACCGATGCGTCCTTCCTTGTCGATGGAGGCGATGGCGGCCGGCGTGTTGTTGAAGAAGCGGGTGAAACGCACCTCGGCGGCCCTGAGTGATTCCGACACGTCCTCGCCGGGCGAACGGTTCAGGACCAGCGTGCGGCTGTCGCCCACCGCGCCGTCGCTGCCCACCGGCACGCGATGGATGATGCGGACCGGCAGGATCTGGCCGTTGCGCTTGACCATGTCGAGGTCGACGATGCCGGTCTTCACCTCGCCGGAGGCGCCGCGAATGCCGTCGAGCAAGGCGACGCCGTCACCGACGACGATCTCCTTGAGCTGCATGGCGCCCGCCTCGAACTCGGTGAGGTCGTAGCCGAGCCAATCGGTCAGCGTGGCGTTCATGTAGACGACGCGGCCGAGCGCATTGGCCGACAGGAAGCCGGCAGGCGCATGATCGAGGAAGTTCACCGCCCGCTGCAGCGCCTGGAAGCTGTTCTCCTGCTCGTCGCGGTCGCGGGTGATGTCGGCCACCTGCCAGACGTTGAGCGGCATGGAGAGGCCGTTGAGCGGCCTGACGCGGATGCGGTACCAGCGGGCAGGGCCGTCGATGCGGCCGAGCGGATGGGCGACGCGCAGCTCCTCCATCGCCCGCCGCCCTTCGCGCGACGCCTGGGCGAGGCGGAAGATCACGTCGGCGGTATCCGGGTCGCCCGAAAACACCCGTTCGACGGTGCGGACGTCAACAGCTGATTCGGCACGGATCAGCCGGCCATAGGTGGCGTTGGCGTAGACGATGCGGCCATCGCCATCGGTGACGCAGACGCCGTCGGTCATGGTGTCGAGAAAGCGCTTGGCGAGTTGCACCTATCCATCGTTGCGCGAGGAAAGGCGTACGAGACCGATGGCAATGGCGAACAGCGAAAAGACGCCGATCACCGCCAGAAGGCCCAGGAGGCCGAGCACATAGGGTTCGGCCGCTGCGCGGTCGAGCACGGCGAACACCGCCGCGGCGGCCACCAGCGCCAGCGCCAGCGCGATGACCAGCCCCACGTTGCCGCCGCGTTCGGAGCGATCGACGATCGGCGTTTCGACGGAAGGTGCCGACGGCTCGGTTTCGTTCATGCTACTCTCGCCCTGCCCGCCTGCCGGCGCCGCAACGGATGGATTGACGCGGCGGCCGGGAATCGTCTGTTCACGCCATGATCTTTAGCAATCGCCCGTGACGAGGCAAACGCCGACTTGCGCCTTTTCGCCGATCCGGGCCGATGATACCAGCTTTTGAAGCCTGCCCGCGCCGCGCTTGCCACCATCAGGACCGCCAACTCGGCTTCTTCTTGAGGTTCAACACGTAACCCACGACTTGCGCCACGGCCTTGTAGTGCTGTTCGGGAATGGCCTCGTCGAGGTCGACGCTGGCATAGAGCGCGCGGGCGAGCGGTGGGTTCTCGACGATCGGCACATCGGCGGTCTTCGCCATTTCGCGGATGCGCAGCGCCACCTCGTCGACGCCCTTGGCGACGCAGACCGGCGCCGGCGTCGTGTCGTCATACTTGAGCGCCACGGCATAGTGCGTCGGGTTGGTGACGACCACCGTCGCGTCCGGCACCTTCTGCATCATGCGCTGCCGCGCCCGCTGCATGCGCAGCGACCGGATGCGGCCCTTGACGTGCGGATCGCCCTCGGTCTGCTTGTGCTCGTCCTTGACCTCCTGCAGCGACATGCGCTGGCGATGCATGTAGCGGTAGCGCGACCAGAAATAGTCGGCAGCGGCGATCAGGAACATCAGCGCCAGCATGAAGCCGAGCATGCGGAGCGCCAGCGATTTCGCCACCGACAGCGTGCGAGCGATGTCGATGGTGACGAGCGCGTCGAGCCGGTCTCGCTCGGGCCACAGCACCATGGTCATCACCGTGCCGAGCACCGCCACCTTCAGAAGCCCCTTGACGAAGTTGGCGAGGCTCTCGGGCGAGAACATCCGCTTCAGGCCGGCGAGCGGCGACACCTTGTTGAGCCGCGGCTCCAGCGATTTCCACGAGAAGACCATGCGATGCTGGGCGAGATTGCCGACGATGCCGCCCATCGCCATCAGCACCAGCGGAAAGGCGAGCGCCAGCAGAAAGCCGCCGACGATCGCAAGATAGAGCCGGCGCAGACCGCCTCCGTCCACCGCGATCTCGGCGGCATGCTCGATCAGCCCGCGCAAGGGCGACAGCAGCGCTCCGGTCATGGCGGTTCCGGTGAGCCCGATGACGGCGGTCACGGCGACGAGCCCGAAGAACGTGCTCACCTCCATGCTCTTGATGACGTCGCCCTGCTCGTGCGCCTGCTCGAGTTTTCGTTGTGTTGGTTCTTCTGTTTTGTCGCTGTCGTCGTCCGAACCGGCCATGGCGCTGCCCTCAGGTGGGAACGAGGCGCATCAGACCGGTTTCCATGAAGGACCGGTAGAGGCCGAGAATGGTGGCGACGAGCGAGGCGAGAATGGCAAGGCCGATCATGATCGTGAGCGGCATCGCCAGGAAGTAGACCTGGAACTGCGGCATCAGCTTCTGCAGCACGCCGAGACCGAGGTTGTAGACCAGCGCAAACACCATGAAGGGCGCGGCGATCTGCAAGGCCGTCTTGAACGATTCGGCAATCGTCAGGATGGCGGCATCCTTGAAGTCGCTGACCGGTACCAACTCGCCGGGCGGAAACATGGTGTAGCTGCCGGCGATGCCGGCAAGCGCCACGTGGTGGAGGTCGGTCGCGAAGATGATGGTCACCCCCGTCACCGACAGGAAGGACGAGATGATGGCGCCCTGCTGGCCCATGGTGGGGTCGACGCTCTGGGCAAAACCGAGACCGATGTCGGAGGCGATGGCCGTGCCGGCGATCTGGATCACGCTCATCAGAAGGCGCGCGGTCAGGCCGATGGCGACGCCGATGATGACTTCGGCGATCAGCGCGAAGATCAACCGGTTCATGTCGTTGGCAAGCCCTGAAGGCAGCCGGTTCGACAGGAGGGGGTAGAAGACGGCGGTGAGAAGCAGCGCGAAGGTCAGGCGCGCGCGCGAGGAAATCGTCGGCTCGCCGATGCCGGGCATCAGCATGCACAGCGTGCCGATGCGGGCGAACAGCAGGATGAACAGCACCGTTACGTCGGGAAGGATGCGGATGGTCATCCCCGGACGATCCATTCGCTGAGCGTCACCATGAAGCTGTTGAGCGAGTCGGCCATGAAAGGCAGCACCAGCATCAGCACGATGAAGATGGACAGAATCTTCGGGATGAAGGCCAGGGTCTGTTCCTGGATCTGCGTCAGCGCCTGAAACAGCGACACGACAAAACCGACCGCGAGGCCGGCCAGCATCACCGGCGCCGCGATCTTGATGGTCACCCAGATGGCGGTCCGGGCAAGGTCGAGAACCTCAGCGCCACCCATGCCGTCCGCTCCGAACCGCGCCGGCGTCAGATCGCCATGCGCATGATTTCCTCATAGGCCGAGATCACCTTGTCGCGCACCGACACCATGGTGTCGAGCGCCACCTCGGCCTCCGACACGGCCGTGACGACATCGATGATGTTGCCCTTGCCGGCCATGTAGCTCGCCTGCTTGACTTCCGAGGCATTGCCCTGATCGATCACATCCCGCACCTGATCGCGCAGCATGGTGCCGAAATCGGGAGACGTCACACCGGCGGCCCCGGCAGCCGCGTCGCCAGCCTGCCCCGCCTGACCGCGATTCGCCAGTCTCGACATGGAGCCATACACATTGCTGGCGTTGAGCGCGGTGGTGGTGAGCGCCATGACGATGATCCTTCTAGGGTGATTCCGGCGAAGGCGCGGTCGGCCTTGCGTCAGGACTTGTGTTCAAACAGACGGCTAAGGGTGCCGCGCTCAGCCGCGCAGGATGTCGATGGTCCTCTGGAGCATCGAGCGCGTCGACGAGACGACGTTGAGGTTGGCCTCATAGGTGCGCTGGGCGCTCTGCATGTCGACCATCTCGATGAGCGGCGACACGTTGGGGTACTTGACGTTGCCGCTGGCGTCGGCGGCAGGGCTGTTCGGCTCGTACTTCAGTTCGAAGTCGGAGCGGTCGGGCACCACGCGCCCGAGCCGCACCATCTCGGCTCCGAGTTCCTTGTCGAACTTCGAGGTCACCGTGGGGATCTGGCGGCGGTAGGGATCGCCGCCCGGCGTCGACGCTACCGAGTCGGCGTTGGCGACGTTCTCGGCAATGACGCGCATACGGCCGGTCTGCACCTTGAGGCCGGCGGAGGAGATCATAAGGGTCTTCAGAAAGTCCATGGCCTCACCTCACTTCTTGCCGACGGCGGTCTTCAGCAGGCCGAGGCTGCGCTGGTAGAGCGATGTCACGGTCTGGAAATCCATCTGGTTGCTGGTGACCTTCATCATCTGGTCTTCCAGCGACACGGCGTTGCCGTCCGGCGTCACCTCGTAGCCGCCGACCTTCTCGGGCCGGAGCGGGCCAATGTTGCTGATGCGCGGCCCGGCGATGTGCATCGGGTTGGTCAACGCGGTGGCGACGCCTCCCTCCCCCTCGCCTTCCACCGCCATGCGGAAGAAGTCGGGCGCCTTGAGATCGCGCGCCGTGTAGCCCGGCGTCTCGGCGTTGGCCACGTTCTCGGCGAGCACCTTCTGCCGCGTCTCGTGGAAGCGCAGCTTGCCTTTGAGGGCCTGCAGGACCGGCAGATCGGTCATCGACATCGAAGAACTCACCACAGTTGGCAGCCGATCCGGCCGCCTGTTACACCGCCCGGGGAGCGGCGCCCTGAAAGTCGCGATCCGTCACAAGGATTCGCAACCTGAAAACCATAGGCAATATTTGCCGAGCTCAGGGTTAATGAATGGTTAACAATCCATTCTTCTACCCCAGGAGAGACTTGAAAAACGTCCGATTTGGCTGATAGCTGGGAAAAAGTGCCTAATGGGCTTATGGTTGCGCTCTGCAACGCTCTGGTAAGGGGAGGCGTCGGAGCCAAGCGGAACGAAGCGATCGACGGCGGAAGAAGTTTCCGAATAATTTCCCATTTCGAGATAAACCGGCTATCGACTTGACGAACTGGCGCCTTCAACGAAACAGGTCTTGAGTGGAAAAGTGAGATGCAGGAATTGCTGGTAACTTGGTTTGGTGCCACGGGGGCAACCGTCGTGCGCTATGCCCTGGCCCTCGCGGTGGTAGCCGGGCTGCTGCTGCTGCTCCGCTGGGTCCTCCGGAACTATGCCACAGGCGGCCAGCTGTCGATCGGTCGGAGCCGCCACAATCGGCTGACGGTCGTCGAGCAGATCGCCCTCGACCAGCGTCGGCGCCTGCTGCTGGTGCGACGAGACGGCGTCGAGCATCTTATCCTGGTGGGCGGCGGCAACGACCTGGTCGTTGAGCCGACCATCATCCGGGGCGTTCCGGTCGGCAGTCTCGGACGGACCGCCCGCCCGGCGACCGCCTCGGCGTCCCCCGCCGAGGATGCCGAACCATCCGCCGCCGACACGCCCGCCGTGGGAGCCGCACCCGCCGCTCCGATGGTCGAAGCGCCCGCCACGGTCCGCCCCGTCACCATTCCGAGGCAGCCCGCCGCCGCCGAGCCCGTCCGCCCCGCCTTCCCGTCCCACGTGGCCGGCGAGCATCCGAAGGCGACGTCGATCCAGGCACGGCTCAACCGCGCACAGCCTCGCACGCCGGATATCGCCCGGGGCGCGTCGCCCTCGCCCTACATTCCGCCGGAAGCCCACCGCGTCGAGCCGACGGTGGCGCCCATTTCGCCGATCGTGCCCGACAAGCAGCCGACAGACCGGGTTGAGCCCGCGCATGAGGCCCCGGTGGAGCGCAAGCCGGAGCCGGCACGTGTCGTAACCGCCGAGTCCATTCCCGACGTGGAAGAAGCCCCCGGTTTTGACGATCTCGCCCGCCAGCTCGACGAGGCGCTGAAAAGCGAGATCGAGGAAATGAAGATCGAGGCGGCGGAACCGCCCGTTGCCGTCGCACCGGAACCGGCGCCCAAGCCCGAGCCGCCCAAACCGGTCGCGTCTGCCGCATCCGCCTGGCTTCGACCGCGCACAACCCAGGCCCCGCGTCCGATCGCGCCGCGCGAACCGGTAGCGACCCGGGAACCGTCTCCGCCGCGCGAACCGGTGGCAACACGCGAGCCGGTCGCGACCCGCGAGTCCTCGGCGCCTGCCATCCCGACCCGTTCGCAGGTCAGGCCGCTCGCCGCCGAGCCTCGGGTCGTAGAGCCGGCTCCGGAACCGGCCGCTCCTCCGGAACCGGAGGCGGCTCCGCGCGCGGCCGAGAAGCCCGTCGCAGAGAAGCCGGAGGAAGACGTCCGCAACAGCGCCGAGTTTTCGTCGCTGGAAGACGAGATGGCCCGTCTGCTCGACGATCTGGCCGGTGATTCCAAGGGAAAACGCTGAGCTCTCACGCGCTTTCGATGCCTGTCGCCTTGAGCCGTCTGCCGGCCGGGGCGACAGTGTCGCGAAACGCCGGATGATTCGTGTCCGGCCGCGATCGGGCGCGTGGCGTGCCGATCCTTTCGGATGGGCGCGATGACGACGGACGGCGGCGGACAGGACGGACGGGAGGCGAGGACGGCACCGCGTGGCCGCCGTGGCGTCCGGCGGCTTGTCATCCTGCTTTGCCCGCTTCTTCTCGGCCTCCTGTGGCTCGGTCTCTCGTCCGGCCTCGCCCTCGCTCAGGACGTCAGCATCACGCTCGGCGAAGGGTCGACGCTGACCGAACGCGCGGTTCAGCTCGTCGGGCTGCTCACCGTTCTCAGCCTCGCTCCGTCGATCGTCGTGATGATGACGTCGTTCACGCGAATCGTCGTCGTGCTGTCGCTGCTCAGGTCGGCGATCGGCCTGCAAACGGCGCCGCCGAACGCGGTGATGATCTCGCTGGCGCTGTTCCTCACCGCCTTCATCATGGCGCCGACGTTCCAGGACGCCTACACCAACGGCATCGAACCCGTGGTCAACACCCAGATCGAGCTGACCGAGGGGTTCACCCGCGCCATGCAGCCGATGCGGGCCTTCATGCTGGCGCACGCCCGCGAGGTTGACCTGCGCCTGTTCGTGGACCTTGCCGGTCTGCCGCAGCCGGAGACCCAGGAAGACCTTGAAACCCGGATCATCATCCCCGCCTTCATGATCTCCGAACTGCGTCGCGCCTTCGAGATCGGCTTCCTGATCTACCTGCCCTTCCTGATCATCGACATGGTGGTGGCGTCGATCCTAATGGCCATGGGCATGATGATGCTGCCGCCGCAGGTGGTGTCGCTGCCGTTCAAGCTGATCTTCTTCGTGCTCGTCGACGGCTGGGCGATGCTCGCCGGCAGCCTTGTTCGCAGCTACGGCGGCGGATAGGAGACTCAGCCGGCGCTGGTCGTGCCGCCGGCATCCACCTGCGCGTTGGACTCCGTCTGCTTCGGCGCGGCGGCTCCCTCCGGAGGCGTCACCATGTCGGGCTTGTCGCCGGTTTCGACATCCAGGTAGCGCTTGCGATAGTCGGCCAGGAAGCTCTTCATGGTATCGGCGTCGGCGATCGATTTCACGATGCTCTGGAAATCGCTTCCGCTCGCCACGATGGGGCCGGTCACCGCATCGAAGGCCGAACCGTTGGCGGTCGGCGCCATCTTCTCGGTATACTTGGAGCGGAGCCGATCGACGCTCATGCGATCGCCGGCCAGGGTGTAGGCGATCCCGGCCTTGAGCACGCCCAGTTGCTCGCTGTCGCTGAGCGGCATGGCATCGGTCCAGCGGGCGCCAAGCGTACGTTCATAGGCCGTTCCGGCGTCGGCATAGCGATTGGCCGACCAGAGGATATCGGCCCTGAGACGGCCGATCTCGACCCCGTCGAGCGGTGCCAGCACTTCCAGCGCGCCGTCGGGATTGCCGGATTCGGCCATGGCCTTGGCCTCGACCGTGCGTCGCTGCCGCTCGATCGCCACCGGCAGCGAGGCTTGGCGCGTGGTCGACAGCGTGAACATCGCCTTGTCCGGTCGGCCGTCGAGCAGATAGACCATGGCGAGGTCGGCGGCCACCTGGGCACGGGCGGCGCCACGCAAGCGGTTCTTGACCTGGTATTCCAGCAGCGAGGCCGCCTGCGGCAGCAGATCGACCTCGACGAGGCGATCGGCCAGCTTGCGCACCATGGCATCGCCCCGGCGTCCGCTCGGCGTCAGCTCGCGATAATCGTAGTAGAGCGACAGGGCCTGGACCGGGCTGAGATTGGACTGCTTCTTGTCGAGGAAGACCTGAGAGAAGGCCGTCTGCATCTCCTCGGTCATCTGGCGGGACGTGGTGGAGTTCGGATTGACCTGTTCGGCCACGCGCATCACTTCGAACGCGCGACGATAGTTTCCGGCTTCGATCGAGTACTGACCGAGCAGGCGCAGCGTCTTGAGTTCCATTTCGTCGCCGCGCCAGGCGACGGCCAGTTGCTCCAGCCGGTCGATGGCCTGGTCGAGGGTGATCAGCCCCTCCCGCCGTTGCAGTTGGACCAGGCGATAGGTGGCCTCGGCGGCCACCGGCCCCTTGTCCTCGCGAACGATGTTCGACAATAGCGTCACGGCATCCATGGCGTGGCCGGCCGCATCGCGCGCCAGGGCGTTGAGCAGGTCGAGCCGCGAGCGCTCGCTGGCGCTGACGCTGTTCGGATCGAGCCGCGCCAGCAGATCGCGCGCCGTGGTGTAGTCCTTGAGATCGATGGCCGATGCGATGTGGCTCAGCGCATAACGCCGCTGGATGGTGGGCGGAAAGCTGCCGATCACCGAGTCGCCCTTGGCGAACTCCGCCACTGCCTCTTCATGTCGCCCGAGATCGCTGAGCGCCATGGCCTTCCAGACCGCGGCATCCGGACTGTCGGCGAACTCGCGACGATCCAGCAGCTTCAGCGTCTGCTCGGGCCGATAGGTGAAATACTCGCCGCCCGCTCTCAACGCGCCCATGCGGCTCGACACGGTCTCTTCCGGCGCCAGCTTGCCGACAAGGTCCAGGATGCCTGTGGTTTCGGGGCCGAGCCCTTGCGCCAGCGAGAAGGTCGCCGCCTTGTACCAGCGGTCGACGCGCTCGGGCAGATCGCGCGCCTGGGTCACATCGGTCATCAGCTTGTGATGGGCCTGCCAGTAGTTGGCGGGATCGATGTTGCGAGCTTCGCCGAAATCGATGACGGCCGCCTTGCGGGCGACCGAAGAACCGAGCGCTGCCGGCAGATCGAACAAGGTCGCCTTCTTCTCCTCGGCGAGCGTCGACACCGCCAACCCTCCGGGCCGACCGATCGACACCAGGATACCATCCGACGTCACCGCGAGATCGTCGACCTTCGGCACAAGGGCTAGTCCGTGAATGGAGGCGAGCGCATCCAGTTCGGCGAAGGCATGCGACTTGACGAGGCCGCGCGCCTGGCCCTTGCCGGTCACGACGACCACCGTGTCCTCGCTGCGCGGGTCGGTCAGAGTGTGGATGCGAGAGACGGGGCCGAAGGGGATGTCGAGCGACTTCGAGCCGTCCGGGCGAACCTGCCGGCCGATGGACAGCGGCCGCGTCGGATCGGTAACCAGCTCCCCGATCGTCACCACCCACTTGGGACCGTCGGGACTCATGGTCGACACGAAGCGGTCGGTCATGTCGGCGCGGATCAGCTGGGCGCCGTCGAGCGTCGTCGGCTCGATGCTGCGGGCGAAGCCGACGAACGCATCCTGCAGCGTGGCGGCGTCGATCGGCGCCGCGTCGTCGAACACCATCCAGAGCGTGCTGTCGCGCATGAACAGGGCGGCGCCCACTTCCTTCTTGTAGGGGAAGGTGATGTGCACGGCCTGGCCGACCCGCTCGGACTCGACGCGGATGACCCCGTCGACCAGTGCCCGCGCCACCGCGTTCTCCGGCAACTCGGCAATATCGGCATGCGGCTTGTCGGCCAACGAGACGATCACCGGGCGGGCAGACGCGGTCTCCGGGCTGGCCGCGGGCTGTGCGTGTCCAGCGTCGGCAACTTCCGCTGCTGCGGCGTGAGGATCCGTCGCGGCGTGGACGGGCGCGGAAACTTCGTGGGCAGCGGTCGGCGCCACGTGATCACCGCCGGGACTGGCATGATCGGCCGAGGCTTCGGCATGGACAGGCGCGGCAACCTCGTGGGAGGGAACCGGCGCGGCGTGGTCGGTCGCCGGATCGGCATGGTCCGCGGCATGTGACGCATCGCCTGCAGCCGGCGCGACCGTCTCGTGCGAAGTCGTCGGCACGCCATGGTCGCCCGCCGAAGCGGCATGATCGGACGCCGAGGCATCATGACCGCCGGCGTTGACCGTTTGCGTCGCACCGGCCGGAACGGCGGGTAACGGCGAGACCGCCGCCTGAAGCGCGCGATCGAGCGGCGTCATGGTGGCCGGGTTGTCCGGGCCGCGTACGTCGACGACGTAGCTGTCGTCGTCCTTGTAGGCGCGGACATCGGCGACGCTGTCGGTGAGTATGTGAACGACCAGCCCCTGATCGCCCTGCTCGGCGGTGATGTCGTTGACGAAAGGCGGCGGATCGGAGCGGATCATCGAGAGATCGGGCGTCGCCACCCGGTTGAAACGAAGATCGACGCCGAGATCCGTACGCCGGAAGTCCACGTCGAAGGGGACGTTCCACTTGAAGTTCAAGCGGCTGAATGTAGGAGCGCGCGCGGCTGCGACGTCGACCCGGATCGGCTTCTCGGTCTCGGCGATGAGCCGTTGCGCCGCCGCTGCGGCCTTGGCCATCTCGTCGGCTTTCCGGGCGAGAGCGGCCACCACCTCGTCGGGCAGGCGTGGCGGCTCGCCCTTCCAGGTGCCCGGCAGGAAATCGACGAACAGCTGCGGTCCCGCCTCCATCACGTTGACCTTGACCGAGCGGGCCAGCGCCATGCGCACGCCGAGGCCATCGGGATCGGTTCGCACGATCAGCACGTAGTCGGCGAGCCTGGTCACCGCCGCCTCAGCGTTGAGGGTAACCGGCTGGTCGAACTGGATCACCAGCACGCCGCTGTCCGACGTCACCTTGTGCGGCGGAAGAAGATTTAGGTTGGGAAAGGTCAGGACCATGCGGCCGAAGTTGGGCGTGTTCCGGAAGTCGACGGTCACCGGCTCGACGGTCTGCTGAGCCACCGCAAAACCCGGCGCACCGATCATCGTCCCGACGGCTGCAAGACAAAGCGCCACGGCAACGGCCGCATGACGGGCCGACGACCGAGTACGCAAAGCAACCTCACGCAGCAACCGGGCACAACGCATGAACACACCCCGATGGCGCCGAAACACACCGGCGCTCCGGGAAGCCTAGGAGCCATGCGCTTAATTTGCCGTTACTTCAGCCTCGAAAATGACCGGATTTTCAGGGAAATGCCATAGGCTCCGCCGCCTTTTCGGCCCTACGGCGCCGGCATGATCTGCGGCAGCTGCGAGGTATCGGTCGCCCCGGCGGCGCCACCTTCCGGCACCGAACCAAGCGACGGCGCCACCTGCTCCACCTGGACGACCACGCGCTTCTGCGCCTGCTGGGCGCCAACCATCAGGCCGGTGATGCGGCTGGCCTTTTCCGGATCCATGGCCGCCATGATCGGCGACAGCTTGCGCGGGTTCATTCGGGCAGCGAGCTCCAGCAACGTTCCCGTGTCGAGCTTGTCGAACACAGCGGCGGCAGCCTTCGGCTTCATGCCCTCATAGAGCGAGACCAACGCCGCGAGGCGATCGTCCACCGGCGGTTGCGCTCCACCCGGAGCGCCGCCGGCTGCCGGCGCGCCGTTGCCGCCTGCTGCGGGCTCCGAAGCCGGCCCAGGGGCCGGACTCGCAGCGTCAGCCCCGCCGCCTCCGGCCACGCCG
>JAUVXG010000241.1 GCA_030603685.1 Pleomorphomonas sp.
GCTTCACCACGTTGTTGAAGAAGTCGGAGATGTTGGCGTCGGACGAGGTGTAGAGGTCGAGACGCGTCGCCGCGGCGGAAAAACGCGTGGACGCGACGAGGCTGGCGGCCGCGCCGGCCATAAGGAATTCACGACGGTTCATGACAGTCTCCCGATGAGCAGGTGTGCAAGCGGTCCGTTCCTTGTGGGGATGAACGGTTCGGGAGTGGACGCTAGGGGGCCTGGTTATCGTTTCGATGACGCTTGAGCGGCGGTTCCGTGAACTCTGACCGCCATCCGGCGATAAAGTGAAAGCGCTATCAATCTCCGATCGATCCGCCGGAGTGGCGCAAGTACCGGACGCAAGCATCGCCGGCAAAGGTGTTGGCGCAGCCGTGGTCGCAAACTGGCTCACATGCCGAACGCGCCGAAAATTCCCCTTTTCCAGCCCGAACGCCCGCCGAACCTCGACTTAAGTCGCGATCGGAGTCTACCGGATGTGAAGGCAAGCATATCTGATATATTAGATATGCAAGAACGATGAGGCAGGCGATCGAAGTTGGCGGAGTGAAGCGGTATGTCGGATGGATTGATCACAGGCGGATGGGGTGTTGGCAGGCCGGCCAGCCCGACCCGTGTGATGAACTCCGCCCAGCTCATCCACTTCCATCTGCGCGACGACATCATCTCGATGCGCCGCCGCCCCGGTGAGCCGATCGCCGAGAAGGACATCACCCAGACCTACCAGGTCAGCCGCACCCCCGTGCGCGAGGCCCTCTTGCGCCTCTCCGAGGAGGGGTTGATCGACATCATCGCCAAATCGGGGACGATCGCCTCGCGCATCCCGGCCGACGAGCTGCCTGAGGCGATCCTCGCCCGCAAGGCCATCGAGCAGATGACGGCGCGCATGGCCGCCGAGCTGGCCGCCAGGAGCGACGTCCTCAAGCTGCGCGCCATCGTCGAGCGGCAGAAGGAAGCGCTGCGGTCGAACGACATCGACGGCTTTCACGACGAGGACGAGGCGCTGCACCGGTCGATCATGGCGGCGGCCGGGCTGCCGGGCATCTGGCGCTTCGTCGAAGGCATCAAGGTGCAGCTCGACCGGTTCCGCCGGCTGACGCTGCCGCAGGCGCACCGCATGGAGCGGGCGCTGGCCGAACATGTCGAGCTGGTCGACGCCATCGGCGCCGGCCAGTCGGAGAAGGCGGCGACAGTCATCGGCGATCACCTCGACTGGCTCGGCGCCAGCCTGGCCAAGATCCGCGAGATCGGTCCCGACTACTTCTCCGGAAATCTGGAAGACGCGCAGGTTCGCTGGGGCAGACGATCGCCCGCCCCAGCGGTCGCCCCGGCGATGGCCGCGGGCAACCAGACCGACGCATCGGATATCGCCTCGCTAGCGGGGCACATGGAAATCAAGAGCCGAGAGGGCGCTTGAACGACGTCGAGCCGGCTCGCCGAGCCGGCGGACGATCTTGAAACCGACTTAACAAGACGGAGGAAACCGATGAAATACGCTTCCTATCTCTCAGTCGTCGCCGGAGCCATCGCGCTGTCCACGGCCCTTCCCTTCGGGATCGGCGCGGCGTCGGCCGCCCCCGTGAACTTCGAGATCGCCTTCAACCAGACCGAGACGCATCCGCAGTTCAAGGCGCTTCAGATGTTCGCCGAGGGCCTCAAGGCCCGCACCAACGGCGAGTACACGGCCGAGGTGTTCCCCAACGAGCTGCTCGGCGCCCAGAAGGAAACCGTCGAGATGGTTCAGACCGGCACGCTCGCCATGTCGGTGGCCGCCGCCAGCCTCCTGGAAAGCTGGAACCCGGACTTCTCGGTGTTCAACCTGCCCTATCTCTTCAACAGCATCGACGAGCAGAAGAAGGTCCTCAACAATCCCGAGATCGTCGGCGACCTCTACAAGTCGGTGTCCGACCAGGGCGTGATCGTGCTCGGCTCCTTCACCGCCGGCGCGCGCTCGGTCTATCTCAAGGACCGCTTCGTCAAGACGCCCGCCGATCTCGCCGGCGAGAAGATCCGCGTCATGCAGTCCGACACCAACGTCCAGATGCTGAAGCAGATGGGCGGCGCCGGCATCGCCATGGGACAGGGTGAGGTCTACACCGCCATCCAGACCGGCGTTCTCGACGGCGGCGAGAACAACGAGATCGTCTACTCCTCGCTCAAGCACGTCGAAGTGGCCCCGTACTATTCCTACACGCGCCACCTGATGATCCCCGACTATCTCGTCATGAACGTCGACCTCTTCAACGGCCTGCCGGACGACATCAAGACGATCGTCAAGGAAGAGCTGGCCAAGGCCTTCGACTACGAGTTCGACGCCTTCGCGGCCGACGCCGCCCAGGCCCGGGCCGATGCCGAGAAGGCCGGCGGCAAGTTTAGCGACGACGTCGACATGGATGCCTTCCGCGCCGCGGTGAAGCCGCTGGTCGACAGCAAGCTGACCTCCGACGTCACCAAGACGATCTATCAGAAGATCGAAGCGCTGCGCTGATCCTGTGAAGTCCCCCGGCCGCCCCGCCCAGCGGCGGACGGCGGCCGGGGGACGGCCCGCAAACTCCAGGCGCCCCGGAACCCCGGGCCGCCGCCGGTCCCGGGACGGGGGTGGAACCAATGGAAACGATCAAGCGAAGGGTCGACCAGATCCTTGCCTTCTGCTGCATTCTCTTGTGCGGACTTCTCACCGTCGTCGTGACCTGGCAGGTGGCCAGCCGCTATCTCTTCAGCAGCCCCGGCGCCCAGTCGGAAGAGCTGGCCAAGATCATGTTCGTCTGGCTGACGCTGTTCTCGGCGGCGCTGCTGTTCGGCGAGAAGGGCCACATGAACATCGGGCTCCTCTGCGACGCGCTGACCGTCCGGTGGCGGCTGGCGCTCCAGATCCTGACCAGCGTCCTGATCCTGGGCTTCTGCATCGCCATTCTGGTGGTCGGCGGATGGGACGCCGTCATCAGAACCATGCGCCAGACCAACGCCGCCATTCCCTATCTCAGCACCGGCCAGATCTACCTGGCGCTGCCGATCTGCGGCGTCTTCTCCAGCTTCTACTGCATCTACAACATCATCTGCGATGGCCAGCGGCTGAAGGCCGCCATGACAGGCGATCGCGCGCCGACGGAGGGCTGACCGATGCCGAACGCAGCAGACATCGGGCTGATCATGCTCATCAGCATCCCGATCCTCCTCGCCATCGGGGTGCCGATCAGTATCAGCATGGGCATCGGGTCGGTCCTCGCCATGGCCACCATCTTCACCTTCGACCGGATGGCGATCACGGCCGCCCAGCGCATCTTCACCGGCGTCAACAGCTTCTCGCTCCTGGCGATACCCTTCTTCGTGCTCGCCGGCATCATCATGACCAACGGCGGCATCGCCCGACGATTGATCAACTTCGCCAAGGCGCTGATCGGCTTCATTCCCGGCGCGCTGATGCAGACCAACATCGTCGCCAACATGCTGTTCGGCTCGATCAGCGGCTCAGGCGTCGCCGCGGCGGCGGCCATCGGCGGCGCCATCGGCCCGCAGCAGACGGACGACGGCTACGACCCGGCGGCGGCCGCGGCCGCCAACATCGCCTCCGCCCCGTCCGGCATGCTGATCCCGCCCAGCAACACCTTCATCATCTACTCGCTGGCCAGCGGCGGCACCTCGGTCGCCGCCCTGTTCCTCGCCGGCTACATTCCCGGCATCCTCTGGGGTCTGGCCTGCATCATTCCGGCCCTGATCTATGCGCGCCGCGCCGGGCACAAGGCGCAGGGCATGGGCCGGTTCAAGGAAAACTTCCGGGTCACCATGGAGGCCCTGCCGGCGCTGTTCCTGATCGTGCTGATCGTCGGCGGCATCATCTCCGGCATCTTCACGCCGACGGAAGCCAGCTGCATCGCGGTGATCTACGTCCTGGTGCTGTCCTTTGCCTACCGGACCATCACGGTTCAGATGATCCCGGGTTTCCTGCTCGACACCGCCAAGACCACCGGCATGATCATCTTCATGATCGGCATCTCCGCCGTCATGGGCTGGATCATGGCCTATGCCAAGATCCCCAACATCATCGCCACGTCGCTGCTGGGCTTCACCGACGACCCCATCCTCATCATGGTGATGATGAACGTCATCATGCTGCTTCTGGGCTGCGTCATGGACCCGACCCCGGCCATCCTGATCTTCGCGCCGATCTTCCTGCCGATCGCCACCTCGCTCGGGATCGACCCGGTGCATTTCGGCGTCATCATGGTCTTCAACCTGTGCATCGGCACCATCACGCCGCCGGTCGGGCCCATCCTGTTCGTCGGCTGCCGCATCGCCAAGCTCAGGATCGAGGAGGTGTTCAAGCCGTTACTGCTCTACTTCCTCGTGCTGGTCGCCATGCTGTTCGTGGTGACCTTCATTCCCGCGCTGTCGCTGGCGCTGCCGCAGGCGGCGGGGTTCGTGAGGTAAGCTGACGCGACCGAGGAAACCGCTCGCCGGTCCCGCCCGCAACGGCAGGGCCGGCGAGCCTTCGTCAATCCCGGATCAGTCCGCCGAAGTAGCGCAACCCGTAGGCACGGACGTCCCGCACCCGGATCTCCTCGAAACCGAAGAACGCCCGATAGTCGCCGTCGCCGATGTCGATGTAGTCGTGGCCATCGCGGCGGAAGCGAAAGCCGCCGAGGAAGCGACGCTCTTCGTAGAGCGTGGTGAGCGCCGCCTTGATGGTGGCGCCGGCCTCCGCGCCGGTGATCAGGTCGTCGCGCAGCACCCGGCCGTGGTAGCCCATAGCCCAGACGGGGCGGTCGCCCTGCCAGACCACCTCCTGGCCGGAAAAGTCGGTGCCGCCGAAATAGCTGTCGAGATAACGAAAGTCGCCGTCGACGAAGGAAAGATCGTGCGAGCCGGGTCGACAGCTGACGGCCGGAGCGCCGTCGCCGGCATAGGTGGCCGCCTTGGCGCGGATGATGAAGTCTTCGAGGGCGTCCATATGGGGCCTCCGGTTTCCCGACATGGAACCTAAAGCCCCCCACTGTCGTTTCATGGCAGCAGGAGTGGTGTGGCGATTCCTTGCCGGCTTGGCTTTTGGCGCGGTGGACAAATCGCCCGGTTTGATGCACTTTCTCCTTCGGGTTGTGAGGACATGAAAGCGGCATGAACGCAGAGACGTTTCGCGCCTGGCGGCAGAGCCAGGGCCTGACGCAGGACGAGGCGGCGCAACACCTCGGCCTCAAGCGAAGAATGATCCAGTATTACGAGCGGGGCGAGCGCGGCGGGCGGCGAGTGCCGATCCCCAAGCACGTCCGCCTCGCCTGCTGGGCCATCAGCCAGGGCATCCGCGATTTCGACGGCCGGGACTCGGGCGAGTCCAAGGCGGCCGGGTAGGCGCTAACCTGAAACACCCCTCTCCCTGGTCCCTCCCCCACAAGGGGGGAGGGGACGATGGGATCTGCCTACCCACGCCTCGGGCTGTTCGAGCTTTCCAGATATGGGTAGGTTCTCACCGCGTCCCCTCCCCCTTGTGGGGGAGGGACCAGGGAGAGGGGGTCGCCGTGTACGAACCGGCGACATCCCTGACAGAATAGACCGGCGACATCCTTGACAGTTATCGACGTTGGCAGAGGAGGGCTCTGCCGATGCC